>JASJAS010000021.1 GCA_030066875.1 Acidimicrobiia bacterium | reverse complement strand
ATTGCGCCGAGCACCCCAACCGCCATGGTTGCCCCCGCGACAAAGAGCAATAGATCCGACGGTCCGTCCTGGCTGAAGAGCAGAGTCTGGGTGCGGATGATGACAAACACTCCGACCTTGGTGAGTAGTCCGGCAAAGATCGCAGTTACGGGAGTCGGAGCCGTTGGGTAGGAATCCGGCAGCCACATGAAGAGAGGGAAAATCGCCGCTTTGATGCCAAACACGATGAGCATCAACAAGCCCAAGCCGGTTCGGATTGAGGGCTCGATCTCCTGCAAGCGCAGTGAGAGGTCGGCGAGATTGAGCGTACCGGTTGTCGTGTAGACAAAAGCTATGACAACGAGGAAGAGTGCGGAAGCCACGAGATTTATTACGACATAGCTCATTGTGGCCCGGATCTCGCCAGGACCCGTCTTCACTGTCAGCAGCACGTAGCTGGCGATCAGCATGATTTCGAAACCGACAAACAGGTTGAAGAGATCTCCCGTGACCACAGACAAGGCCACGCCCGCTGTGAGGATCAAATACTTGGTGTGAAACCACCAGTCGAGTGCATCTCGACCCAGCTGGGACATTGCGTAGACCAACACCGCAACCAGCATCGCGGCGGCCACAGTGAGAACGATCGCAGCAAAGCGATCCGCAACGAGTGTGATACCGGCCGGTGCTGCCCAGCCTCCGATCTGGGCGACCGCCGGCGACCCGAGATCAGCCTGAGCGAGGAGCAGCGTTGCAGCAACGAGAACAAACCCGACTCCGATTAGGGCGATTGTTCGCTGCAATCTCAACCGGCGACCTACGAGGACGGTGAGACCGGCGCCGAGGACCGGCACCGCCACGACCAAGGGAAGGAGCCAGCTCATAGCGGCACCTCGTGCATCTCGACTTCGTGCGGAACCGGGTCCGGGACATGCTGCTCGCGTGCGATGCGCCGGTCTTCAATGTCGTCCTCAACCTCGTCGTTGCCGGTGAGGAGATAGCTGCGCAGAGCTAATGCCAACAGAAACGCAGTGATTCCGAATGTGATGACGATTGCGGTCAACACCATCGCTTGCGGAAGCGGATCGGCGACCGGTCCAACGGAGCCCTCGGCGAGAACGGGGGGAGCAGCCGGCCCGGTGCCGGACAACATGATCAGCAGGTTGGCGCCGTGCGAGAGCAAGCCGAGGCCGATGATGATGCGGGAGAGCGCTCGTTGCAGAATCAGGTAGGTACCGATCGAAAAGAGAACGGCGACAACGGCGAGGCTGACGAGGCTCATTTGGCCTCCTCCGTTCCTTCAGCGCCTTCTTCGCCGAGCGACACGATCAATCCCAGCGTGATGCCGATGATCACTAGGTAGACGCCGACGTCGAACAGCAAAGCTGAAACCAGCTTGATCTTCGCGATGCCGGGGAGGGAGACCTCCACAAAGCCCGATTCGAGGAAACTGAGGCCGGGCAACGCCGACCCAAGGCCCACCAAGACCGCGAGTACCAGTCCCGTTCCCATGAGGGCTGTTGACCTGACCGGCACCGCTCGGCTAACGCCGTCTGGGCCGCCTGCTGCCCAGGCCAAGAGGATGCCTACGCTCGCAACCAAGCCGCCGGCAAACCCACCGCCGGGTTGATTGTGGCCCGCCAACAGCAGGTAGAGGGAGAACAACAGGAGCGGTCCGAGGACCGCAACGACGCCGGCCTCGAGAATCGGAGAAGGGCGGCGCGAATTCATGACCGCTCCGCAGAACGCCGGATCACTGGTAACACCAGGCCGGCCGCACCAAGCGCCGCCGCCACCAGGACTGTGATCTCGCCGAGCGTATCGAACGCTCGGAAGTCGACCAAGATGACATTCACGACGTTACTCCCGGCCGCCTCGGGAACCGCGTCGGCAAGGTATGTCTCCGAGACCGTCCCAGGAGACCGAGCGGCATTGACGACCAGCCCGCCGACAAAGATGAAGGCCCCGACGATGGCGGCGACGATCAGGCGTTGGATGCGCGCGGTAGCCGGTTTCGCAAAAGCTGCTGGAAGATGGCGCAACACGAACGCAAAGAGGGCAATCACCAGTGTCTCTACCAGCAGCTGGGTCAGCGAGAGGTCCGGCCCTCCGAGGACGCCGTAGAGCCCGGCGATGCCGTAGCCGACACCGCCAAGCAGAATCACGGTCGCAAAGCGACGCCTTACAAAGATGAGCGATGCGGCGAAACCGGCAATGAGCAGGCCCAGCGACCACTCCAGCACTGTTCCCACTCGGGGGCTGGTCAGCGGTGGCAGACCTCCCAGTACCGCAATCGTCGGCACAGTCACGGCGACTAGGAGGATGGTCGTCACATAGGCGGGCAGCGACCCATTCTGGAGCAAGCCGCTGGAGCGATCGGCGAAAGTCAACAGGGCCGGGATTGCGCGCCGGAAGACGCCTTCACCGCTGGGTAGGCGTTCCGAAAACCGTCCCACTGCAGAGGTTGCGGCGGTGGACAGCTCGGAACGCCACACTAGAAATGCGCCCGCGGCGAGCGAGAGCATTGACCAAGCCAGCGCAGGAACCCACCCGGGCCACAGCACCAGCTTTCCTGCATCGGTGATTCCTGTCACCGCCGCAGTGGCCCTATCGACCAGTTCGAACAAGACCTGTGGGACCAGCCCGAGCACGACTCCCACCGCGGAGAGTCCCAGAGGTGACCACAGCAGCCAGTTGTTGGGAGTGCGGGCTCCAACGCCGATAGGTTCACCACCGGCTTGATGGCGTCCAAATGCGCCGATCAGGAAGCGGCCGGTGTAGGCGACCGTGAGGACGGAAGCTACCGCGGCAGTCGCGACCAGAGGCGTGGCGCGACTCACGAGGGAGTCGAAGGCCGCTTCCTTTGCGGCGAATCCGAACGTAAGTGGGACAGCGGCCATTGACATCGAAGCAAGGGTCGCAACCCAGAACAGCGCGGGCATCGATCGCCGCAGCCCCGACAACCTCCGAATATCTCGCGTGCCCGCTTCGTGGTCGATGGCGCCCACCACGAGAAACAAAGCAGCTTTGAACAGGGCGTGAGCGATCAGCAACGCCAGTCCTCCGAAGAGGAGTCCTGATGGCCCGGCCCCGACGAGGAGGAAGATGAAACCGAGCTGCGAAACCGTCCCAAATGCGAGCAGCAGCTTGAGGTCGTTCTGGCGCAGGGCCCGCCACCCTCCCAACACCATGGTGCTGAACCCAATCGTGAAGATGGCGATCTCCCACCAGCTTGTCGAGGCAACGGCAGCCGGAGCGAGTCTTCCTACCAGAAAGATGCCGGCTTTGACCATGGTTGCCGAATGCAAGAAGGCGCTTGCCGGGGTGGGAGCCGCCATGGCACCTGGAAGCCAGGAGTGAAAGGGAACCTGAGCGGATTTGGTCGCAGCTCCGACGAGAATCAGGATCCACGCAGCGGTGACTGCCGGTGTCGGCGCAGGTGGGGCCGCGACGATTTCCGAGATCAGGTAGCTTCCGCTTTCGCTCGCCAGGAGCACGAAGCCGCCCAGCATCGCCAGCCCTCCGGCGCCCGTAACAATCGCCGCGTGGAGTGCTGCGGAACGCGCCTGAGCCCGGTGGTCGTCGAAGCCGATCAACAGATAGGAGCTAATCGTCGTTAGTTCCCAGAAAACGAACAAAGCAAGCAGGTGATCCGCACCTACCAGCCCGACCATCGCACCCCCGAACAGCGTCATAGTGGCGGCGAAAGTCGCCACGCGGGGCCCGACAGAGAAATAGCTGCCGGCGAACAGGAAAATGAGCGCCCCGGCTACAGCCACTACAAGAAGAAAGACCAGGCTGTATTGATCCACCCGGAACTGGAGGGCAAGGTCGAGGCTGGGTACCCATTCGACATTCTGCTCGTAAGGAGCTTCTCGAGTGATACCGGAGAGGTTGGCTAGTGACCAGCCCAAGACAGCAAGGGGTCCGACAGCGCTGACGATCCACGCGGCACGCCCAATCCTCCGGCGATACAGGAGCACGCCGACGGCCAGGAGAAGATGCAGCAACAGTAGAACGATCATTACGAATCAACTAACACGAAACATGTGACATATATAGTCGTTAATCTCGACAGACGACGGATCACAGGAGGTTCGGTAGTGAGCGGCAACTGGACTTTTTTCACCAATCACGCCCACGTTCTGTTCTGCATCTCCGAAGACCCCGACATCCGGCTCCGAGACGTCGCACAACGCGTCGGGATAACGGAGCGTGCTACCCAGCGCATAGTTGCTGAGTTGGAGCAGTGCGGCTACTTGCGGCACGAAAAGCACGGCCGGCGCAACCACTACGAGCTGCTGCGCGAGGCTCGTCTTCGCCATCCGATTGAAGCGCATGTTGAGATGGGTGACCTCATCGATCTCCTCCAACCGCCTCCCGGCTAGCTCCGTGTCGAAGGGCCACATTGCCAACGATCCCTAACATGCCGCGATGGCGAGCAGCCCCGGACCGAGCAAGACACGAGTAGCTGTGCTCCTTGCTCTGGTGACCCTTCTGGGGGCAGCCGTGATATCGGTTGCTGTCGACCGAGACGGATCCGATCCCGGTGCCACGGAAGTGACCCATGCGCAGGACGTGAGCGTTGTCGCCGCCGACTCTCCCGCGGGTTCTACTACGACGACGGCGGCCGCCACCACTAGTACAACGACGACAACCTCGTCGACCACGACAACGACCACAACCACAACAACAACTCTCCCGCCGCGGCGCCTTTTGGAGGTCACAGTCGTTCCCGAAGGTGCCTCGACGACGATCGAAACCGGCGACGGCGAAGTCCTGGTGGGCGCAAGTTCTTTCAGCGATCAGGTCTACGGACCAGTGACGATCATTGCCGAGGCCGAGGGATACGCGGCCCACACCGAACTCGTCGAACTCGAAGAGGACACGCAGCTCACCATTTGGCTCGATCGGCCGGGACAGCTTCTGCACAAGCTCAGTGAATGGATGACTGCCGGTGCACCCAAGCAGGTTGCATTTACTCCGGATAGCTCGGAGGTTTGGGTAACTCTGCTGAGCGGCAGCGGTTTCCAGGTCTTCGATCCACTCACAGGCGAGCTCATCGCCGAGACAGATCTTCCGAAAGCCGGATCCGTCGAAGTCATATTCAATGCGGCCGGAACCAAGGCCTACGTCAGCCAGATGGAGACAGCGTCGGTTTATGAGATCGACGTTGCGACCAGGCAAGTGCTGCGAACGCTGGATACCCGGGGGGTGTGGACCAAAGTGATGGCGCTGTCACCCGACGAGAGGACACTGTGGGCATCGAACTGGGTGAGCAACAACGTCAGTGAATTCGACCTGGAGACGGGGGAGGTGCGGGAGAAGATCAGCTCGGTCATCACCCCGCGAGGTCTCTACGTCACGCCTGATGGCAAGAAGCTATACATCGCCGGATTCGAACACGGTGAGATCCAGGTCATCGACCTCGCTACACGGGAAAGCGAAGTCATCTACCGCTCGGGCGGCGCCATGCGGCACCTCGTAGGCGATCCCGCTACCGGGCTGATGTACGCGTCGGATATGGCGCGCCATCACGTCCTGGTCGTCGACACCGCGACCGATGAGGTCGAGGTCCTCGCCGATGTCGACAAGGTGCCAAACACCATCGACATCAGCCCCGACGGCAAGGTGCTGTATGTCTCGAACCGTGGGAGGAACAACCCGGAGACGTACTACAAGCCCGGCCCGGAATGGGGAACCGTCGTGGTCATTGATACTGCAACCGGCGACTATCTCGATGCGATCATCGGGGGCAACCAGACCACCGGTCTCGACGTTTCTCCAGACGGGACCATGCTTGCGTTCAGCGACTTCCTCGACAACCGCGCCAGTGTCTACCGCATCCCACCGTACGAAGAGCTGGCCGCTGGGGGTGGCGGGCGCTGGGAAGCCCACCTCAGCGAGATCGCTAAGTGAGTCCTGCTAAAGCACCAGCTCATAGACGTAGGAGTTTCCCGCCGTTCCGGTGAACTCTTCCAGCAACGGCGAGTAGAACTCACCCAGCACCCTGAATCCGAAGTGCTCGTAGAAACCGATGTTGGATTCCGTGTCGGTCTCGAGCGTGATCCGGGAACCTCCCACCTCCCGGCAATGGTCGACAAATCGAGTCATCAGCGTTCTGCCGTGACCTCTGCCTTGTGCATCCGGGTCGACCGCGAACAGAGTCACCTCACAATCCGCCGGCGGAGCGACCCGATTCCTGTTCCTCTGATGCTGCGCGCTTGCACTCACGAGGCTGAGCTTGCGCCGCAACCGCGCGCCGCGCAGTGCGAGCATCTGGCCCAGCGCGCGCAGCGATCCGGCGAATCCGCTGTATTCGGTCTTGTAATGGTCGCGGGCTCCGGCCTTCCCGAAGAGGAAGCCACAAACCTGGTCCTCATCCCCGATCACGATGGCGAAGTCGCTACCCGCCAGCGACGTGGCTGTGTACAACTTCGTGGCAAGGTCGGCCAGGTTGGGAGGGTGCAGGTTCTCGTCGAAGGCCCACACCCGGTTGACTATTTGCATGCAGGTCCTGAGATCCGTGTCCCGATAGTTGCGAATCATCCGGAACCGACCCTGCTGCTTGTCAACTGCGCAACAGCGCTGCGGAAGCCGCCGCGATGCCGTGGTTCTCCGCAAATGCCCTGACGGCAAAATCGCGCCAGGCGGCGCGGTCCCCGCCGAGTGCCTCAGCTGCCACCGCTAGGCCGTTGGCGTCCTGCTGGTCGCGATCTTGCAGCGGATATGGTTCATTGGCCAAACCGAGCAGTGTGTTTGCCTTGAATGCGACCTCGAACGGGAGGGTGTGCCAGCCCGAGATGACCGCTTGGGTTACGTTGCGGGGCCGCCGACCGGCGAATGCGATCACGTAGAGAGGCGCCAAGACCTGAGGAACGCCCTGGGACGAATAGAAGCGTTCAATGACTTCGGTGTAGTCGGTCAGCAGTCGATGCGACCATCTGTCGAGAGGTCGGCCCTCTCCTCGCTTCAACAGCGATTGCCAGTCGCGTGGGAGGTCGGCCATCAGAACCGTCCGAGCATGTGACCAACCCCTTGCGGTTGCCGCTCGCTCCGCGAGACGGATTCGCTTGCCTTTCATCCGACGGCGATAGCGGATGGCGAAACGGCGCGAGAACCACGGGTTCAGCTGTACGAAAGCGGTCAGCTCGCGGGGGAGGCGCGCTCGAGCCTTCATCAACCCGACAAGGGCCTCCTCGGCCAGCGGCACCGACTTGGTGACGCCACCCAGGCCGGGGATGACGGCGAGCCACTGGTCCGATTCCTTAACGCGGTCAACATGCGCGGTTATCCATCGCATCGTCGCAGCACGTCCAATAGCAAATGTGGATGCCGCATGAAGCTCCCGCAGGCGGTCCGGAGCGACCAGCTCCGCCCGCTCCAGCGTCCTCGCGAAGAGATCCGGATCCTCGTCACGGGCGATCGCAAACAGGCAAACGACATCGAGTACCGAGGGCCGGCGCATCAGCCGAGTGATATGTCCGAGATCGCCGGACACGTCGAATCCGCCTCGATGGAGCAGGCCGATCATGGAACCGGCACGTGAAGGGTCGGCATCCAGCATTGCGCCGACAACGTCGGCAGGGAGCGTAGGAGTTGTTACTTGCTCAACAAACACGACTCGCCTCGTTGCAGATTCTCAACACTACCGGAGGCGCTGCCTTCAAGGGAAGGCACCTATGGGCGGGCCGGGTGGCCCGCCCATAGCTTTATGTGTTGTGTCAGGCCGATGCCACTGGCTGCGCTGGCGGTGCGGTGCCCGGTGTTGGCCCGGGTTCCCGCACAGCTCTGACGCCGTAGTACGCGAGTAATCCACCCACAGCCATACCTACGAGCCCGAGTCCCACGAGCACTAACCCGATGATTTCTAGAAAAGGGATCTTGGCGGAGCCGCTGACGGCGACGTCGACTCCGGCCGTACCGTCCGCGTTGAGAACGACCACGGCCCAGTTGCCGTCGTCCAGGTTCCATTCGAGTTCGCCGTCGATGCCGGTTGCGACCCAGAAGTCCTGGGAATGCGGAGGCTCGACCGACCACGCACCCTGGACGTGGACCAGGTCCGGATCGTGGTGCAGCGACTCAACACGATCCATGGCGACCCCGTCTAGGTAGGTGCGGACGTCGTCTTCCGCGGCAACTCCTACGAAGATCTCTTTGCCGTTCCGGCTGTCGACTTCGAATCTGGCGGGTATGGCGTCCCATCCGATGACGGTTCGGCCGTTGCCAACATGGTCTCCGAAGTCGATGTGGATGTCCTCGCCGACGAAGCCGACGGCTTCGGTTCGCATGCGAACAGGTCCGGCCGAGATCCAACCCTCGTCGTCAGGCACGATCAAGGCGATAGTGCCGACCGCCGCCATCGCGAATGAACCGACGACGAGTGTCACGCCGAAGACTGCGGCGAGCAGTTTGCCTATACGCATTGCTACTCCGTTTCCTCGGATGCGGGAGCCGCTGCTGCGCCGGCTGCGATGGTGTTCGGGTTCCTGCCATCAGCGAGTAGCGCTGCTGCAGCGAGCAACACGACCGCGACCAGGATCGTCAGCGGGGCGGCGCCGGCAAGAATCACCAGGGCTGCTAGACCGATGAGGAACGCCCCGGCCCGCTTGCCGGGGGTGGTCAGGTTCTGCAGCCATCGTTCTGCGGGCGTAGTTGATTCGCCGTTTCCAGGAATCAGCACCCAGGCCGCGGCATAGAGGAGGATGCCAAACCCGCCAAAGAGGGCGGCAACGAGGAATCCAAGCCGGATCAAGGCAACCGAGGCACCGGTGTGTCGGGCGATACCTGCAGCGACGCCACCGAGCACGCGCCCATCGGTAGGACGCTCGAGCCGGCGCGGTTCAGTGACCCCTTCTGGTGTGGTGTTGTGTGTATCCATGAAGCCATCGTGCGTCACGCTTGGCGACGGCGGTATTGGGAGTGTCCCTCACCACACCCTGATGCGAGGCTGCATGCTCAGGGGAAACCCTGACCACAGCCGTTTTGGCGTGCCGAAACGGAACACTTTCCGGTGACGTACGCCAGAGTTGCGTCTGCTCAGGCGATGCGGATGGCCAGCGCAGCGTGGTAGAACATCAGGGCGGTGAACGCGAGGAGGAGGACCAGCGAAGCCTCCAATGTCCGCCGATAGCGGCGCAACATCAACAGCACCAACACGGCTGCGCCGACCGTTCCGAGCTTGGCCGTCGCGGCTACCACAGGGCTGATCTCGAACAGGCGAGCCATGATCGGGTTCAACTCCTGCCCGCCGGCGCGCAACACCCGTATGGTCAGGAGATAGTCCACGTAGTTGAAGACGATGATCGTGGCGAGCACCAGCAGGAAGGTGCTCTTGTTCTCCCGATACTTGCGCATGCTGGCGTCCCACAGGCCGCGCCAGCCGGTATCCGTTCCAGCCCTTCGATCGAATCCGCTGCGACGCTCAGGGAAATGGAACGGTGCCCGCTGGACCCGCCGGTCGCGCGCACTCCGGCGGCGTCGCAGATGCGAACTAGCGGTTGATTCCCTCATGTCCCAAATCTACTCGACTGAGCGGTCGGCTGCGACGGCGTTTCAGCTTGCATCAGCAACGAACTTGCGCAGGTCTCCGGAGAGCTTCTGCAGGGAGGGGATGTGCACGTACATCATGTGTCCCGCGTCGTAGTACTCCATCGTGACGTTGGCCCTGAGACTGTCATCGAGACCAAGGTGGTTGAACGTGTACTCAGTCGCATAGTACGGAGTCGCGAGATCCAGGTACCCATTCGCCACGAAGACCTTCATGAACTTGGTTCGAGTGATCGTGTTGCGCAGTGTCTCAGACACGTCGACGTATGCGTTCTTGAAGTCCTCGTAGTCCCAGTTCTGCCAGGTTTCGTTTGACAGAATCTCATAGGGGAGATCGCTTTCGTATTCGAGGTCGTCTCTCATGTAGGCGTTCAGCGCCGATGTGTATGCACCCATGGTCGCGTCCATGCTCGGGTCGGCTTCGAAGGCATCGCCATCCTGGAAGCGGTCGATCCCGGTATAGCGAGAGTCGATGCGCCCTACGGTCTTGCCCTCTTCACGGAGTAGTTCCTTACAGAACCGCAGGATCTCGATACGTAGGTCGTAGCGGGCTACGTACTGTTCCGAGAGCCCGGTGTAGCGCGCCACCTTCTTGGCAACCCTTCTGAAATGGTCAGCCGGGAGATCGTCGCCTTTGAACAACGCAAGGGTGTACTCATTGGCGGCGAACTCTTCAACCTCGTCCAGAAACGCGCGCAGCGACTTCTTCTGGTCTTTCGGTGCCAGCTTGCGGTGGTACCAGGCGGTTGCGGCATAGGTTGGCAAGAACACGATGTAGGGGAGGTCGTTGCCCCTCTGGAACGTTGCGGTCGACATGTCGAAGCCGGCGGTCTGGAAGTTGAGGATCGACGAGATCAGCATCAGGCCGTTGAACGTGATGCCGTGCCGGTTGTAGAGATGGCCGGCCAGGCCCGCCGATCGGGTCGTTCCGTAGGACTCACCGGCGAGGAACTTTGGCGAACCCCATCGGCTGTGGCGTGTCAGGAAGAGACGGACGAACTCTCCGACGGCTTCGATGTCCTTCTTGAAGCGGTGAAAGTCCTTGGCTTCCTCCCCCGGGATGGCCCGGGAGTAGCCGGTTCCGACGGGGTCGATGAAGACCAGGTCGGCAACGTCGAGGATCGAGTGCTCATTCGGTACGAGGCGTCCCGGTGGGGGATAGGGCATGCCGTCGTCGTCGAGCAGGACCCGTTGAGGGCCGAGCACGCCCAGGTGGAGCCAGACGGAGGATGAACCGGGTCCACCATTGAAAGCGAAGACGATGGGCCGCTTCGACAGATCATCGACACCGTCGCGGTTGTACGCAACGTAGAAGAAAGATGCCTTCTTCTTGCCCTCTTCCTCTTTGAGGATGACGCGTCCGGCGGTTGCCGTGTACTTGACGTTGCTGCGGCCGATCTTGACACTGTGCGTGGTTTCGGCCTCGATCTCCTCGTGGTGCGGAGGTGGGGGCGTTTCCGCGGAGTCCTTGTCGTTCTGTTTGTTCCCGTCCTCGGTCGGCGGGTCGGTCTTCTTGGCCTCATCCGCCATCTGCCGCTCCTTGTGGGTTCCGAGTCGAGAACTCTAACGAGCGCGGCGTACCTCGCGGCCCTGTTACTTGCGCTGGGTTAGGTGGCGAGACCGATCTGGCAGGACACTCCGGTGCCGCCGATGCCGCAGTAGCCGTTGGGGTTCTTTGCCAGGTACTGCTGGTGGTACTCCTCGGCGTAGTAGAAGGTAGGAGCCGAAGCGATTTCGGTCGTGATCTCTCCGTACCCGCTTGCGCTGAGTCGGCTCTGGTAGGAATCGCGCGACATCTTGGCTGCGCTGAGTTGATCGTCGCTGGCAGCGAAGATTGCCGACCGATACTGCGTGCCGACATCGTTCCCCTGGCGCATCCCTTGCGTCGGGTCGTGGCCCTCCCAGAACACCTTGAGAAGCGTCTCGTAGGAGACGAGGGTTGGATCGTAGGCGACCATTACTAACTCTGTGTGACCGGTGCGGCCCGTGCAGACATCCTCGTAGGTGGCATTGGTGGTGTAGCCGCCCCCGTACCCAACTGCGGTTGCGTGGACCCCGGGTGTTTGCCAGAACAGTCGCTCCGCTCCCCAGAAGCAGCCCATCCCGAAGTAGGCCACTTCGATCCCTTCCGGGAACGGCGGGGTGATCGAGTTGCCGTTCACGTGGTGGACACCGCTCACCCGAATCGGGTCGTCGTGACCGCGGAGGGCAGTGTCGGCGGTAGGCATCTCAGTCTTCTTCATCCACATGCTCAAGTCCTCTTGCTGCTTGTTGTTCCCAACGTAGCTGTCGCAGACATTGTTCCGTGAAGGACGCGTAAACACAGGAGAAGGGGCGCCGTTGCCGGCGCCCCTTCGGATCACGCTACCAACTCTGTGGAGTCCTAGTGCTCGCCCTCCCCGGTCCGGACGAAGGTGAACGTGGCGTACCCACCGTCGGTGGATTCGACTTCGACTGTGAACGGCTCGTTCATAGGAGCATCTGGGAACTCGACCACCACTTGCCACTCACCGTGCTCATTGGCAGTTGTGCTCCCCTCGCCCCATAGCGAGTCGACGAAGATGGTGGCGCCCGGTGTGGCCGTCCCGTAGAACTTGTCGTAGGGGACTGCCTCTCCGCATGAACCGTATTTCTGGTGGGCAGTGAACTCGATCTCGTCGATCGTCTTGACGATCCAGTAGAAACCGAACTCAGCTCGGCCACCTTCACCTTCCACGACAACCAGGACCTCGGTATTCGCCGGTAGGTTGTCATTGAAGTGGAGCTTGGCGAACCATTCACCGTTGCCTTCGACGGTAGTCTCGGTCGAGCCATACTCCGACACGACGAACACCTGGGTTCCCGGCACGCCGGTGCCGTAGAACTTCGTCCACTTGCTTTCGTTCTCCGCGTACTTCTGGTGAGCCGAGAACTCGTGGTCGGCGCACACGTATTTCATGCGGAACTCTTTGCGGTGGTTGCCCTCAGCTTCTACGACCACCGTGAACGTCTCGCCGCATTCGGCTCCCTCGAACTTGACGCGCAGGCTCCACTCACCTTCGGCGTTGGCCGTAGTGTGCCCAGAGCCCTTGTTGGAGGCGCCGACCCAGATCTTGGTGCCAGGTGCCGCGGTTCCGTAGTACTTGTTCTCTGCGGGATAGCCGTCGACGACTTCCCACTTCTGATGTGCCGTGAACTCAGTCGCAACCCCGTGGTCGAGGAAGACCTTGATGGACCTCTCTGTGATGTTGCCGGCCGCGTCTTTGGCCTTGAACTTCACGAGGTTTCCACCCTCGTTGAGGATGAGCACAATTCGCCAATTCCCCTCGTCATCGACGTCGGCTTCGTAGCGACCTGCAAAGACTCGGGCCCCAGGCTCGGTTTTGCCTTCGAACGGAATGGTGGCTTCTTCGAAGTGTTGTTCGTTCTCAGGGAACAGAATCTCGAGCGGTGGCGGAGTCTCGTCGACCTCCTCGGGAGGCTCGTCGCTCGGAGGTTCGTCCTTGACGGGCTCTTCCTCTACGGGTTCCTTGTCGGTCTCGTCTGCTTTCGGTTCGTCCTCCTTGGGAGGCTCGGTTGTTTCGGCAACTTCCTCGATCTTTTCCTCGGTTGCCACATCCGCAACCGGTTGGGGCACGTCGGTGCCCGCCTCGTTGGAAGATGCTGCGCTAAGCGCGGCAACATCGGCTGCCGGAGCGCTGCTGAACGCGCCCACTTGGGCCAGCGCCGCACCGCCGAGCAACACGACGGCAAAGGCTGCGATGAAGACGAGTATTTCGCGTCGTCTCATTGGTCTCTCCATCCTGATAGCTGCGTAGCGTGATTGCCACTCTAAGTAGTCACTCGTCGCTGCAGCCGAGTAGGTTTACTCCGTTCTCCGGTTTTCTTCATCAGGCCGACAGTGGGCCGTCTCGGTTGGGTATCCTGAAGCTGTCGCAACTGGGAGATTCCATGGCAGACGAGTTGGTATCAGACGAGCTGAACACCTCCGGAGTGGTAGCCGACGAAGCCGTCGGGGAAGCGGGGACTGCGATCGACGAGGAACTGGCGGACCTCAAGGGCGACGAGGACGTCGGCGAGCCGGTGTCATCCCTGACTGAGCCGGTCGAGGCCGATAGCCGTTCCTCGATTCTCGACTCCGTTCTCCATCCGGACGAAGGTCAGGCCGAGACGCTGAAGAAGCTCAATACCAAGTACTACGAAAAGGAACTGCGGCGGCTCCAGATGGAGTTGGTCAAGATGCAGGAGTGGGTCAAGGCCAATGGCGTGAGGGTGGTCGTGATCTTCGAGGGTCGGGACGCCGCCGGCAAGGGTGGCGTGATCAAGCGAATCACCGAACGCCTGAACCCGCGTGTCTGCCGAGTCGCGGCCCTCGGCACCGCAACAGAGCGCGAAAAGACTCAGTGGTGGTTCCAGCGCTACGTTGCACACCTGCCGGCCGCCGGTGAGATGGTGCTTTTTGACCGGTCTTGGTACAACCGAGCCCTTGTCGAACCCGTGATGGGGTTCTGTACGGAGCAGCAGTATCAGGAGTTCTTGCGGACAGCTCCAGAGTTCGAGCGGATGCTGGTGCGCAGCGGGATCATTCTCATCAAGTATTGGTTCTCGGTGAGTGACGATGAACAGGAACGCCGCTTCCGAGCGCGTATCAAGGATCCGCGCAAGCGCTGGAAGTTGAGCCCCATGGATCTGGAGTCGCGGAGCCGTTGGGTCGAGTACTCGCGAGCCAAGGACATCATGTTCGCCCACACGGACATCAAGCAGGCGCCGTGGTATGCGGTGAATGCGGATGACAAGAAACGGGCGCGGCTCAATTGCATCTCGCACCTGCTGTCGATCATTCCCTACGAGGACTTGACTCCCGAGGAGATCGAGTTGCCGCCTCGCCAGGACAACGAGGGGTATGTCCGGCCGCCAATGGACGACCAGACGTTCGTTCCCGACTCCTACTAGCGCATAGGCTCTCGCTGAAACCGACATCGCACAGGGCAATGTGCTTGCAATTGCAAGCACATTGCTTACAATGATGGTGACGAGGCCAGAATGATCACACCACTGCAACCCCGCACCGGTCTCCCCGACGGGTACCCATTCGACTACGAGCGCGAGATCCTGCTGCGCGATGGGCGGGTCATCCACATCCGTCCGATCGTTCCCGGCGATGCCGTGCTGCTCGCCAGAGAGATGGAAGAGGCGGATACCGACACCCTTTACCACCGCTTCTTCAATCCCGCCATCAAACTCGACAGCAAGCGCCTGCGCCATCTCACTGAACTCGACTACAGGCGCCGGTTTGCGCTCGCCGCGTTTGCCCGAGGTAGCGGAGTGGCCATCGCCCGCTTCGAGCCCGCCGGTGGACATCGAGCGGAAGTCGCCGTCGTGGTCAAGCCGGAGTGGCGGAGTGCGGGCCTGGCAACTGCGCTCTTCGCGTTGTTGGAAGAGGCTGCCATCGAGCGTGGCATTGAGGAATTCGAGGCCCTGTATCTGCCTGACAACCACGCGATCGAACGCGTACTGCACAAGCGTGGCTTCGGCGACGTGACCATTGATGCCGGGGTTGCGAGGATGACCAAGCGGCTCGGCGAGCGCCCGCCCGTGGGAATGCACGGGCACGACGTCGGCTAGGCCATTCACCGGTCCCGGCCGGGTAGCATCCGCAGATGACGACACGAGTGCGCGAATTGGCCGCTGAGCTCGGGACCCTACTCGCACTGGACAGGGCCGCCGGCTGGGATGCTGTGGGCCTGCAGCTCGGCGATCCGGATGCCTCAGTGAACACGGTGGCGGTGTGCCACGAAATCACCGGGCCGGTAGCGGATCGGCTCGTTGCGGACGGGGTGGACCTCGCCGTTACCTACCACCCGCTGCTGTTCCGCCCGGTCACCGGATTGGTCGCCGGCCCGGGTCCTGCAGGGCGAGCCCATCGGTTGATCAGCAGTGGAGTATCGGTGTTGGTCGTGCACACAGCCTTTGATGTGATGCCCGGGGGTGCTGCGGACGCATTGGCGGACGCGCTGGGCCTGACCGATACAAGAGGGCACGGGCCACTCTGGGGAGCCGACACTATGAAGGTCATCACTTTCGCACCAGAGCGGGCGGCTGATGCCGTGGCCGCTGCGATGGCGGCGGCCGGGGCAGG
Source organism: Acidimicrobiia bacterium (assembly GCA_030066875.1). Lineage (GTDB taxonomy): Bacteria > Actinomycetota > Acidimicrobiia > Spongiisociales > UBA5794 > JAAETI01. The sequence goes on along the minus strand of JASJAS010000021.1, from coordinate 13,396 downwards.
CCGCATCGGCAGATACTCAGCCTGCTCGTACCGAAGCGAGGGTATAGGCACGTTTTACCCCGAGTCCGGAGCCGACCCGACTAGCGGCGAAATCGGCGTCCTCAACCGTGAACCCGAGACTCGCATAGAGATGATTTGCCCGGCGTCGCGCGTGGATGCAGTTGTCGCGGCACTAGTCCAGGCTCACCCCTATGAGGAGCCCGCATACGATCTTCTCGGGACCAAGTCCAACGCTGGCTTTGTTGGGCGTATCGGTCGACTAGACCCCTCGCGTACCGTCTCCGACCTTGCGGACCATGTCGCTGACCGATTGGGAGGTGTGGTGCGCGTTGCCGGCTCGGGAGAGGTCTCCCGTGTCGCGGTCATTCCCGGATCGGGCGGTTCCTTCCTGCCCGTGCCTGGCGCCGACCTCGTGGTCACCGGCGATGTCAGCCATCATCAGGCGCGAGCTGCGACCGCGGCGGGATGCGCAGTGGTCGACGCCGGACACGCGGCCACGGAACGACCTGGGGTAAGGGCGTTGTACGCTGCAGTGGCTGCGAAGGTCGAGAAAGCGATCGACTTGACCGACCTAGACCCAGATCCGTGGAAGGAACGGTAGCCATGGAGGAGTTGCACAGCCTGGCCGACCTGCTTGACCTCCAAGAGGTTGATCTGCAGATCGACCGTCTTCTTCATGAGCGCCAGTCGCTACCCGAACTCGAGGAGTATCGCTTGGCGCACGAGCGCGCTGAGACAGCAAATGCGGAGCTGACTCATGCCGAAAGGGACCTAAGAGAGACGTCGCTCGAACTCGACAAGACCGATGGTGAGTTGGAGATCACTGTCGGCCGGCTCGACGCAGAACAGAACCGCCTCTATGCAGGGGGTATGAGCGCTCGCGATGCCGACTACCTGCGACGCGAAGTCGAGATGCTCGATCGCAAGCGGAGCGAGGCCGAGGACGCGGTTCTCGAACTGATGGAGGCCAAGGAGCAACACGAGGCTCGAGTTGCCGAGCTGCGGTCGAGCGCTGATGACTGTGCGAGGGCCAAGGCTGCTCTGGAGGCCGTCATCAAGGAGGCGTGGAAAGTGATCGACGGCAAGCTCGCAATCAAAGAGGCCCGCAAGAGCGAGATCGTCCCGCTCGTTCCTGAGGATCTTCTCGAGTTGTACGAACAGCTCCGGGAGAGCAAGGAGGGCGTTGCCGTAGGTGAACTCGTCGAGAGTATGTGCGGCGGCTGTCATCTGAAGCTGACGGCTGCAGAGGTCATCGACGCGAAGCAAACCGACCCGCCGCGCTGCATCCACTGTCGGCGCATACTCGTCACATAGGGCGCCATGCTCTTCTGGCATCTGGGAGCGACGATTGCACTCGCCCGATACGCGTTCCGTGACGATCGGATGGACCTGCGGATGCTGATGCTGGGAGCAATACTTCCGGATTTGATCGACACGCCGATCGGCCTGATCTTCTTCGACCGACTGCAGGGGGTGCGACTGTTTACTCATGGCTTGCTGGTTGCTTCGATAGTGATGATTGGCGTTGTCTTCTTCACCAGAAGAGGTCGTCCGAGGAAGCTCTGGATGCCGCTCGCCATTGGCTTGCTCTTCCACCTGCTGCTCGACGCAATGTGGCTCGACCCCGAGACCCTGTGGTGGCCCTTCCTCGGTTGGAGCTTCACCGCCGCCGGCCCGGCCACTGCTGCAGGCTTTGTGGCGGAGGTCCTCGGCGACTGGCGTACATGGCTCGCAGAACTCGTTGGGCTGGTGTACCTCGTCTACCTGTGGCGAGCAGCCGATCTCTCGGATACCCAGAGCCGCCGGGCCTTTCTGAACAATGGTCGGATCGACGTACCCATCGACGGCTAGGTCAGCTGCTGAACATGCGGATGGCGATGACTACGAGCAGTGCTGCAAACAGGCGCCGAAGCAGATCCGGGTCGAGCGCCAGTGCTCCGGCGGCCCCCAGTAGGCCGCCGACGATGCCGCCAACGGCGACGAGCAGGGCGACCCTCCATTCGACTCTTCCTCGCTTCGAATGCAGGTAGGTTCCGACGATGGCCGTCGGCAAGATGACCGCCAGCGATGTGCCTTGGGCGACGTGCTGTTCGAAACCGAAGAAGACGACTAGGGCAGGGACGAAGATGATTCCTCCACCGACTCCGAGTGTCGATGCCAAGACGCCGGTACCAAGACCGAGCACGACGAACCCCAGAGCCTCGATCATGTGATCGCCATCCTCACTGCAGCGACGGCCAGCACCAACGAGAAGACGCGCCGCAATGTCTTGGCCGGTATCAAATGCAGAACGCGCGTGCCGATGGCCGCTCCGACCACTGCGCCGACCGTGATCACGACCGCCGCAGACCAGTCGACAGATTCGTCGCTCGTGAACGTGATCAGCGCTGCGCCCGCTGAGGCGACAATCGTCGCTACCGAGGTTCCGGATGCTTTGTACTGGTCGAACTTCAACCACAACACGAGCCCCGGTACGACGATCACGCCGCCGCCAATGCCAAACAGACCGCCGACGGCTCCAGCGACGACACCCAACGCGATGGCCTTTGGGGTGGGAACGGTCACCGGGCGAGTGTAGGTGGATTGTTGCCGTGCTGCGCTTCCGTCCGGAAACCCCAGCGCGGGTTAGCCTTGCGGTGTGCGATCTCTCCTTCTTGGCCTCCTCCTACTGGTTGCCGCATGCTCCGAAGGCGCGCCTGTGGAGTCCAATCAGCCGGTCGACACCGATCCGGCCGACGTAGTGGCGCAATGGCTCGATGCCGTTTCCACCGTGGACGGCACGCGGCTGCAAGCCCTGGTGGAGCCGGTCGGCCTAGTCGTCGTCGCGGGGGTGGAGAACCAGCTGCGTTCCGACGAGTTCGCCGCCTTGCTCGACACCGGCATGACCGAGGAGCTTTCGGAGCGGTACTGGCGATCCTTTCGCGATGACTTCGAGTCCATTCGAGGTCTTGCCATCGACGACGTCGCTGTCGAGGGACCGCTACCCGAATCGCTTGGACCCGACCATGTCGCGGTGCGCATCTCCAGCGCGGAACAGGATTCGTATGTCGTTCTCCGCAGAAGCGGGTCCGCAGGCTGGCAACTAGACATGGTCGCGACCCTCGGTCCCGGTATGGTCGTGCCACTTCGGGAGTACCTGGAGAGCGCTGTGAAGGGTGCCTACGCCGAGGCGATAGGTGACGCCTTCCGCTCGGTCGTTCCCAGCCTCGACGCAGCGGCAAGGCTCGACCCAGACAACGCCCTCCTGGTTTTCGAGACCGAGTTCATCCGACAGGAAGTCGGTGGATGAGGCTCACGCCGCAAGTTTCCGCAATGCCGGCAAGACCTCCGCGCCGAGCATCGCGATAGTCCCCGGTTGGTCGAGGGCCGTCGTCTGGATGGTCACAACGTCGGCGTTGAGGTCGGCAACGAGCGGGGCATATATGTCGATGTAGTCCTGCGCGCTGGAGACGAGCGAGTAGCGGCTCAGGATGTCGCTCCGATCCATGGTGTCCGCCCGCTGTCTCAAATCCGCCGGATCGACGGCCTCGAGCCGGCCCGGTGCCCGCAGGCCCCGCCAGGCGGACAGTGCTTCCCAGGCCTCCTCGTCGGAGTTGGCACGCACCGACCAACGCGAGGCAAGCACCGGGAGGGGGGAGCGCCCCGCCTCCGCCGCGGCCGCCACAGCAGGCTCGATCACTTTCTCACGAGTGACTACCGGATCCTTCACACTGGTGATGATTCCGTCGGCCAGGCGAGCGGCGAGAGCTGATGACCTGGGTCCTCCGGCGGCGAGCCACACGGGAACCGGGCCGATGGGCGGGCTGTAGAGCTTGGCGCGGTCGGTGCGGTAGTACTGGCCGTCAAAGGAGAGCTTCTCTCCATCGAGCAGTCTTCGCATTATCTGGAGCGCCTCTGCCATGCGCGCCGACCGCTCTGCGTATTTCGGGAACGGCAGACCAAGAGGGCCCTCGTTGAGGTTCTCCCCCGTGCCGACGCCAAGATTGAATCGCCCCCCGGAGAGACGGTCCAGAGTTGCGGCCGCCTGAGCTACAACAGCAGGGTGGTAGCGGAACAGGGGAGTGGTGACTCCGGTTGCGAACGCCACCCGGTCCGTCGCTTGCGCCATAGCCCCGATGGTCGAGTAGGCGTAGCCCGATGCAGAGGTATCGTCGACCCACGGGTGGAAGTGCTCCGACACAACGATGAAGTCGAACCCGGCGCGCTCGGCGAGGACGGCGTGTTGAACCAGCACCTCGGGTTGCCATTGTTCATGTCCGCAGAAGTATGCGAATCTGGTCACAGCGGTCCTTTCAGTCCGGTTTGCCAGGTTAGGTTGCCTCGCCCGGGTCGAGGTGCGAAACCAAGCGGTGGTTCGACGGGTCTAAGGTCGTGATTGAAGGAAGAGAAGGAGTGGGAGATGGATCAGAGTATGCGGGCATTGCTCGCCGAGTTCCTCGGCGCGTTTGTACTGCTCTTCTTCGGTGGATTGAGCATCCTGGCGTCCGGCGGCGACCTCGTCGTCATCAGCTTCGGTTTCGGATTCGCCCTACTGGCCGGGCTGTATGCCTTCGGTGAGATATCCGGCGGCCATTTCAACCCGGCGGTTAGCTTGGGCGCTTTCCTCGACAAGCGAATCGATGTAGCCACGATGGTGCAGTACTGGGTCGCCCAGCTCGCTGGGTTTGTCGTCGCGGGCCTGGGATTGCTGATTGCCTCCGATCAAGATGCAGTGGCATCTACAGCCACGAAGCAGACCGTCGGGGTCGGCAGCGCCCTGCTGCTCGAGATAGTCCTCACGGCGGTATTCGTCGGGGTGATCCTCGCTGTAACCAAGAGCAACCAGTTCCAGGGAGCTGTCTTTTCTGCAATATCTCTGACTCTCGTCGGAATCCACTTCGCGGCGGCGCCGCTGTCGGGCGCGTCGGTGAATCCTGGTAGGACGCTCGGGTCAGCGATCATTGGCAGCGAATTCGCCGACATATGGATCTACCTCGTCGGTCCGCTCGTCGGGGCACTGATCGGTTGGGTGCTCTACCGTCTCGTCTATACCGGCGAGGTCGACAGCAGAATCGACTGAACCGAGGCACGTTCCGGCTGGTTTGACGTAGGGTGACTACTACTCAAGACTTGTCGCAAAATGGCCGAAGACGCGAAAGGCGCTTTGCATCGGAGGGCTTTGCCATGGAACAAGAACAGACGAGCAGTGGTCCGCCGGACCTGCTGGTCGTTGAGGACAACACTCTTCACGCCCGTCTGGTTTTGACGATGCTGAGCGAGGCGTGGGGGGATGAGGCCCCGGTTCGCCATGTAAAGCGTCTCGAATCCGCACTCGAAGCTATCGAAGAAGCTGCCCCCGATTGTGTCCTGCTTGACCTGGTCCTCCCGGATGCTGACGGGCTCGAGGCGGTGGATTCGTTGCTCGCGAATGCCAGCCACGTGCCGATCGTCGTGTTGAGTGCGCACAAGGACGACCATCTCGCCCTACGTGCCGTCCGACGTGGCGCGCAGGACTATCTGGTGAAGGGCACCGTCACTGCCGACGCTCTCGCGCGTTCGGTGCAGTTGGCAATCCAGCGACATCATGCTGAGAACCGGTCTAGCCCTGGGGTGGCTCCCACCCCTCGTCCCGCTGCGGAGACCGAAGTCTCGGTCAATGAAGCACCAACCGCTGTTGCCATTCTCGATTCCGAGGGAGCGGTGCTGTTCGCCGAGGACGAGGCCGCCGACATGCTTGGTTTGCCGCTGGCCGAGGTGATCGGCGTGCCCCTCGCTGCCATGTGCCATCCCGCCGACATGGAGAAGTGGCGAGCTGCCATCGAAAAGGAGGACGAGGACCTGGAAGAGGTCGTCGTTCGCTTTGTACACCCGAGCGGTGCCGAGCTCAGGGTCGGAGTAACCCTCGAGCCGCTGTCCGACGGACAGAAGGCCCGGGCCGCGTTCCTCGCCATGCTTCAGCCGCATTCGGATGAGGGCACCGCCTCATCAGGAGCCTACGCGGTAGTCAGCGGTTGGGGCGACTGACCCTCTCCTCATATCTGCACATCACAGCTGTCGAGTCATCGAGTCCTTGGCTGGCGGAGGTATAAGGAGCCCCCACGAAGGGGGCTCCTTATTTCGAGTGCAGGTGTAAGCCGGATTCTGTTTCGACCTCTCGACGGCGATGAACCGGCGACAGGCGAAGACGGCCATCTATCTGGACCCGCCATTGCTGAGCGGGCTCGTGCGGTCTACCTGGGATTGACGGGCGGGCAGCCCACTCCCTGCTTGACCTTGCTCCTGATGGGGTTTACCAAGCCGCTCCGGTCACCCGGAACGCTGGTGGTCTCTTACACCACCGTTTCACCCTTGCCTGTGCGCCGGCCCGAGGGCCTGCGCCATCGGCGGTCTGCTCTCTGTTGCACTTTCCGTCGGGTCGCCCCGCCTGGGTGTTACCCAGCACCGTGCCCTGTGGAGTCCGGACTTTCCTCGACCGGTTTCCCGGCCGCGGCCGTCCCCTGCACTCGTATAGAAAGGGTACCGGTTCGGTACGGACTCAGCTAGGCCGCGACCACCCTGCAAACGCGTTCCAACCTGGCACGGACCTCAGCGGCGATTTCGGCGATGCCCTGCTGATCGACCAGTGTCAGAACGGCCTCTGGATCCATGAAGTCGACCACTACGGCGTCATCGATCTGGCGCAGTACGACATTGCATGGGAGCAATGCCCCGATGTTGGGCTCCGCGGTGATGGCGCGGTGAGCCAGCGGCGGGTTGCATGCCCCCAGGATCCTGTAAGGCGCCAAGTCCTCTCCCAGCTTTGCCTTCATAGTTGCGGCCACGTCGATTTCGGTGAGCACACCGAAGCCTTCCTCGGCCAAAGCGCTGATGACGCGTTCCCGGGCGTCCTCGATGGGACCAGACATCGTCGTAGAGAATGTGTATTTGCTCATCCGGAGGCTCCTAGCGCGACTGGGCGGGGCCTTGAGCAGGCCCCGCCCGGATGTTCCTTTGCTGCGCCGCAGAGCGCAAGCTGGTTGTCGCCTAGGTGAAGATCACCTGCGCACCGTCGGATAGTTCGATGAAGTCGGTAGCGGTGATGATGTCTTCGACCTCATCGATCATGTCTTCCTTGGTGAGACCCATCATGTCAACCGACATCTTGCACGCCCAGAGGTGACCACCCGCATCGGCGATCATCTGCAAGAACTCCGGAACTTCGGGTACATCGAGGTCGGCGATCTGCTTCTTCATCATCTTGGTTGCTAGGGCGGTCATACCGGGAAGACCGGCGAGCCCCTGCGGCATGTGCATCTTTTTCCCGGGAGGGTGCATTGCCGTATTGCCCATCCACGTGAACTGAAGGTCGTCCATGTGCTTCTTGGTGATTATGTCCATACCCCAGAATGTGAAGAAGATGTGCGTCTCGATGCCTTCACCGAGAGCTGCGTTCGCCATCACCAGGGACGGGTACACCATGTCGAGTGTGCCCTTCGAGGCGATGAAGCAGATCCTGCGATCGGTTTCCTCGTCACCAAAGTCCGGGACAACAGACGGTGCGTCTTGAGCAGTTGTCATGTCTTTCTCTCCTGTGCTGTCTCGAAGATCGGATCGATCAAACGCAGCCTTGTGGCTTGGGGACACCGGCTATGTAGGACATCTTCTTGGCCGGCTTCTTCGGGAAGAGCTGGAATAGCTCCTTGGTGGACACCCCTCCGACGTTGGAGACCCGGCGCAACATTGGGGTCTCGCCCTGCTCTTTGTAGTCCTCGCGGAGGAACTTGATGACCTGCCAGTGCGTCTCGCCCAGATCTATGCCGATATTGGCGGCCAGGGCCTTGGCGATGTCCTCATTCCACTCGTCGTACTCGGTCATGAAGCCTTCGTCGTCGACTTGGACCTCGGCCCCTGCGATTGTGGTAACTGCCATTACTTACCTCCTGCAGTGCTATCTGCGTCTTGTTTCTGATCATTGGTGTGGACAAACCTGCGCGGCGGTCCGGTGTCGACGTCCGACACCGCGCTGAGGGTGTTGAGCGCACGGCCGAGACCGCGGCGGATCTCCGGGTCACGCATCCGCCTGAGCAGTCCGAACAAGCTCGGCGGCTCCTCGGGCTCCTCCGCCAGTTGCGCTTGCTGACGTTGCACGGCCTCGATCATCCGGTAGAGAATGGCCATGATCTCGGGCTGCGTCATCTCCTTGATGGTCTCGAGGATGAGCACGACATTGTCGCCGAGCGCTTCCACGTCCTCTTCGGAGAAACCGGTGACGACGCGATCGACGACATGAACGCCGGCCTTGGCGAAGGTGAAGTACCCCTTCTGGTCGAGGTTGACCAGGCGATCCGTCGCAACGTCCATCGCGTGCTCGGTGAGCGGCATCATGTCCTCGAAGAGCTCCGCAAAGCTCTCGACGTAGTTCAAAGCTCGATCGAGGATCGGTGCGACCCGAATGAACCGACGAACGAGGTCGCCGATATCAGCCAGTGTCACGTCTGCGCTCAGCTCCTCGAGCTCTCGCTCGAGAACTTGGAGCACGTCGCCGGCAATGGGCATCATGTCTTCCTGCAGCTCGACCCACATCTCTCGCCGCTGTCTCGCCAGGCGAGCTTCTTCGGCAAGGAATGCGACCTGTTCGGTCAGGGCGTCGATCTTGGCTTCGAGCTCCTCAGGCCGGGCCGGTGCGGCGGTGGTCATTGCACCTCCTCACGGATCTTGCCTGCCATTGACATCAGTGCCGGGATCGGCATTGCCTTGCCGGTGAGCAGCACATTCCAGTACACCCACTTGAACATGAGCTTGCCCCAATGGTTGGCCTCAGTTTCCTGCAACAGCGAGAAGGGGCCGACACCGGGTAGCGGATACTTGCCGGGCAGCGGCTCGGTGTCGTAGTTGAAGTCGATGAGCATTCCTTTGCCGTGCCCCGACTCGATAAAGCAGTTGGCGTGTCCGTCGAACTGCTCCCGCATCGGTCGGCCTTGCACGAAGTCGACGAAGTTCTCGGTGAAGATGTCGACTGCAAAGTGGGCAACGGAGCCGGCTTTTGAGGTGGGCAACGCCGCCGCATCCCCCAGTGCAAAGATGTTGTCGTGCTTCGTCGACAAGAAATTGTGCTTGTCGACCGGCACGTGACGCAGTTCGTCGCCCAGACCGGAGCGGCCGATGTATTCGGCTCCCATGTTGACGGGGATCGTCACCAACAGGTCGTAGTCGACCTCACGCTCATCGTAGGAAACGAGCTTCTTCTCTTCTGTGTCGACCCGCTCCAAGAAGAAATCGCCTTCGAGCGTGATCTTGCGATCTGTCAGCATGTCGCCGAGGTACCTGGCAGCCACGGGCTTGGTGAAAGCCCCCGGTAGGGGGGTGACGTACTCGAGTTCGACTGCGTCTCGCATGCCGCGCTCATGGAAGAAGCTGTCGGCGAGGAAGATGAATTCGAGCGGGGCCACGGGGCATTTGATCGGCATCTCGATCACGTTGACGACCAGCTTGCCGCCTTCCCACGTCTCGAGCTTCTCAGCCAGCGCTTCCGCACCGTCGATGGTGTAGAAGTCGAACACCGACTCGTACCATTCATCCTCTCCGAGGCCGGGGGTCTCGCCTGGCGTGGGGTGCGTGCCGGTGGCAATGATCAGGTAGTCGTAGGGCAGTTCAGTGCCATCCGTCAGCTTCACGACGTTGTTTTCCGGCTCGACCAGGTCGATCTCGCTCATCAACAGCTCAACGCCCGCCGGCATGAACCGGCGCTTGGGCTTCTCGAGTTCCTCCCGTTTGTAGCCACCGAACGGCAGGAACAGGAATCCCGGCTGGTAATAGTGCGTCTCGTTCTGATCGACGAGGGTGATCTTCCACTCCCGCTCGTCGAGGCGGGGCCGCAACTTGTTGGCAACCATCGTCCCGGCCGTTCCGGCTCCGAGCACCAAGAGTCTCTTCACTTTCCTTGCTCCTTCAGCTATCCGTGGCTCCGGCGAGGGCCGCGATTGTTTCGAGTCTTTGAACGAGACGGCCGTGGCCGTCGGCGAGATGTGATATGAGGTCGCTCACTCGCGACAAGTTGCGCACGATCCAGTCTTGGTGTGCGGCGTCGATCCAATAGACCTCGTTGACGTGTTCGCGGATGACTTCGTCTGGCGATCCGGTTTCGGCGGCGACGTTGGCGATCTCCTCATCGGAAGGGGGCCAGTCCTCTGGGGCGACGCCGCCGACGATGACCATGCCGGCCAGCTTCGATCCAATCCGAATGAAGCTGCGGGCACACAGGAAGCCGAGGTGGCTCGGGAGAAAGCGCGGCTCGAGGTCGATCTCCTCGCCGAGTCGGCGCCACCCTTCGCTACAGCGGTCGGCGGTGTAGATGCCTTGAAACACGGCGGTGAAGTAGCCGCAGGGGTTGGCAACGGTGGTAAGGGCCTGACCGTTCATGTCGGTGACCACAGCCATGACACCGAAGAGGTCAGCAGCTAGGTCGGCTACTGCTTGAGCGGTATCGGCGGGGAGTACGGTCTCGAGGGTGATTTCAGACGGAACGGACGCATCGCGCGGCGATGGGACAGTCTCGCCGTTTGATTGCCCCAGAAGGGATTCGACACGATCCGACGGGAAGCGCCATTGCCTTCCGACCTTGACGGCGGGGAGGCGACCGTCTTCTGCCATCCGGTAGATGGTCGACCTGTCGACGCGGAATAGTTCCTGGACCTGTTTCGTGGTGAGCAGCGTCATCCGCGAGCCTCTTCTTGCAGAGTGTGCAGTTCCATGAGCACTTGTGCACATTATGCATACTCATGCATATGCAGATAGGGCCATAAGTCCCCAAAGTCCCGGGATTGTGTGACGCCCTATTCGGGTGTGTTCTCTTTCTGCCAGCGTGCCAGCACGCCTCCGGCAGAACCGAGTACCGCTGCTATGAGTGTGAGCGTAATGATCGCGCCGATCGACACCCGGTTTGAGGTGAGCGAAATGAGACCGGTCACGAACGCAGTGACCAAGCCGGCGAGTCCGCCGTGGATCTCCGCAGCGTCCGAAAGTCGCCCGGCGACGTAGCCGGCGACCACCAAGGCCAGGAACTCGAGGAAGAGCAGGAAGATCTCACCACGCTCGGGCGACACGAGTCCTGTGATGCCCAAGAAGATGAAGGAAAGCAGCGCCGTGACCAACCCAGCCATGGCCCCTACGGCAACGGCGCCCCACCTGATCGATGGTCTCGCCGCCCGCTGGCTCACGAGCCGTTCTCGAGATGCTCCTCGAGTCCGGCGATCCAGCCAACGGGAAGATTCCAGTGGCGGGACCCCTGCACCATCAGCTTGAGGTACTCGGACGACGGGCGCGGTGACCCATTCCCGTTGTTGGGTCCCGAGTCGTCCAGGAGGTGAACAACCACTTGGTGCCGCTTGCCGGTGCGATCCATCGCCTCCACGGTCTCCGAGCTACGGTTCTCCTCCGACTCGATCGCGTTCAATTGGGCGAGATCGGCTTTCCCGATCTCGTAGACGGCTCCCCAAACGGTACTGCCCGGTTCCGGCTTGATGGCCGGGAGCGCGCCGTCCCATGAGGTGTCGGAGATGGGGAAATCGAGTCCCCATTCGGGAAGATGTGCAATGAACTGAAACTCCGCACCGGGAGCCGCCGCGGCCATCGCGTCAGGTGCGATCCGTGCGTTATAAGCGAAGTAGAGCAGTGCCTTCCTCCACGGTTGGGTTCAGGGTCAATGGGCCAAGATTCTAGTGCGCTGCCGGGGTTGCTTGCCCGCCGTCTAGCGGATCGGACGGGAACCAAAAGTGCGGGACCGGACGTCATATGGGTGCACGATCGAGGTCCGGTCGTGCGCGCCACCTCGCGGAGGTGACCATGAATGATGATCATGACCTAATCGAATTTGCCCTGTCAGTACCTGTCACCGACGAACGGCCCTGGGCCGTGTTTGCCGCCTGCAAGGACGCGGATCCGAACACCTTCTTTCCCACCAATCCAGAAGGAGAGCGCAGAGCCATCCGCATATGTAACGGCTGCTCGGTGCAGATGGAATGCCTCGAATTCGCCCTGGAAACCCGGGCTCGGTACGGAATCTGGGGAGGCCAGACGGAAAAGCAGAGGAGGGCCCTGGAAAGGCGGATCGCCTAGGCAAGTGGCGGTCATCGAGCTTCGGCGTCGGCAGGCTCACTGCTACCGTCAACCCGATGGCAACGGTGTCTTGGCCGGACGTTCTTACCAGCATTCTCGAGGGCGATCACCTCGACCGCGAGGTGGCCCGCGCAGTGATGACGGCCGTGATGGGTGGCGACGCCACCGAGGCGCAAATCGCGGCTCTACTCACCGCGCTACGGGCTAAGGGAGAGACCGCCGACGAGATGACCGGGTTCGTCGAGGCCATGCTCGACGCGGCGTTGCTCGTCGAGATTGATGAGCCAATCGTGGACCTGGTTGGTACCGGTGGTGACCGTGCCGGCACCTTCAACATCTCAACAACGGCGGCGTTTGTAGCCGCCGGCGCCGGAGTCAAGATTGCCAAACACGGCAATCGAGCGGCATCCTCGCCTACCGGCTCTGCAGATCTACTCGAGGCTCTAGGACTCGATCTCGAAATGGCTCCGGAACAGACCGTCTCCATGGTCAAGACCCTTGGCTTTGGGTTCTTCTTTGCGCCGCGGTACCACCCGGCGATGCGCTATGCGGGACCCGTGCGGCGCCAGCTGGGTTTCCGTACCGTCTTCAATTTCCTCGGGCCGCTGTGCAATCCGGCGCGCGCCAAGCGCTATGCACTTGGAGTCTCCGATCCACGGATGGCCGAGCTCATGATTCGGGTGCTGCAAAACCTCGGCGCGATTTCGGCGTTCGTGTACTTCGGCGAGGACGGTTTGGATGAGTTGACAACGACCGGGCCGTCGTTCATCTACAGATTGCGGGAGGGAGAGATAACCCACGCCGAGTTCACTCCCGAGGACTTCGGCGTGCCGCGGGCGCGGCTAGAGGACCTGCACGGGGGCGATGCGCCGCAAAACGTAGAGATCACCACGGCGGTGCTTGCCGGTGAGCGCGGGCCGAAACGCGACATCACGTTGATCAATGCGGCACCGGCAATCGTTGCCTCGGGCTTGGCGGAAGGATTCGTCGAGGCGATGGACCTAGCGGTGGAGTCGATCGACTCTGGAAGAGCGGCTGCGATCCTCGAGGCAGCCGTGCGATTTTCTGGCGAGAGAGGATGAGGTTGAAAGATGAGCGGCTCGAAGCTGTGGCATCAGCACTACCAGGACGGCGTGCCCGCCGAGGTCACGTGGCCTGACGGACCGCTCGACGGTCTTCTGCGGGAGTCGGCGAGGAAGTACCCGGACAACTCTGCGATCGTATTCTTCGACCGGAGCCTCACCTACCAATTCGTAAACGACATTGTGGATCGGCTGGCGGCGGGTTTGCAGGCGAAGGGGCTGCAACCGGGCGACAGGGTCTC
>JASJAS010000020.1 GCA_030066875.1 Acidimicrobiia bacterium | reverse complement strand
GGGCGGGATCGTGAACGGGGCTCCGGTTTCGTCGAGGAAGACCCACCCGTCGGACTGCGCACCGCGCAACCACTGGCCCCGCCGCACCTCTCCGCCGTGGAATACCATCACATCGCCAAACCCGATCACATCGAACGTGGGCACATCGGCTCCTGCGGTGTCGGTGTAGCCTGCGGAACGCTGCGCGGCCATCATGACGATGACCGTCTCTGTCGAGAATCCGGTCAAATCGGCCGGATCGACGCTGTACTCGGGGAAGATCTGAAACGCCTCACCATTGACGTTGCGCACGTAGGCCTCGGTGGCGCCGTCATAGATCCATTCCACATCGGCCACACCCGAGAGCGGGATCTGCACTCTCGTTGCGGCTGAGCCTCCGAGCGGATCATCGCCGAACGGAAGAACCTGGACAGGCGGCGTTCCCTCCCCTGCCTCTTCCTCGATGAGCGGGATAGTGGCCACCAGGTGATAAGGCTGGCGCCGCTCGATCTGCTGAAAGAGACCATTGGTGCCCTCATCGAGAATGTCTACACCACCGGCGATCAACTCCTGATACACGAACCTCTGCCCCCCGGTGGTAACGAGCAAGGGTTTCCAGGGAACGAGCAAGTCTGCGTCCACCGGTCGAATTGATCGGATCGGCCCGATAACGGTCGGCTCGTTTTCGAAGAACATCGCCGTTAGCCGTGTCAAGCCGCCCTCGACGGGAGCCTCGATGATGAGTTCGGCATCCTGGATGCCGATCGCCGGACCGGCCTCGGGTGCGTTGTCGACTTTGACCGCGACTACACGGTCTGTGCTGCTCGCGTCCAGAGCTGCGCCGGTTAGCGGATTTCGGTCGATCGGGACCGCAGCCGGGGCGCCCCCACTATCGCTAGGAGCTGCGGTTGTGTCGGCGGCGGTCGCACCGCCGTCTGCGATGGTCACCGTGGGCGCCGACCCCCCACCGGCTGAACTAGTTGTGACGGTCGTGTCTGCAATCGGCTCAGCGTCGTCGTCGCCCCCAGCGGCCAGGACGATGATCACGACGATCGCCAACAACACGAGCGCCCCCACCCCGCCGAACAACGCCGGTCGCGCCTTGATGGTCTCAACCAGTCCGCTGATACCCGTCTTGTCAGTCGGGGGCTCGCCCTCGGGCGTCACCTGTTCGTCCACCAAGTCTTCCACTCCTCCTGGTCGGAGCCCAGATAGTAGATACACAGGGGGCATAAGCCGGACCATCAGCCCCAGTTACCATGACGGGATGCCGGAGCCGCTCCTGTCGATCGTGATCCCGACCTGGAATCAGTTCGAGTTCACGCGCGCCTGTGTCGAATCCCTGCGACACAACACCGACGTGCCCTACGAGCTGATCATCGTCGACAACGGCTCAGAGCCTGCCGCGGCGACGGCAGCAGCTGGCCTGGCCGACGAGTTTGTCGGCAACGACGAGAATCTGGGATTCGCCAAGGCCATGAATCAGGGGCTCTGGCTTGCCAACGGGTCTCTAGTGGCGTTTGTCAACAACGACACTGAGTTCCCCGCCAAATGGGCGTCCCGATTAGCGGCGACGATCGAGGCAGAGACCCGACCCGGAATCGTGCTCCCGGCAGTCACCGCGGCAGGCAATCAATCCTCGGTGCGGACGACGCCTACGGACCGGACAATGACGTTCCCGCCATTCACTGCGATCCCAAGCGGTGTGGTCTACCTGATGGAGCGGAACACGATCGTCGAACTGGGAGGGTGGAACGAGGGATACGGCATCGCCAGCGCGGAGGACCTCGACCTTCTGTTCACGGTGTGGAGCAATGGCCTTTCTGTCGTTCTCG
Organism: Acidimicrobiia bacterium; assembly: GCA_030066875.1. Lineage (GTDB taxonomy): Bacteria > Actinomycetota > Acidimicrobiia > Spongiisociales > UBA5794 > JAAETI01. The sequence goes on along the minus strand of JASJAS010000020.1, from coordinate 27,294 downwards.
ATGAGCGGGTTCTGGTCTCCCACGCTTCTGCCGTAACCGCGGCAACGCTGCGCGGCCGCCACTCCCTCTATCAGGCCAACCGGCTGGCCTTCGCCAAGCGCTGGGCCGCCGCCGACCCGCTGAGCATCACCCAATTGAGTAGCTGTCCGGACGATCGCTTTGCTGCCAACCTCGAGAAAGCCAGGATCGCCGGCACCTGGATGAAGCAGTGGTTCGAAGCGAAGGACCAAGCCGCCGCCCTCGCGGCACCTGCTGCGGCCACGGCGGCACCGCTGAATGAGACTACCGCGCCGACCTTCATCCACAGGATAAGAGCGCGACTTCGCCGCGACTAGGCAACTCCCAACGCGACCAGCTGCTCGACCACCGCGGGCAGCGACTCCCGCCAAGCTGGCAGCGGATCGATACCCAGCGGGTCAACTCTCTCGCTGCCCAGGACGGAGTAGGCAGGACGCGGCGTGGGAACCGGATAGTCGGCGGTCGTGCAAGGCGCGATCACCGCAGCATCGCCGCCGGCGAGTTCGACCGCCTGGCGCGCCAGCTGATACCACGTCGTCGGGCCTTGATTTGTCAGGTGGAGTATCCCGGTGGCACCGATATCCAGAGCTCGCAGAGTCCCGGCCGCGAGATCGGCGGCCACAGTCGGACAACCGACCTGATCATCAACGACCTGGAGTGAATCGCGGGATCGGGCCAAACGCAGCATGGTGGCAACAAAGTTCGGATTCGTGCCCGAGATCAACCAGGAGGTGCGGATCACAAGTGAGCCGGGGTGTTCCAGGGCGAGGATTTCGCCCTTCCGCTTGCTCCGGCCGTATGCGTTGATCGGATCCGTTAGAGAGGATTCCAAATAGGGTATCGCTCCGGTACCGGGGAATACGTAGTCGGTCGAGTAAGTGACGAACGGGATCGATCTCTCAGCTGCATAGCGAGCCATGAGGCCGACCGCTACTGCGTTTATGGCGTTGGCAAGATCCTCTTGCTCTTCCGCACGGTCGACGGCCGTGTACGCGGCACAGTTGATAATCGCCTCGGGCTCCATTCCTACGAGAGTGGGGATGATCTCGTCGCTGGCCGTCAGATCCCACTCCTGCTCGGTTGGATAGAGAGCGTCGGGCAGTAGCTCCTTGAACGCGTTACCGAGCTGGCCGGACTCGCCGGTGACGAGTATCACTCGCCTCTCAATTCGGAACGCTCACCAAGCATGACCTCAACGTAGCCGGCCGGAGCTGCTCCGTGCAGCTTGGCCTCCCGACCTATCAGCGAATCGCGCAGGCTCCAGCCGTGGATCTCGGCTGTATCGAGGACTATCGAATCTTCGATCTGGACGTCGAGGAGGCGGCAACCATCACCGATAGCGGTGTTGGGGCCGACGGTCGTACGGGCCATCTGGACGCCCGATCCGATTACGGCAGGTCCGGCGACTTCGCAATCAACCAGCCGGGATCCCGCCCCAACACGCACAACACCCCGGATCGCGCCGCCGACCACGTCGCCGGAGATTTCCTCCTTCAGGTCCGAGAGCACCAGTTCATTGGCGTGGAGCAGGTCTTCCTTCTTTCCGGTGTCCTTCCACCATCCCGTTACCAGACTCGGCCTGACCTCGCGTCCCGAGCTCACCAAGTACTGGATGGCGTCGGTTATCTCGAGTTCCCCGCGCGCTGAGGGTTGGATTGCGTTGACGGCTTCGACGACAGTCTGATCGAAGAGGTAGACCCCGACTAGCGCGAGATCTGAGCGCGGGTTCGATGGTTTCTCGACCAACCGGACGACCTCTCCGGCATCGCCGAGCTCTGCAACACCAAACTGCCTGGGGTCGTCGACCTTTGTGAGGAGGATCTGGCAGTTCGGTCGATCCTCGTTGAAGTCTCTGACGACGTCGGCCACGCCCTGCTTCACGAGGTTGTCGCCGAGGTACATCAGAACGTCATCGCCATCAACAAATGGAAGCGCCGTCTTCAGAGCGTGAGCCAAACCGAGCGGTTCGTCTTGCACGATGTACTCGATACTCAACCCGAAGCGATCACCATCACCAACGGTGCGTCGAATCTCGTCGCCGGTCTGAGGAGCGATGATGACACCCACCTCCTCTATCCCGGCCTCGGCCAGATCTTCGAGCCCGTAGAACAGGATCGGCTTGTTGGCGACGGGCACGAGCTGCTTGGCCATCGAGAACGTGATCGGACGCAGCCTGCTTCCCGTACCGCCGGCCAGAACTACACCCTTCATGTCCGTGCCTCCTTGAGTGGCTGCCACCAGTCGCTGCGCTGCCGGTACCAAGCGACCGTAGTCGCCAGCCGTTCCGTGATTGAGTGCTCCGGCTGCCATCCGAGGGCACGGATCTTCGAAGAGTCGACCGCGTAGCGCCGGTCATGGCCCGGCCGGTCGGCGACGTAGTTGATGAACGACTCGTCGCGACCCGTCAGCTCCAGCAGCATCTTGGTCAGGTCGATGTTCGCGACCTGCGCATTGGCGCCGATGTTGTAGACCTCCCCCGGCATCCCTGCGTCAACCAGGAGGTGGATGGCCGAGCAGTGGTCCTCGACATACAGCCAGTCACGCTCATTGAGGCCGTCTCCGTACAACGGAACTTTGCGGCCGTCCTGAAGGTTCGTGACAAAGAGCGGGATCATCTTCTCGGGGAACTGGTACGGCCCGTAGTTGTTGGTGCAGCGGGTAACGATCGCTGGGTAGTCAAACGTGACTTTGTATGACTCGACGAGAAGGTCGGCGCCCGCCTTGGAAGCCGAATAGGGGGACGAAGGCAGCAGCGGCGCATCCTCGGCTGCGAACCCGTCCGCGATCGATCCATAGACCTCATCGGTCGAGACCTGAATGTAGCGATCGACCCCGTACCGGTTGGCTGCGTCGATGAGCACACCCGTCCCAACCACGTTGGTTTCCAGGAACACTGCAGGTCCTTCGATGGAACGATCGACGTGGCTCTCAGCGGCAAAGTTGACCACAACGTCTTTGCCCGGCATCAGGGAATCGACCAATCCTGCGTCGCGAATGTCGCCGCGAACAAAAGTGTGGCGGTCGGACGCATCGAGTTCGTCCACCGTGGCCTGCACCCCGGCGTACGTGAGCAGGTCGAGATTGGTCACTTCGGCATCGGGCTCGCGTTCCAGCAGCATGCGTACGAAGTTGGAGCCGATGAAGCCCGCCCCTCCGGTGACGAGGTATTTACGTCCCACTTTCACTCCTCACTCAAATACGTCTGCGGACGCCAGCGGAACGCCCTTCATGTCCTTGGCGGACAAGGTCGGCTCGATCTCTCCCAACGGCCACTCGATCCCAATGTCCGGATCGTCCCAGCGGATGCTGCGATCCGACGGCGCGTCATAGAACGTTGTCGCCTTGTAGAGAACGTCTGCAACCTCGGATAGCACCAGGAACCCGTGGGCAAAGCCCGGCGGGACCCACAACTGCGACTTGTTGGCCGCGCTCAATTCACACCCAACCCACCGACCGAACGTGGCTGAACTACGTCGAATGTCGACCGCAACGTCGAACACCGAGCCAACAGCGACTCTGACCAGTTTGCCCTGCGGCGGGTTCAGTTGATAGTGGAGTCCGCGCAACACACCTCGGGACGAGCGCGAGTGGTTGTCTTGTACGAAGCGGACCTGCGCGCCCAGCGAGTCGTTGAAAACGCGCTCGTTCCACACCTCCATGAAGAATCCTCGATCATCACCAAAGACTCGAGGCTGGAGTAGGAGGACGTCGGGCAGCGCCGTGGGCTTGACTTCGAGCGGCATACGGGGATTCTCGTCGGATATCCGGCATACTACGAACCACGATTCGCCGAGACCAATGAGTGGTCCTGCCGACTTGGGGCATCCCCACATCATGACCGAACCCGAACCCGAACCTGGGCCCGACGAACCCGGACGGCAACCCGCGACACCGCTTCCCGCGCGCCGGCGAGAAGAGAATCTGGAGAAGAAGATTGCTGAGTTGGAAAGCGAGCTAGCGGTCGAGAGGAGCAAGCTGAAGAACCTCTCGTCCAGGAGATCAGTGAGGTTTGCTCTCCGGGTAGCAGCCCTCGCCGGTCCCGTTCTGTCGAAGATTCGGGGAATGGGGCGCCGCCGCACCCGCCGGGAACCCGAGGAAGCTCGGCAGGCTGCGCTTGTTGACGAAATCCTCCGGCACCGGGCAGGCCCTAAGCAGGAGGAAGGGCCGCTCGTCAGCATCGTCGTCCTCAATCGGGACGGCGCCCATTACCTGCGAATGCTTCTCCCCGGGCTTCGTGACAAGACCACGTACCGGGACTTTGAATTGATCGCGGTTGACAACGCATCGAGCGATGACTCTTGCGACGTTCTGAACGCCGATTGGGGATACCCGGTGCGCGTCATTCGGAACGCCTCCAATGTCAGCTTCTCCAGCGGCTGCAACCAAGGTATCGGCGTTGCCAAGGGACGCTACATACTGCTGCTCAACAACGACATCACTCCGATCAACCCGGGCTGGCTGGGAGCGATGGTCGGCGATCTCGAAGCCGACCCGTGGCGGGGTGCGGCGGGTGCGCTGCTCATATACCCCTACCGCCCGGGATACGAGAGCCCCGACCCCAACACGGGCGCCGATCTGACGATCCAGCATCGGGGCATCGAGTTTCGCTGGCGACGAAACGCCGAACCTGGAGCGACGATTCCCTGGGCCTACAACGTCGGCGTCGGCGAGGATCCCGCACCGGCTTCCCTCGCGACCTCGGTAGAGGTGCCGGCCGCAACGGCAGCGTGCCTGCTCGTCAGAACCGACCTGATCCGCCGTCTCGGCGGGCTCGATGAGGGCTTCACCTACGGTATGGAGGACGTTGACCTCGCCCTCAGAATCCGCCAAGCCGGCTTCCGGATAATGCTGGTCGGAGACGCGGCGATGTTCCATCACGAGTTCGGCACCCAGTCTGAGCTGACTGGGTCGAAACGACGTGCCCACGGACTGGCCAACGTCCAGCACTTTGCCGAGAAATGGGGACCCAAACTCTCCAGACTGCTGCAACTCGAAAGCCTGAGACCGGAACGCGGCGAGTTGCGAAACAAAGCCGTGCCGGTCGCAGTGATCGCCGAGCCCGATAGCGTGGTCGCACAACGAGTTGTCGACTCGCTCGAGATGAGTGGTCACGTCGTCGCTTTGCGCCCTCCGGGTTGGCGGGATCCCGGCCAAGACCCGACAACCGTGCTCTGCCTCAGCCCTGATCACGATGTGAGCGAGGCACCCCGCGATACCTTGACGATCGCATGGGTCACCGCTCGCGCCGACGAGTGGACCGGAAGACCTTGGTCAGGCCGGCACGACATCTATGTTCCGGTCGATCAGCAGACGGCCGATGTACTCACGGCTGCCGGCATGGTTGTGGCCGCCTCGGTCGGCTCGGCGACCCCTGATCTTGGTCGGGCCATTCTCGATGCCGCCGCCGGGTCACTGGCGAAACCCCGTATCGCACTCAGAATCGACTCGGCGGATCACGTAGGGACCGTGCCGGCCCAAATCGCAGCCGAGTTGCGCAAGCGAGGTGCTCGTGCCGTCGTCACCACTCGGGAAGACTGGGAGAATCCTGCTTCGCATTGTGTGGATATCGTCGTCTGCCTGAGCGATCGCCTGGATTGCGTGCCGAATTCCTCTCACGTGAACATGGCGCTTTTGCAGAGCGAGGATGATGTAGTCGGCTCTGACCGCGGAGTCGGGTTCGATCGGGTGATTGTGCCTGCGACGAGAGACGCAGCTCAACTCGCTGCGAAGATACTGGCGGCTGTCAACGATTGCTCATGGATCCCGGAACTGGCTCTCGCTCCTCCGCTCGACCGAGACGGCGAGTCAGATGCCATCGACACGCCCCCCGGATGAACCCTGGAAGCTCGACCGGACTGATATCGTGACCGCCGGCTCAGGAAAGGACGGACGGCCATGATCCACCCCAGCGCGATCATCGAAGAGGGCGCCAGCATCGGCGAGGACGTTGTGGTCGGCCCGTTCTCGATCATTCACGGCAATGTGACGCTTGGTGACGGCTCCGTCGTCGACAGTCATTGCGTGCTCGGTCACACAGAACCCGGTCTGGCGCCGGCACCGCTCATTGTCGGCCCCGACGCCAGGATCAGAAGTCATTCGCTTCTCTACGGGGGTTCTGAGATCGGCTCGGGCCTACAAACTGGGCATCGCGTCACCATCCGGGAGGGCAGCAGCATCGGCGAGTCGCTCCGGGTCGGCACCTTGTCCGACCTGCAAGGAAGCTGCTCCATCGGCAACTACGTGAGGTTCCACTCGAATGTCCACATCAGCCAAGCGTCCACGGTGGGCGACTACGTCTGGATCTTTCCCTATGTGGTCCTGACCAACGACCCGCATCCCCCGAGCGATGGGTTCCTGACCGGGGTTACCGTGGAAGAGTTCGCGGTCATTGCCACCATGTCCATCATCCTGCCGGGACTGACTGTGGGCCGCGATTCCCTGGTCGGTGCGCACTCCATGGTCAATCGGGATGTGCGACCGGGAGCCGTCGTGGCTGGAACCCCCGCCAAGGATCGCGGCGACGCCTCCGCTATCGAGCTTCGCGATGGGAGCGGCCCAGCCTATCCGTGGCGCCGCCACTTCCACCGCGGTTACCCCGACGACGTCGTTGCGCAATGGAAGGCGGAGTTCGGCAGCTAGCGAGCACCCCGATGCGTCAAGCGGGCGGCTCGGAGATCATTGCTTCCTCTTCGGACGCCTGCCGCCCGGTGCGGAAGATGTAGCGGCTCACCAAGAAGTTCAGCGGTGTGACCAGAGCCAACATCGCAAAGACCGCGAGCCGCGCCGACATCACGCGCGACAACCTGTCCAACACCCAGAGGCTCAGAAAGAAGCTCAGCGCGTAGTACCCGGCGTTGGCCAGGATTCGGTACGGCCCAGCAGGCCCGGTGCGGAATACGATCTTCGGATAGGCGATCGATACAAACACAAGGCCCGAGAACCATGCGATCACGAAAGCCGGCGTGTAGTGGAGCCAGAAGAGGAGCACCTGGTAGAGCGCTGTAGTCAAGACCGCGTTGGTCGCCCCAACGCCGACAAACCTCACTGCATCGCCGACTAAGACCGAGAGCCGTCGTTTCACGCGCCCTCGGCCAGAAACTGCAGATAGCCTGCGTAGTCCCTGATGTAATCGTCCGGGTCATAGGGGGTAGATGCAAAGACCGCTAGGACCGCGTGTTCGGTGAACTGGTATTGAATGCCCCAGACCCGGGGCGGCAATAGCAGGCCGACGCTCGGCCGGTCGAGCCGGACCTCCTGGGAACGCTCCCCGTCGTCTACGACGACAGACAAGGCCCCGTGCACCGCTACCAACAATTGCGCGCATGCCTTGTGGGCGTGCTCGCCGCGCACCTTCTCGCCGGGTACATCGAAGACGAAGAACACGCGCTGCGGGACAAACGGGAGATCGGATTCGAAGTCGGCAGGCACCAGAGCGCCGCGTAGATCCTCGAAACGCGGCAGGCTCCACACCGCCGAAGCTCCCACTCCGAGCTCGACCGTCGGCGTGCCCGCATCCGCAAGCGCCGCGCTTGCGTTGATGACCTCTCCGCTACGGCGCAAGGCATCGACATAGCCAACGATTCGTGCCGGATTCCCCTCGACGATGGCGTTCGGGGGCACATCGCTATTCACGACCGCCCCCGGCCGAACCACGCAGTTGAGACCGAGCCGGGTCCGATGCGCTACTACCGCACCTACCCCCACAACAACCTGATCTTCAACAACGGTTTCCGCCCCAATTCGGGAGCCATCGGCAACATCGACCTGCGAGCCGAGAATCACGCGCTCCCCGACGGTGACATGACTACCGACGGTTGTACCTTCCCCGATCGCCGACCCCTCTCCAACCGTGGAAAAGGCCCCGACGACTGAATCCGTAGCAATCGTGCCGAGGCAGCGGGCATCGGGATGAACGCTCATTGTGAATCACTCCGCTCGGGTGACCGCCGGTCTGGGGATGCTGATGTTTGAGGTCCGGGCTGGCTCCCGGACGGCCATTCGTATCTGTCCATCACGATGCCGGGTGGGAGGCCTTTGCTGTTCTCAAAAGCACGCCACAAGTACATGCCCATGATCCCCTGCGAGGCGATGAGGATACTGAACAGAGCGAGCACGGCGATTACCAGAGTCGCATACCCGGGTTGATCGATCGCCCCCGCCAGTCGCGCGATGAGTGTGACCAGCCCCAGCAAACCGGCAAACACCAGCCCGATCACGCCGGCCCAGAACAGCGCGATTATGGGCAGGTCCGAGAACGAGAAGAAACTGTCTGCCAAATAGCGAGCTCTCCTGCCAAACGACCAAGATGATTTGCCTTTGGTTCGTTCCCGACGCTCATAGGGTACGAATGCCCGGCGAAACCCGACCCAGAAGAGCTGCGCCACCAAGGAGGTGTTCTCGGCCTCGAGTGCGAGCACCGCAGTGGCCACCTTGCGATTGCAGGCGAATACGTCCACGCCGGTGGCAGGAACATCAGGAACAACGAATCTCCGATAGAGCCTCCAGAAAATGTTGGCCGGTAGCCGAGACAGTCCTGGGTCGGCGCGACCGGTCCGCTCCCCGAACACAACGTCCACGTGCCCCGAATCCAGCATCTCGAAGAACTCGATCATCAGATCGGGTGGCTCCTGCAGGTCGGCGGCCATGACCGCGATGTGATCCCCTCTCGCCGCCTTCATACCGGTGCGGACCGCATGGAATGATCCAAAGTTGCGTGAGTGGGCGATGAGCTGCGAGGTGATACTCAGGCCGGGGAGCGCCTCCTGAAGCAGCTCCATGGACCGGTCCGGGGAGCCGTCCACGACGAGTACGGCCTCCAACCCGCTCACTTGTTTCCCTAGGTGCTCGAGGGCTTCGACCAGATCAGGGATGTTCTGTTCGTTGCCGTAAACGGGGATCACGATCGAACGTTCAATCTTGCTCATGAGACCAACTTCGGCTCGAAAGTGTTGAGCGCGTGGGCGACCCGATCGATTTCTTCGTCGGACATGCCGGGAAAGCAGGGAACCGTGAGGATTTCTCCTAGGGCCGCCCGTGACTCCACCAACGTGTCTGTCTCCGACGGAAGGGATGCCTGGCTAGGTTGATCAGGGTCGAGAACCGGGAAATGAACAGCGGTGCCGATACCCAATCCGGCGAGATGGTCGACCAGTTGGTCGCGAGCCTTGCTCCGGACAACAGTGAGGTGGACTACCGCACCCGGGTCTGGGTCGTTGATCAGGCGCAGCTTCGATCCGGCAATGGCTTTGGTGTACACCGAACCGATCCGCCTTCTTTCGGCGTTCCACTCGTCGAGCCGGGGCAGTTTCACCCGCAGAATGGCGGCCTGAATCTCGTCTATTCGCGAGTTGCGCCCGTGCGCCACTTCTGATCGATATCGCTGGGTCCATCCGTACTGATGAAGTGCCTGCAATTCGTCGAAAAGCGACCCGTCCTGACAGACGATCGCACCGGCATCGCCGAGCGCGCCCAGGTTCTTGGTCGGGTAGAAGCTGAACACGGCCACATCGCCGAGAGCCCCAACCTTGGTTTGGCCAAGCCCAGCTCCATGGGCCTGGCTTCCGTCCTCGACAATGATGACGTCGGGACGATCGAGGGCGGCAAGTCCCGAGCGTAATTGAGCGACATCGACCACGTTTCCGAAGAGATGGGTTGCGACGATCGCTCGAGTCTGTTCGCCGACCGCAGCCAGCGCCGCGGAAACGTCCAGGACGAGGTGAGCCGGATCGATATCAACGTAGTAGGGATGGGCCCCAACAAGCCTGCTTGCAGTAGTGGTGTAACCCCCGGCATTGGCAACCGTGATGACTTCGTTCTTGGCCGCGCCAACCGCACGTAGGGCCAGCTCCAGGCCGTCCGTGCCGTTGGCGACACCGAGACAGTGATCGGTTCCGCAGTAGCGTGCCCACTCCTCTTCGAACCGACTGGTTTCGTTTCCCTTGAGCCACCAGCCGCTGGCGATGACCTCAGCTGCTGCCCGATTGATTTCCTCGGAGATATGGTCTAGCTGACGACTGGGAACACTCAGAGGAATTGGTGCAAGGCTCATAGTTGGATTCCGCGCTTCTTCATGGGTCTACTGAGATCAGTCGACCCGACGCTTGCGGGGCCTGAAGCGTTTTCTTCGCCAGGGTTCGAGTCGACGCGTTGGCATAGCTGCCGTCAGAGCCAGCCGGTCTATCATCCGCAGCCCCCCACAGACCACTGATGCCCGAGCCGGGGTGTACTCGAACATGAATCATCGTTGCCGCCATCAGCCAACCCGTTCGCGCCGGTGCAACCTACCACCTCGGGCACGAACAGCCCGGCAAGTCCCCGCGGAACTCCAGTGTTGAAGCACGGCTCCTCAATAGCCCGGTTCGTCTTTTGGACCGGCTTACTCGGAGTCGCCCTGGTAGCCACGCTCCGCATCGGTTACGGGGAGTTCCGAGTCCCCGATGTGGTGGTCCAGATGTCGTTCGTGTCGCCATCGGAGGACGGAACGACACTGATGACGTCGTCGACACAGGACTGGGCCGGCGGGGCGGTCACCGCGATGCCGACGCTCATCGGTATCAACGTGGCCACCTTCGAGGTCCCAACAAACGCCGGTGAGGTCGTCCGGTGGGATCCGGGGGTGGAGCCCGGCGAATACACAGTCACCGCCATCAACTTCGTCGCAGGCGAAGAAGATCACCACGTCGATTTGGCAAGCGGGGTGGCCAGCCCGGAGAACCGAGACGGAAGGCAGTCTCTAACTATCAACCCGGATGGAAGCATCACGCTGACATCGGTCGACCCCGATCCTCAGCTTCTCGTTTCGGTTCCGGATGACGCCGTGGCTGCGGAGTCTGGTCTCCTGGTTGTGCTGACAATCCTCGGCATCGTCGGCGCGGTCGCCATCGCCGCCGCCGTGTGGAAGGCCGATCGGTGGAACGAGACGGGATTCGCTATCGGTTTCGTCGCCTGGCTGTATGCGGTCTTTGTGTTCTATGTCTTCAAGTTCGCGTCACGGCTGCCGTTCTGGGACGACTGGCGCTATCTACGGGAAGTGGACGAAACGGGCCAGATCCCCATTTCTCTCGAGATCGTCTTGAAGCCCTTCAACGACACGGTTGCCGCCACCGGCCGGACCATCGACACCATTGTCCTCAACGCGACCGGCTTCAACTTCCTTGCTCTGCAACTGGTAGGTGTTGCGCTGTTCGGTGTGTACGTCGCGCTCGTCGTCATCCTGGTACGTGCGATCGCACGCAATATCGCTCCGGGGACAACACCGTATGCGATTCTCCTGGTCGCGTTTGCGCTGCCGGCTATGTCATATTGGCTCGAACCGGCGATCGCCTATCACCAGTTCCTTCCACTGCTGTTCGGCGTCGGGATTCTGCTCACGCTACGCGGGAGAACACGTCCGGTGCTGCGCAGTGCGGGAGTGGTCACGATGGGGCTCCTTGCCGGCTTTTCCTACATATCCGGCGCCGTGATGCTGGTCGCGATGGCGATTGCATATGCCCTGACCTTCTGGCGCCGACCGTTCGACGTGGCGGACGCGAAGCGTCACGCCCCCGGGGTCGCCCTCGTGGCTGTGGCCCTCTTCACCATCGCGTCGCAGCTCTACCTGATCAACAGATTCCAGGGATCGTTGGCGGCGTCGAGTTCCGTGGCAGCATCGAAGTACCCCTGGGAACCAGAGTTCTGGGCGTTCTATCTGGGCGTAGCAGGCCGAGCCGTCGGGCTGCGATCCGGGCCGGTGCTGGCGCACGCCCTGATCGTCGCCGGGTTGGTGCTCGCCCCCCTTGTCGGGCTTCTGCTGGTCCGCAGCCGAAGGGGCGCAGACTCCGCTGATGTTGACGGCTTCGCCCTGCTGTTCGCCTCGATCCTCGTGCCGTTGTACGTGGCCGCCGTGTCATTCGGCCGGGCGGGCATGCTCGGCGATCTACCTTTTGGCGAACTCGTCGCGGCCGGGGGTGCAAGGTTCCACTACTGGTGGGTCGCAGCGCTGGTCCCGCTCGTGTGGCTCACCTGGGTTGCATTCTTGAGGGATCGAGCAGACCGAAGCGAACGGCAACTCGCCTTGATCCTCCTCGTTGTCATGACCATCGCGATCGCCGTACCCAAGTCGTTTGCCCCCTGGCACTTCCCGTCCGGCTTCGCCAACCGGGACCTCGCGTTCGACAGAACCATCACCTGCTTGACCTCGAACATCATGCAAGGCAGTGAGGTGATCGCTTGCCGTCACGCGTCTTCGGGGGACATCGGACCGCAAGTTCGCACTGCATACCGATTCGACATGGTGTTCATCGATCAGGCTGGCCTGCCGGAAACGTTCACGAGCAGCGCAACGTCGTAGCGATGGAAGGTTGCTTCAGGTAGAGAACGCGCGATGCATGAATGCGGCCATCTGCCCGCGAGTCACATACGCATCTGGACAGAAGCGGCCATCCCCACATCCGGTCGTGATCCCGGCAGCGGCCAGCCGCTCGATATCAGCCTCGAACACCGAGTCGTCATCGTCCCAGAACGAATCACCCCCGGCACCGGCAGGCAAACCCAAAGCCCGCACCAAGAACGCAGCCATCTGCCCCCGGGTCACATACGCATCAGGACAGAACCGATCGTTGACCGGCGGATTGCATCCAGCAGTTATTCCGGCTTCCGCCAGCCACTCGATGTCGAGGACGAATGGAGAAGCCGCCGTATCGATGAAGCTCAGTGAGGGTTGGGTCACCTCCCGCTCAGCAACCCAGGCATCCATCCGGTCGTCGAAGAGCCAGTCGATGTCGTCTGCGTCGGTCCATGACGCAGCGCCGGAGGCAAAACCCGGATCGACGCCGCTCGCACCGACCACCTGGAACCCAAGGCTGGGGACGCCGTTGTAGTAGATGGATCCGATGACCTGGTCGAAACCGGGAAGCAGGCCGAACATGTCGGTGAGCCACTGCGAACGGTCACCACCGACGTCCACAGAGGCCGTCTGCGATACGAGGATTGGTTTCGTTGCAGTGAGTTGGTTCATCTCGACGATGTGCATTGCAAACGTCGTGTCGAAGTCGCGCCACGGACTACCCCGGTTCACCTTCGCAAATGCCACTACATCGACGAAGTCGTCTCCGGGGTAGAACATCGGGTAGGACAAACCTGCGTCTGACAGTCCATTCATCGCAAACACAAACCGGACCTTGTCCGGTCCGAGGCCGGCATCGCGGAACGCCGATCTGATCTTGAGGTATCCGGTCTTGTAGGCGGCGGGATCGCCGCCGTACGCATGGCCAGCCAGATTCGATTCCGGCAAAGGCGCAACCAGCAGATACCGGTCTGGTGCGGCCTCGAGCCATGGGGCCACGCTCGAGACCAGGGCATCCAACTGCGCATTGGGACCGGGGAGAATCAACGAGTCGAGATCGGATGTGGTGATTTCGACGTAGGCCGCGCCAACCCCGAGTCCTTCGAGTTCGGTGAGTATCCCCGCAGCCCAGGCGTTCGGCCAACCATCGCCGAGATCCCAGAACAACTGGTACAGGCTCGGGGCGCGGCCAACGGCCGCTGCGTAGTCGGGGAGATCGTCGCGGAAGTCCGGAGTCGCAAAACCTGTGTAGACCGGCCGATAGGGAGTATCAGCGTCCGCGGCATCCGGCGCCGTAGGCAGCAGCCCCGGGGCCAGAGCTACAGCGACGGCAAGCGCCAGCAGACTTGATGAACGACGTAGCAAGACCACCTCGGGTTTATCGAACTCAGAGCCACAGAACTTGAGCCGCGACGGGGCTCAATGGGTCACCCGGCCGGTCCGCTCAACCCGGTGTCCGACCCACCGGTCCCTACAATACCGATGCCATGGAACAAAGCCCCGCGCCCCTCATCGTCCTCAGCGGACACCGCACCGGCTCCAGCGCGGTTGCCGGCCTGTTGGCCGCGTCGGGTCTCCACGTTGGAGACCTGATCCCGCCATCGCCGGACAACCGCGGTGGCTACTACGAAAACGAACACGTTCTCCGCGCCTCGAAGGCGATGCTGGCGCGCCGTTCGCGCGATTGGACCTGCCCCCCACCGAGGTTCGAGCCTGTCGAGGACGATCTGGCGGATGTACACAAAGCTCTGGACAATGCGTTGAGCGACAATCAGATATCCGGCTTCAAGGACCCGCGAACACTGTTCCTGCTCCCCGCGTGGCTGGAAGCCATACCTGCCGCCAGGATTGTCGGTGTCTCCAGACCGGTTGCGGACGTCGCCGCATCGATCCAGAGACGCGACGGGTTCTCCACGCGCGTGGCGCTCGGTATCGCCGAACTGTATGAAGCTCGGTTGCGCTCGCTTCAGGAACAGCTGCGCTTTCCGGTAATCGAGTTTGGGCCAGATCCAGCCGCTGTGCTGAAGGCCACCGAGCAGCTCGTAGCCGCAATCGAAGGCCTGTCGTGGGACGCCGCTACTGCGAGTGAGCTCTTCGATCCGGAGTTGGTTCATCACAGATCCGAGTCGCGATCGCCCGAACCCGACACCGCCGGCACTGTCGACCCCATCCCCGCATCAGTGATCCGTCGTGAATTGGACAAGGTCGAGAGTGTCGAAGAGGACCCGGTTCTCTGGGCGGGACCGGCGTTCAAGGGAAGGCGACGGGACGTGACCAATCTGGCGTTCCGCGCTCGCGAAGACCGGGGACTCGTCATCGAGGTCGTCCCGCACATCGACGCGGAAGGTGACCCCGATCACGTGTCGGTAGCCGTCGACGATCTCCAGTCGGGCGCCGACGTTCAACATGGTTCTCATGTGCTGGCAACCGATGCTCTCGACTACGTCGAGCCGGCTGCCGTCGGCACGTTGCTGGAACGCCTCGACGCCATCACCGACCACGACGGGGTGTGCGTCCTCGGTGGCTTTGTCATCGACAGCCCGAAAGTCCCAGTCAACTACGACTGGCCGGGCGCGGGCCTGTTGAGCCATCGCGATCGCCGACCCTACGTGCATCACAGAAGCGAACTCGAATCGGCATTGGTCAACTCAACCTGGCTTCTCGGTCATCTGGAGTCGGATTCACGACGCAGGAGTCGGGTTCTGCTCGTCAAGAGCGAACACCGTCGCTGGCCGCATGTGGCCCAAGGTCACGAGCTGCGGCAGCGCTGGCCCTCGCTCGAGGCCGAGCGGCTCGATGCCCAGGACAAGGCGAGCGCACTGCGCAAAGAGCTGGCAGCTTCACAGCAGACTGTCAGAGCCAAAGATCAGAAGATACGCGCCCTCGAGGAGGAGTTCGCGGACCAGCGCAGCCGATCCGACGAGCTCCAACAGCAAGCCGAGACGCGCGAAGCCGACCTGCGCGATCAACTCGATGAGATCACGGCCGAACTCGAGCGACAGCAGGAGTTGGAGGGCCGACTCCGCAAGGACGTCGCAAAGGCCAGGGACGATGCTGCGGCGGCCAAGGACTCCGCGCAGAGGCGAAAGAAGCAGCTGGACCAAACCGCCCTGCGGCTCGAGCGACTGCGGAACCGGCGTTCCGTTCGATTTGCACTCGGCCTTTCGGCCCTCGGGCGCCCACTGTTTCGCTGGGTGAGGCGACTACGAACCCGACCGGCTCCCGCCAAGACCTCCGAGGACAAGGCACCGGCCGTGGTCAGACGTCCAAAACGGACCACTGCGGGCCTCGTGACGACGCTCAAACGTCAGCGGGCCGATGTCGGAACACAGAGTGGTCCGCTTGTTTCGATCGTGGTCGTTACCCGCGACGGGTTTTCGCATCTAGCGAGGCTGCTTCCCGGCCTGCGAGACAAGACTGCCTACAGGAACTTCGAGCTCGTCGTGGTCGACAATGGCTCATCGGACGGCACAGCCGAACTGTTGGGCCGTGAGTGGGGATTCGACATCGCGGTGGTGCGCAACGAGCACAACACGTCCTTCTCCGTGGGCAACAACCTGGGCATAGCCGCCGCCAAGGGCGAGATGGTGCTTCTTCTCAACAACGATGTCGACCCGATCAACGCCGGCTGGCTTGGAGCGATGGTCGAGACGCTGACGCAGACCGCCGATTGCGGTTCCGTTGGGGCGCTGCTGGTTTACCCAGAGCATGAGGGAGATCAACCACCTCCCCATGCACTCGAGCTGGCGGTTCAGCACCGCGGTATACGTTTCACATGGCTCGACGGCGCGCCTCGTGGGGTCAACCAGGGACGAGGGGAGGATCCTGCCGATCCCCGTCTCAATGACGTCTTCGAGGTCCCTGCGGCTACGGCTGCGTGTCTCCTCATGCGCACCTCGACAATCCGGGAAATCGGCGGGCTCACTGAGGACTACGTCTACGGCACTGAGGATGTCGAACTTGGCTTGAAGCTACGCGAGTTGGGGTTGCGGACTCTGGTCGACGGCAGAGCAGCCCTGTTCCACCATGAGTTCGGAACTCAGGACGAACTGGCCAACGAGATCAAGCGGATCAACCGGATGGGCAATCGGCAGACATTCGCCGAACTGTGGGGCCCGCGCCTGGCGAGAACGCTGCGGTTCGATACCTTCGAGGAACGCCGAAGGTGGCTGCAAAACGAGCGGCCGGTCGCCGCCATCACCTTGACCCGGGATGACCCAACAGCTGGGTGGGGTGACTGGTACACCGCCCACGAGCTGGGCGAGGCGTTTGAGCGGATCGGTTGGGAGGTCCGATACGCGCAGCGCTACAAGGACATGTGGTACGACCTCGACGAGGATATCGATGTTGTCATATCCCTGCTCGATTCGTGTGATGCGCGCCAGCTCCCCGAGGGTGCCTACAAGATCGCCTGGATACGGAACTGGGTCGATCGGTGGGTCTCACACGAGTGGATCGATGCCTATGACCTCGTCCTTGCCTCATCCGACGTCTCGATGGACATCATCGCCGAGCAAACGAGCCATGCACCGGAGAAGATCCCGCTCGCAACCAATACCGACAGGTTCTCGAAGCAGCCACCCCATCCGACTTACGTGTCCGACTATGCGTTCACGGGGAACTATTGGGGCAAGAACCGCGACCTGATCGACATGCTCGAGGTACGTCCCGGGGAGCGGTTTGTTCTATTCGGCAAAGGCTGGGAAGACCATCCCCGGGTGCAACGCTATTGGCGAGGCCACCTCAGCTACGACCAGCTGCCAAACCTGTACTCGAATACCAAGATCGTTCTCGACGACACGGCGGGACCGACGAAGCCTTACGGGGCCGTCAATTCTCGTGTCTTCGACGCAATAGCGTGCGGCGCTCTGGTCTTGACAGACAACGTGATCGGCGCTGAAGAACTCTTCGGCGAACTCTTACCGACCTATACGTCCCGTGCCGAGTTGCGAGCCCATCTCGACCGGTACCTCAACGATGACGACCTTCGCCGGGAGACCGTGGAACAGCTTCGGGCGATCGTGGAAGCCGACCACACTTACGACATCGTCGCAGCCCGCATAGTTGCAGCAGCTCGCGAGAGCATCGCAAAACCCAAGGTCGCCATAAAGATAGGCCCTCCCGACCATGCGGTCGCTGAAAGGTGGGGAGACACCCATTTCGCCCGAGCGCTAGCCCGCGGGCTGCGCCGGTGCGGCTACCAAACAGACGTCCAGATACTGCCGGAGTGGGATTCGCCGAGCCATCAAGATGCCGACGTAGTCGTCCATCTTCGCGGCTTGGTTCCCTACGTTCCGCGACCCTCGCAGGTCAACGTGCTGTGGATCATCAGCCATCCCGAAGACGTGACCGCCGACGAATGCAACCAATACGACATAGTTCTCGTCGCGTCGGATGCTGAGGCAGCGCGGCTCGATGCGTCGACGACAGTCCCCGCATACGCCATGCACCAGGCGACCGATATTCTCCGCTTCGTTCCCACCGAGCCTGACCCGGACCTCGGGAGCGAGCTCCTGTTTGTCGGCAACTCGCGCAAGACAGACAGGGTCGGTCTCAGGTGGGCGATCGAAGCCAACCTGCCGCTCACCGTTTATGGCGCTGATTGGGAAGACATCATCGAAGGCCACTACGTCAAAGACACCTACTTCCCAAACGAGCGCCTCAATGAGGCCTATGCCTCTGCCTCGATCGTTTTCAACGACCATTGGCCCGACATGCGCAGTGCGGGAATCGTCTCCAACCGAATCTTCGACGCGCTCGCATGCGGGGCGTTCGTCGTGTCGGATGAAGTCGCCGGCCTCGACGACCTATTCGACGGAGCAGTACCCACCTACTCCACCAAGTCCGAGTTGCGTGATCTCGTCAACCACTACCTCAGCGCGCCCGACGAGCGGAAACGGCTCGCCGAGAAAGGAATGGAGATTGTCCGGCGCCACCACTCCTTTGACGTCAGGGCCCGCGAACTCGACCGCCTGGTGCGCCCCTACCTCGCCGAGCGGTCGCTGGTCGTGCGGGAGGAGACCGGCTCTTAGCCTTTGCGCGCGGCGCGCTGCTGTCGCACCTCGGTCTGATAGGCCTCGACTACGGCTTCCGCTTCTCCGATCATCCGCGGCCTGCCGCTCTCGAGCCACATCACTCGATCACAGAACTCCGCCACGTTGGGCAACGCGTGGGACACAAACACGATCGTCCCTGCCCTGGCAAGCAACTCCTTCATGGTTGCCATGCTCTTGGCGCGAAAGGACTCGTCTCCGACGGCCAGCACCTCATCGAGCAAGAGGATGTTGGGTTCGAGCGCCATACCGACGGAGAAAGCCAGCCGAGAGAACATCCCAGAGGAATAGGTTCTGACCGGCCGGTCTATGGCCGTGCCGATCTCGGCGTATTCCACGATCGAATCAAACTTCTCATCGATTTCGCTCTTCCGCAATCCGGCGGCGAGACCACCCAATAAGACGTTCCGCCTCCCGGAAAGCTCCATGTTGAAGCCCACTCCGAGCTGCAGCAAGGTGGATGCCTTGCCGTAGACGTTGATCGTTCCTTCATCGGGTCGCAGCGTCTTTGCCATAACCCGCAGCAACGTGCTCTTGCCGGCGCCATTCCGGCCGATGACACCGAACGCCTCCCCCTTGTAGATCGTGAGATCAACGCTGTCCAGGGCAACGAGTTCTTGCGTCTCCCGATGCCGCATGCGCCCGATGGACCGGCGCAGAGTCGGCTTGCGGTCGACCATCGGACGAAATCGAACCGTGATGCCCTCGGCAACAATGGCGGGTGCGTTCACAGGTACCTCGCCATCTTCCCCTCGTACTTGACGAAGAGCGTCACTCCGGCAACCGCAAATCCGACGGCCCAGAGGGTCGAGATGGTCAGCGACCCGGCCAGGTTGATGTCAACGCCGGTCAACGCATGCCGGTACAACTCGAGGATCGAGAAGAGCGGATTCAACCGGAAGAGGAACTCGATCGTCTCCCC
The DNA here is from genome assembly GCA_030066875.1 of Acidimicrobiia bacterium. Classification (GTDB taxonomy): domain Bacteria; phylum Actinomycetota; class Acidimicrobiia; order Spongiisociales; family UBA5794; genus JAAETI01. The sequence continues at coordinate 7,979 of JASJAS010000020.1, read as the reverse complement.
TTTGCCCTCGACGAACGCGGCCTCATAGATGACCGGAGAGAGGTACAGCCACAACCTCGTGAAGTAGGGAACCAGGTTGTTCAGATCTCGAAACGGGACGGCAACGCGAGCCACGATGGTCGACAACCCGAAGTTGAAGACGAGTTGGATGACCATCGCAACTGGCAGCCACAGTGTCCAGGGACCGGGCCAGATGCCGTTGATCGGTCCCACGATCATGAAGAAGACGCCGAGGGAGGCGACGAACCCCACTGTGCTTTCCAGCAAGGCGGCTATCGGCAGGATGAGGCGCGGGAAGTGGAGGTTCGCCAGCAGCTTCGTGTTGGAAACAATGCTGTTCACTCCACCGGTCATCGCAGACTGCGTGAAGAAGAACGGAAACATGCCGGAGAGCAGAAACGCGAGAAAGGGCAACCCGGTTTCGGTGCCCCGGCTGAGGTCTAGCGTCCCCCTGTCGAACAGCAGCCCGAAGACGAGCCAATACACGCCGGCCAGCAGCAGCGGGTTGATCACCCACCAGAGCAGACCGAGCGTGGTCGACGCATTTCGGGCTTTGAGATTGCCCAGCGCGAGGTACCAAGCGAACTCGCGACGATTCCACAGTTCGGAGATGTAGGTGCGAGCTGCCGAAAAGATACGCCGCGGCGGGGTCTTGACAGCGGTCATAGCTGCCGGAGTATAGGAGCGCAACGTCCCGAGCGGGTTGCTCACCTCACCAATATGCAGGGATTCGCCTACCTGAATAGCGGAACCAGGGTGCTCGGGGGACCTCGGCTACGCTTCTCGCTGTGAGCTATCAGATCTCTCACCTCGCCGCGCTCGAGGCCGAATCAATCCACATAATCCGCGAGGCGGTTGCCGAGGCCGAGCGGCCGGTACTCCTCTTTTCGGGCGGCAAGGACTCCGCTCTGCTGTTGCGGCTGGCTGCAAAGGCGTTCTACCCCGCGCGTCTTCCCTTTCCGGTGATGCATGTCGATACCGGCCACAACTTCCCTGAGGTGATCCGGTTTCGCGACGACACCATTGCCGAGCTGGGCGCCACACTCGTCGTTGCATCCGTCCAGGAAGCAATCGACCAGGGGCGAGTGTCTGAGCGGGCTGGAGGGGGTTCTCGCAACTGGCTCCAGATCGAACCGCTGCTCCGTGCCATCGAAGAGAATCGGTTCGATGTCGTGTTCGGCGGCGCGAGGCGAGATGAAGAAAAGGCGCGCGCCAAGGAACGCGTCTTCTCTTTCCGTGACGAGTTCGGTCAGTGGGACCCGAAGAATCAACGACCGGAGTTGTGGGCCGTCTACAACGGGCGCCACAACAACGGAGAACACATTCGTGTGTTTCCGCTATCCAACTGGACCGAGATGGATGTGTGGCAATACATCGCGAGAGACGGAATCGAGCTCCCTTCTATCTACTTTGCGCACCGCCGCAAGGTGTTTGCCCGTGACGGGCTCCTGATGGCCGAGAGTGATTACATAGACCGAGCCGAGCACGAAGAAGTCTTCGAGGAGACCGTTCGCTTTCGCACCGTCGGGGACATGTCGTGCACCGGTGGTTTCGCCTCTACCGCAAGCACCGTCGAGGAGATCATTGCCGAGGTAGCAGCCTCCCGGATCACCGAGCGGGGAGCCTCCAGGGCCGACGATCGCACCGCAGAGATGGCGATGGAAGACCGCAAGCGGGAGGGCTACTTCTAGTGGATCGTGCTGAGCTCGTTCGCCTGGCCACCACGGGCTCTGTCGACGACGGCAAGAGCACGCTTCTCGGTCGCATGCTCTACGACACCAAGCAGATCTTCAAGGATCAGCTGGAAGCCGTTACTGCTGCATCCCAGCGCCGCGGCAACGACTACGTCGATCTTGCCCTGTTGACCGACGGGCTCCGCGCCGAACGGGAACAGGGCATCACCATCGACGTTGCCTACAGATATTTTGCGACGCCGAAGCGCAAGTTCATCATCGCCGACACACCGGGTCACATCCAATACACCCGCAACATGGTTACCGGGGCCTCGAATGCGGACATCGCGCTCGTTCTCGTAGACGCACGCAAGGGGCTGCTCGAGCAAACGAAGCGTCACGCCTTCATTGCTTCTCTGCTGCGGGTCCCTCATCTCGTTTTGTGTGTCAACAAGATGGATCTCGTCGGGTACTCCCAAGAAACCTACGACGCGATTGCGGACGATTTCCGTGAGTTCGCCGCTCGACTCGACATCGGTGATCTTCGATTCGTTCCGGTATCGGCGCTCGAGGGCGACAACGTTGTCACCCAGTCCGTCAACATGCCCTGGTACCACGGTTCCCCGCTTCTCGAGGTGCTGGAGGAGATCCACATCGCATCCGATCGCAACCTCATCGATCCGCGGTTTCCCGTTCAGTATGTGATCCGACCCCAAACCCATGAGCACCACGACTACCGCGGCTACGCCGGGTTGATCGCCTCCGGTGTGTTCCGACCCGGCGACGAGATAGCTGTTCTCCCGTCAGGGTTCACATCGGTGATCGCATCGGTCGGCACTTTCGCAGAACGTCTCGAGGAGGCAACCGCGGGCATGTCGGTCGTGATCCGGCTCGAGGACGACATCGACATATCTCGCGGCAACATGATTTGCCGACCCCACAACCAGCCACAAGTCGGCCAGGATCTCGATGCCATCGTGACCTGGATGTCCGAGTCCACCGAACTTCGGGCCGGGTCCAAGTATGCGATCAAACACACGACGCGATGGGCCCGGGCCCTGGTTCGCGAGCTGCGGTACCGGTTCGATGTTTCGACGCTGCACCGGGTCCAAGACGCTACGGAGCTGAGCCTCAACGAGATTGGCCGCGTCGAGCTGCGCACCACAGCGCCGCTGTTCTTCGACACCTATCGGCAGAACCGGCAGACAGGCTCGTTCATCCTCGTCGACGAAGCCACGAACAACACCGTTGGCGCCGGCATGATTCGTGGGGTTACTCAGTGAGCGACAACGTCAGCTGGCACGCCGGCTCGGTCGACCGAGCGCAGCGCCAATCCATCTCCGGCACCACGGGATGCACCATCTGGCTGACGGGACTCTCGGGAAGCGGCAAGTCGACAATTGCCTACCACTGCGAGGCTGCTCTCGTCTCCTCGGGTCGACTTGCCTACACGTTGGATGGGGACAACATCCGCCACGGCCTGAACAGCGATCTCGGCTTCTCCCCACGCGATCGTCACGAGAACGTGAGAAGGGTCGGAGAGGTCTCGCGCCTCATTGCGGACGCTGGTGTTACGGTCTTGGCTCCGCTGATCAGCCCCTACGCCGCGGACCGGAATCAGGTCAGGCAGATCCACGAGATCGCCGGGCTTGCTTTCTACGAGGTACACGTCGCCACCCCGCTGGAGGTCTGCGAACAACGCGACCAAAAGGGCCTCTACGCCCGAGCTCGGACCGGCGAACTGGAGGAGTTCACCGGAATCTCCGCACCTTACGAGGAGCCGATCAATCCCGACCTGCGCATCGATACGGCCGAGGTGAACACCGAGGAGGCAGTCGTCGCGGTGCTTGGATTGCTTTCTCTGGGATAGCGAACAGGTCAAGCACATAGATCCACGTCCCGAAATCCTTAGGGACGTACACTTGCTCGGCCCTTAGAACACCCAGATGGTCTTTTCCTCAGTCACATTCCTGTTCTTTTTCTTGCCCGTGTGTCTGGCCGGCTACTACGCGATGCCGCGTCGGCTGCGCAATGGCTGGTTGCTGCTTGCGTCGCTGGTGTTCTATGCGTGGGGCGGCGGCGCTTTAGTGGTGCTGCTCATCATCTCGACGGTTGTCGACTACGCCATGGGGCGGGTCGTGGCGGGAGGGCTGGCCCGCGGCAATCGGCGCCGCATTCGGCTCGGGGTCGCGGGCTCCGTCGTTGTCAACCTCGCACTTCTTAGCTACTTCAAGTACGCCAACTTCATCGTCGAGCAGCTCAACGCACTCGGCAACCGGTTTGGATTCGAGGAGATCGCCTGGACCTCCGTGGTGCTGCCCATCGGCATCTCGTTCTTCACTTTCCAATCGATGTCCTACACGATCGATGTTTCGCGGGGGCGCGTTGAGCACCTGCGCAATCCCTTCGATTTTGCGCTGTACGTCACGCTGTTTCCCCAGCTAGTTGCCGGACCGATCGTCCGCTTTCACGAGGTGTCGGACCAAATCAGGGAACGCACGCTCACCGTCGAGAGGTTTGCGTTGGGTGCCGCCCGGTTCGCTCACGGCCTCGCAAAGAAGGTGTTGATAGCCGACTCCGTCGCCCCCATTGCCGACGCGGCGTTTGGTGCCGAACTCAGCGCACTTGGTCCCGGAGCAGCGTGGTTGGGCATCGCGGCCTACACCATCCAGATCTACTTCGATTTCAGCGGATACTCGGACATGGCGATCGGTTTGGGAACAATGCTGGGCTTTGACTTCCCCGAGAACTTCCGCCGCCCCTACTCAGCACTCTCGGTCACCGACTTCTGGCGCCGCTGGCACATAACGCTGTCCAACTGGTTCCGGGACTATCTCTACATTCCGCTCGGCGGTTCCCGGGCCGGAACGGCGAGAACACTGGCCAATCTCTGGATCGTGTTCGTTCTGGTTGGAATCTGGCACGGAGCCAATTGGACCTTCCTCATCTGGGGCCTCTATCACGGCCTGCTGTTGATGATCGAACGGCTCACCGGGCAGCGACCGGTAGGTGAAAGAGCCTCGTGGGCACCGTTGCGGCGTGGTGGCGTGTTGCTGGCGGTGATGCTGGGCTGGGTCATGTTCCGCAGCCCCAGCGCAGTGGCGGCATTTGACTATCTCGCAGCTCTATTCAGCACCGGCGGGTTCACGCCGGAAGCTCTGGTCGACGCCATCGACACCAGGGCTCTGATTGCTATGGGAGTCGGCGTCGCTTCGGTGCTTGTACCCGGGAATGTCGTCGGCGGCCTGCTCGTAACCGGTTGGCGTGGCGTCAGAGGCGCGGCGGTCAGGCTCGGCCAGGTGGCCCTCGTGTTCCCCTACTCGCTGATCGTGGTGGCCAGCGGGTCCTTCAGCCCATTCCTCTACTACCAGTTCTGAGGTGACCATGAAGAAGTTCGAAGCATGGATCATCGCAGGCATCTTCACGGCGCTGGTGGCGCTGCCGACGATGGTGTTTGTCGCCGGTGCACGGCCGGAGCCGAACCAGAACCGGCCGCCAACTCCCCTTCCCGAAATCAGCGTTTCCGGGATGCTCGATCGTGAGCTCACCCCGCAACTCGACGCATACCTCGAAGACGCCTTGATCATCGCTCCGGGCGCCGTGGCCGCCGAGGCCTGGACGGACGTCGCTCTCGGTGACTCGCCTTCGGATCAGGTGACGTTGGGCAATAACGGATGGCTCTACTACACGTTCTCACTCACAAGACCCTGTCTGTCGGATGAGGATGTGGCTCGATTCGTCGACACCATTGAACGCGCTGAGCGAGCAGTGGCGGTTACCGGGCGGACGCTGATCGTTGGAGTCGCGCCCGACAAGGCCACAGTTGTCCCCGAGTTCCTACCGGAGATGGACACCTGCGTAGAAGACGTAGCCGACCGGTTGCGGGCACTCGAGGGCCCGGATGCGCTGGTAACCGTGTGGGACGAGATGCGCAAGGCGCGTGCCGACGATCGTCCTATCTACTTCCGTCTCGATACGCACTGGACTGACCAGGGTGCTGCAGTAATGGGAGAGGCCCTCGTCGAGGCGCTTGCCCCAGGAGGTTGGGATCCCGACGCGGTGGCACACACTGCGACCGTCGACCACGAGGGTGATTTGACCGTGCTTCTGGGCCTTCCTGCAACGGAGCCCGCAGACGAGCTAGAGACCATGCTCCCCGACTCCACATCGACACGGGAGATACGCAAGCTCTATTCGGCGGACGGTGTCGAATACGAGCGCGTCGTAGCGGTCGATTATGAGGCCGCGGGCGATCCGGTGGTTCCAGGTCACTCGCTGGTAATGCACGACTCATATGGCTGGGCGCTCACCCCGATGATTGCCCCCTATTTCGAGTCCGCCGCCATCATCTCCGAGGTTGACCCCAGCGCCGGGCATATGAAGACGGACCTGGATCGGGCCGAGATAGTCGTCTACGAAATCGTGCAGCGATCCATCCACGAGTTTGTCCTCGACCTCGACCTAGCGGCTCGATTCGTCGCGGCGTATGCCGACAGTTACGAGCCGATCGACGCGCGCCAGACATTGCGGACTAGCGCGAACCTCACCGGAGTCGCGTCTACGGATGCCGATTGGTACCTGGTGGTTGAGCTGCCCGCCGGGAACGAGGCCACCGCAGTGACGTACGGGGACAGCAACGCATCTCTCACACCCGCAAGTCCGCGAGCAGCGTTCCATATGACGAGCGATAGCTCCACGCTGACCGCGTCACTACCGGTCGACTACTACGTGGTTGCGATCCCGCGCTGAGCCCACGCTTCTTCGGCCAGCTCGGCAAATGCTCTACTCGCCTCGCGGTAATGATGCCGACCGGCGGCCCGGTAAGCAGCGTGTCTGTAGCCTTCGTCGCGAAGCCGCTCTCCTTCCAACATCGTCCGATACAGCGCGGCCTCGCCGTCGTCCCACGAGAAGGTGATCCCGGTGGTGTCATCGAACGTCTCGGGAATGCAGCCTGCCGCTGCGGTGATCACCGGCCTGGCAAAGGAGAACGCCAACATCATCGCTCCGCTATTGAGCACCTGGCGGTACGGCAACACCACGACGTCGGCGGCGTTCATATAGAGCTGCACGTCGGCGTCCCCGATCGAGTGAAGGTGGGAGATGATGGCCGGATGCGCCCGAGCCCGCTGTTCGATTTCGGGCCTGCCGGGGAACCGACCGGGTTGTCCTGCGATGATCAAGCGTGATCGGGGTCGGTGGCGGTGCAGGCGCTCGAACGAGTCGAGGAGAAGATCGACACCTTTGTAGTCCCTGACCTGGCCAAAGAACAGATAGGTCATCTCGTCGGGGTGCAAACCGAGCTCGTATCGCGCAGTGTCTTGGTCAATCAGGTTCGGATAGACATCGATGTAGCTCGGGTGCGGCACGACTCGGACCTTGCCGGCCGGCAGCTGATAGTCGGCCGAGACTTCGGACGCCGTCCGCTCGCACATCACGTGAATCAAGTCGACACGATCGGCGATCTCCTGACGCAACGACCGCTCCATACTGGGGTCTGCACACTCGTGAGGCAGCACGTTGTGGACCGTCCAAATGGACGGGATTCTCGCTGTGTCTAGCGTGTCGAGCAGACTGAGGAAACGCCGATAGCGCGCCAACCGATCGGCTTCCGTTCGGGCGGGGCCGAGAATGGGGGCAGTCCAACTGAGGTGGAACAGTCGGTGGTCTGAGAGAGCCTTGACAAGGGGCACGGCATCGAAACCGTCGTCGACACCAACTGGGATGGCGCCCTCATCGCGAAGTTGCGCCCACATCATCTCCTGATAGGGGTTGTCGCGGTAGTCGGGGAAGAAGCCGATCACGGTGGGCGCGGACCGCCTTGCTCGGGTCTGCGAAGCCGTGTCATCGAGGTGGGCAATGAACTCCGCTGCTCTGTACTCGTAGGTGTGGCGCTCCAGGATCGTGGCATGGAGCGCCTTGACTGTGCTGCGGAGGTCCGCACCGTCGAGCTCTGCATGAATCAGGTCGAACAACTCGCTCGCATTCCTGTACGCAGGGACCGCCTGCAAACCGAGTGCATCGCGCCCGAGTGTCTGGTTGGTCAAGGTGACGGCACCGCAGGCCAGTGCCTCGAACAAGCGCGAGTTGGTGTTGCCGAATGGAGCGTTCTGGGCGAGCAGGTCATCGACGACGATCGCAGCCTGGTTATACAGCGAGGGCAAGGCGAAGAACGATATCGGCCCGCGTACATGCCTGCTCAAGCTGTGATCGATCCCGCGATCCTGCCCGAACAGGGACAGCGGGAAATCCGGCTGCCGTTCTCGTAGCAGCTGATGGGCGACACGCTCCGTGCCCCAGTGATTCTGG
>JASJAS010000121.1 GCA_030066875.1 Acidimicrobiia bacterium | reverse complement strand
CCGGCTGATCAACTTCAAGTACTTCTTCACCCGCAAGCTGATGTTTGTCAAGGAGTCGGACGCGTTTGTGATATTTCCCGGGGGCTTCGGCACCCAAGACGAGACGTTCGAGTTGCTGACGCTGATTCAAACCGGCAAGTCCGACATGCATCCCGTTGTGCTGATGGAAGCGGCGGGCACCAACTACTGGGATGAGTGGTTCAAGTTCGTGTCCTCGCTCCGTGATCAGGGCATGATCGCACCCGACGACACCAGCCTCTTCACCTACAGCAACAGCGCAGAAGAAACCGCCGCGGAGATCAGACGGTTCTACAACAACTACCACTCGCAACGCTACGTGGACGGCAAGCTGGTGTTACGGCTCAAGCACGAGCCATCGGCCGCGCTAGTCGAGGAACTGAACGATGAATTCGCCGACATCGTCGTCAGCGGCGCCATAGAGAAGATCGACGCAACTCCGGTCGAGCGGTCGAACGACGACAATATCGACCTGCCCAGGATCAGGCTTCATTTCGATAGACGCCACCTCGGAAGACTCCGGCTGATGGTCGATCGACTCAATGCAGCAGCGCAGGATTCCCACGCCTAGGACAACGGTAAAATGTGCCCCCCATGCGCGAAATCCTCTCAGACCTCGTAGCTGAGCAACAAGCGCTCGACCAATTCCTGCAGCGGATAAGCGAGCGGCAGTGGAACCTGCCCACCTCCGCTCCCGGCTGGAGCATCAAGGACACGGTGAGCCACCTTGCCTACACCGAGCGATTTGCAGCCCGCGCTATCGAAGAGGGCCCGACTGTGATCAAGAAAGCCAGAATCACGGACATCGACGAGTGGACTGCGCTCGGAGTCACAGAGGGACGTGGCATGCGCTATCAGCAGGTCATCGAATGGTGGCGTAACAGCCGGGCGGACGTTGTCGACGCGCTATCCCGCATGGATGGAACGGACCGGGTTGCCTGGATCGCCGGCGACATGAGTGCCCGAGCATTTGGAACGCTGCGGCTGATGGAAACCTGGGCTCACGGCCTCGATATCAAAGACGCCATGGATGGTCTGCTCACCTTCGACGAGGAGGAAGATGATCCCCTGGCCGACACATCGCGGATCCGACACGTAGCCTGGCTGGCGCATCGAATGCTCCCGTACGCGTTCTCCGAGGCCGGAGAGGAGTTCCCGGAAACGGGGATCCGCCTCGAGTTGATGGGCCCCAGCTATGCACGTTGGGTGTACGGCCCCGAGGACAGCGAGGACGTCATCAAAGGTATTGCGGGCGAGTGGTGCAGAATTGCGGTGCACCGCCTCGACTACGGCGCTACGTCACTCAAGGCCGAGGGCGCCAACGCCGAGACCGCACTCAAGGTCGTTCGCACTTACTGAGCTGCACGCAAGCCGACCGGTTAGAGTCGCGCCCGTGTCTGCGCCTGCCGTCTACAACCGCGGTTCTGTCACCTTCCATTGGGGAACGGCCCTGGCAATCATCGCCATGTGGCCGATCGGCAAGATCATGGTCGGCACCAGTCCACCTTCGGCAGCGCTGTATGCGATCCATGTCGGTCTCGGGCTCGTCGTGGCCGGCGCTACGCTCGCCAGGGTCGTATGGGTGATTCGCACCGACCGGCCCGAACACCTCGAAATGCCCCGTTGGGAACGAGTCTTGTTCGCCGTCAACCATTACGTTCTCTACGGCCTGCTTGCGCTGCTCTCGATCAGCGGGATTGCCATGCTGCTCGCAGCGGGAGGCTTCGACGCGGAGGCTCTCGCCAAGAACGACGGGCCGAGCGACCAGCATCGCGTCCTGTCCATTGTCTTCCTGCTGATGTTTGTGATGCACGTCGCCGGCGTTGTCTACTACCAGGTCCGCAAGGGCCGGACATTGCGCCGGATGCGGGTTCCCATCGGCAGTTGAGCCAGCCCTAGTCGATGGCGGATCGACCGGGGCGTTCTTTGTGTACATCGAAGCCCGATTTGAGCAACAGCCGGAGAAACGCCGGCGCAGGCTCCCGGAACTGAACCGGCCGGAACGCGTCTTCGTGCTCCTCGAAGAAGTCGAGCATCGTCGTAACGATGTGCCCTAATGAGATGGTGTTCAGGTTGGAATGCCGGCTGCGACCAAAGGCGACCAGGCGGGTTCGTACCTTGCCTCCTGCCCGCCCCGGTACAACCGATGCCTCTTTGCGCTGCAGCGCATCGATGACTTCGTCGACTTCTCGATCGTAGATCCACTCGACTCGCCGCAACATCGAATGCAGCACCGCGTGGTCCTTTATGCCCGGGTTCAACTCGGCGCGTCCCTGTTTGACTTCGCCGACGATCACATCGATGGTCTCGGGTTCGAGCTGCAGGATGGGATCATCGATCACCAGCAGTTCGCAGTCGGCTTCCTTGTGCGGATCACCGAGGTAGACGTCCCCGGGAAACCTGATGCCCATGATGTCGATATCTGTAACCGTTTTGAATCGACCCTGTTTGTCGCGCCGTTGAACTTCGTACTCGCTCAGAGTCATATAGCCGGTGAGCCGCAGATAGTTCTCGACGAGATTGACCGCTATGTCCATCTGTCCTCCGGGGTTCTGGGTCCGATTCAAGCCCATCTTCGGCCCGAAGCCGACGACCGAGGCACTAGTCATCACCGAATCCGCTGTCTCCGAGGCGGATCCGTAGTTCTTACACGCGCCGCTGTGAGTAAGACGATTTTGTAGTTCTCTCCAGTTCCTACCAGGTGTCGATCGGAGCCGCGAACCGCCGATTCCTGTCGGTGGCTCCGGGTACCCTGCGTCTCATGGCGCTGGACAGATTCTCGACACCCACCCGGGCTTGGTTCGAAGCGACGTTTCCGTCGCCTACTGATGCGCAGGAGCAAGGATGGGAGGCGATTTCCCGCGGCAGCAACACCCTGATCCACGCCCCAACTGGCTCTGGAAAGACGCTCGCCGCCTTCCTCTGGGCGATTGATCGCTTGGCCGCAAGCCCCGTGCCGCCCACCCCGGAACGGTGCCGAGTGCTCTACGTCTCCCCGATGAAGGCACTTGCATACGACATCGAACGAAATCTGCGCGCTCCCCTGGCGGGCATCCACAACATGGCCGAGCAGATCGGCATCGAGCCACCCCGTATCACGACGGCAATGCGAACCGGAGACACGCCGCCCCAGGACCGCACCGCAATGCTGCGCAACCCGCCGGACGTGCTCATCACGACACCCGAGTCGCTGTACCTGATGTTGACCAGCCAGGCCCGCCAAATGCTGGCGTCTGTCGAGTACGTGATCGTCGACGAGATTCATTCCATTGCGGGAACCAAGCGCGGCAGCCATCTGGCGTTGAGCTTGGAGAGACTCACCGCGCTGACGGAAAACCCTCCACAGCGGATCGGCCTATCGGCGACACAGCGGCCCCTCAGCACGATCGCTGAATTCCTCGGAGGCGGCGACCGGACCGCCCAAGAGGGCGAATGGCAGCCTCGCCCGGTCACCGTGGTCGACGCCCCGTGGCAGAAGCAGCTCGAAGTCCAGATCGTTGTCCCGGTCGAGGACATGATTCGGCCGGAGGAGACGGCTCCGCCGGCAGGCGACCCGGACGAGCCTGGAAGGAAATCGATCTGGCCCGCGGTCTACCCGAGGCTGCTGGAGATGATCCTAAGGCACACCTCGACGCTGCTATTCGTCAACAGCCGTTCACTGGCTGAACGGCTCGCAGCAGAAATCAACCGCCTTGCAGACGAAGAGCTGGTCCAATCGCACCACGGCTCGGTTTCCCGGGAACAACGGGTCGAAATCGAAAGCCGCCTCAAGACCGGCGAACTGCGGGGCGTGGTCGCTACCTCCACCCTGGAGTTGGGCATCGACATGGCAGCCGTCGACCTCGTGATCCTCGTCGAATCACCCAATTCGGTAGCTCGCGGCCTGCAGCGGGTGGGGCGTGCCGGACATCAAGTGGGCGCGCCCTCGAAGGCTCGCGTCTTCCCCAAGCACCGAGGGGATCTCCTCGAGACTGCGGTCGTCGTCGAGCGAATGTACGCCGGCGAGATCGAGACGACCCGGGTGCCGCAGAATCCGCTGGACGTCCTCGCCCAGCAAGTCGTCGCTATGACCGCCTCCGGTGAGATCGATGTTGATGAGGCTTTCTCCCTGGTCCGCCGCGCTCTCCCTTTCCGCGATCTCACCCGCACCGCGTACGAGGGTGTGCTCGACATGCTTGCTGGGCGGTACCCCTCGGACGAATTCGCCGAGTTACGGCCCCGGATCGTCTGGGATCGCGTCGAAAACACAATCAGCCCGCGCGACAACGCCAAGATGCTCGCGGTGACCAACGCGGGGACCATCCCCGATCGTGGCCTCTACACAGTGGTGCTCCCGGAGGGGGGCAAGATCGGAGAGCTCGACGAGGAGATGGTCTACGAAAGCCGGGTCGGGGACACGTTCGTTCTCGGATCGTCGGCATGGAAGATCGCCGAAGTCACCCACGACCGCGTGATTGTCGCTCCGGCCCCGGGCGAAGCCGCCGCCAAACTCCCGTTCTGGCACGGTGACGGGCCTGGAAGACCCATCGAACTCGGCAAAGCGATCGGCGCGTTCGTGAGGGACGTTGGGACCAGAACGGAAACAGACGCCGTCGCCACCCTGGAGACCGACTACCGGCTCGATACATGGGCCGCGACCAATCTCGCCAGATTCATTGCCGAAGAGAAGGAGGTCGCAGGCGTGCTTCCTTCTGACCGCAATGTCGTCGTGCAGCGGTTCCGCGACGAGATCGGTGACTGGCGAACCGTCGTACTCACACCATACGGAGCCCGGGTCCATGCTCCCTGGGCGTTGGCGGCGCGGCGTCGCTACCGCGAGATGCATGGAGTCGATGCGGACGTTGTCTGGTCCGACGACGGCATCATCATTCGCTTCCCCGACATCGACGAGCCGCCCCCTACTGAGGAACTCATCATCGCTCCAGACGAGATCGATGAGCTCGTGCTCGATGAGGCTGGGCACAGCGCACTCTTCTCCGCGCGATTCCGTGAGGCCGCGGCGCGCGCGTTACTCCTCCCCCGACGTCGCCCCGGCACCCGCACGCCGCTCTGGCTGCAGCGGCGAAGGGCTTCCGATCTCCTCGACATAGCCCGCCGTTTTCCGTCATTCCCCATCGTGTTGGAGACATATCGAGAAGTGCTCCAGGACTATTTCGATCTGCCGGCGCTACGGGAGGTGCTTGCCGATATCGACCGTCGCACCATTCGCGTCAGCGAGGTCGACCTCACCGGACCGAGCCCTTTTGCCACGTCTCTCATGTTCGACTTCATCGCATCGTTCATGTACGAATACGATGCCCCGCTCGCGGAGAAACGGGCGGCGGCTCTCACCCTGGATCGCACCCTATTGCGGGAACTCCTCGGCGATCCCCAGTTCCGCGACCTGCTCGACTCGGAAGTGATCGCCGAAGTCGAACTCGAACTGCAGAGGCTGGCCTCCGACCGCAGAATCGGTGGGGCCGACGCCTTGCACGACGCCCTGCGGCAGCTTGGGCCGCTGTCCACAACGGACATCACTGCACGAACGCCCGACGGAGCTCCGGTCGCGGCTTGGCTGGAGACTCTCCAGAGCAGCCGCCGCGCCGTGCAGGTTCGCGTCGGCGGCAGCGAGAAGTGGGCCGCGGCCGAGGACCTCGCCAGATTGCGGGACGCTCTCGGGGTGCAACCGCCTGCAGGGATTCCGCCGACACTGCTCGAGCCCACGACTGATCCGCTCGGCGATGTTGTGGGTCGATATGCCAGAACTCATGGCCCGTTTACCGCCGCCCAGGCAGCAACTCACCTTGGTCTCGCCGAGGCGGTCACAGTCGAGGTCCTGCATCGCCTGGAGAAAGAATCGCGGGTCGCCTCCGGCGCCTACCAACCGGGTGGCCAAGGCACCGAATGGGTTGATCTCGAGGTGCTGCGCCGGCTGCGGCGACGTTCCCTGGCGGTGCTCCGTGCCGAGGTAGAAGCCGTCGATGCAGTGCGGCTCGGCCAGTTCCTGCCGGCGTGGCAGGGCATCGGAGCCACCCAGGCGAGCCAAGCCCGGCTCACGGAGGTAGTGCGCTCGTTGCAGGGACGGGCGGTTCCGGCGTCGGTTCTTGAACGCGACATCCTCGTTGACCGCATGACATACAACCAGGCAGACCTCGACCTGCTTCTTGCCTCCGGTGAGGTGGTCTGGGTGGGGTCCGGTTCGCTTGGCACCGGCGACGGCAAAGTTGCCATCTACTTCCGGGACCATGTTCCGCTGCTGCATACGATCACGGACGATGACCGACCGGGCGATGAACTACACGACCTTGTTCGCAGTCATCTGATGGAGCGGGGCGCCTCGTTCTTCAACGATCTGTACATTGCCTCGGGCGGGGGTGACCCGCAGGCGCTACTTGCGGCACTCTGGGACCTCGTCTGGTCGGGGGAAGTGACCAATGACACCTTGGCGCCATTGCGGGCTTTTGTCGGCTCGAGGAGCAAGAAGCGGCCAAGCCGGCGCAGTATCGGCTCTTCGGTCCCGCCGTCTGGTTCGGGACGCTGGTATCTGGTCGCGGATTTGCTTGCTGATGAACCAGGCCCGGCTCCCGAGCAAAAAGCCAAAGCGATGGCCGAGCAGCTGCTCGAAAGACACGGCGTCGTCACCCGGCCCGCGGTGCTCTCCGAGGGCATTGCCGGCGGTTTCGCCGGGCTCTATCCCGTCCTTGCTGCGATGGAGGATGCAGGTACGGTTCGTCGCGGCTACTTCGTGGAATCTCTCGGGGGAGCCCAGTTCGGCCTTCCGGGGGCCATTGATCGGTTGCGGGCCAACAGCGAAACGGGGGTTCTTGTGTTGGCCGCAGCGGATCCGGCCAATCCGTACGGTGCGACGTTGGTGTGGCCGGAGCACGAATCGGGAACGCCGGGCCGGCGCGCCGGCGCTTATGTCATCCTTGTCGATGGCGAACTCGCCGGGTTTGTCGAGCGGGGTGGGCGTTCATTGCTCACCTGGGGCGATCATGATGATGCGGCGGTTTCGGGTCTCATCGACATTGCCCACCGCGGCCGCGGCGCAATCACCGTCGGCTCCGTCAACGGCGAGACCACGCATGCGTCGCCGCTCGGCCCGGCACTACTCGCCGCAGGTTTCGCAACCGGGTACAAGGGTCTCACCTACCGCCGGGGTCGGTAGCCACCGGCGCTGCTGCCACCGTCACCCGACTATTGCACGCAGAACTCATTCCCCTCTGGATCCTGCATGACCACCCAATAGTCACCTCGGATTTCGAATACCTCGACCTTCTTGGCGCCCAGTTCCACGAGTTGATCCACGTGGTTTCCCACCGCGACCACCCGATCCTGGTGCTCGGCATCCGGTCCACCCCCGGCGTTGACGTCGAGATGCACCCGATTCTTGGCTTGCTTGCCCTCGGGCACTCGTTGAAAGAAGAGCCGAGGCCCCTGCCCCTCTGGATCAACCAGGGCGCGGGCATCGTTCCAGTTCTCTTCGGGTATTTCCATCTTGCGGGCCCAGTCGTCCCAAGATTCGAAGCCCGGCGGTGGCGGTTGGATGATGTAGCCGAGTGCAGCAGCCCAGAAGTCGGCCAGCGACGCCGGATCATTGGCATCGAAAGTTATCTGGATAGCGAGACTCATGGATCCGAGCTTAGAGGGCACCGCGCCACCCGCGCAGTGGTAACTTGAGTTGGTGGATATCACCCCCGATGAAGTCTTGGCCGAACTGCGCGCCATCGGCGATCAGCTCGATGCGCTCGCGCCGGATGCACCCGAGCGTGACGCACTGGAACAGCGTCGCCGCGACCTTCGAGATGCAGCCCAGGCAACGGCGGACGCATCACGGAGCAGAGAGCACCTAGCAAGTGAGCTGAAGCACCTGAAAAAGCGGCTTGCCGCGTTCGACGCGGAGAAGATCAACGTACCGGCATGGCAAATCGCGATGACCTCAGGAGGTCGCCTCACCATCAACGACCCTGCGGCACACGCCTCGAAGCTAAACGCAGCGCTCGATGAGGCAACGGCGCTCGACCGAGAAGCGATCGAAGCACGTATCGAGCAACTCGAGAGAGCCCTCGGCGAATAGACGATGTCAATCCCGACTGTTTCGACCCGACCGGGCCACCCGGACTTTCTCGACCTCCCCTGGGACATCTCGGTGGCAGATTGGAGCGGTGGCCGAGTCGTAGAGCTTCCCACCGGCGTACACCGTCACCCCATCGCGTTCGTTTCCTATGACGAGGGTCTCTACGCGATCAAGGAACTGCCCCGCCACCTCGCCCACCACGAGTACGAATCGCTGCGCATACTGCGGGACCGGGTCCGCCCGGTCGCACCTCCTGTAGGGGTGGTCGAGCGAGGCTGGGTCTCCGCCGACGAGGAGTGGTCTTCGGCCATCATCACCGAGTACGTGCCGTTTACTTTCACCTACCGCGAGCTGATCAGGGGCGGCGGTTTCGGCGACAGGCGCGATCAAATGCTCGATGCATTTGCTGGCTTGCTGGTCGAGCTTCACCTTGCCGGCGGATTCTGGGGCGACTGCTCACTATCCAACGTTCTCTATCGGTACGACGCTGGAGCCGTCGAGGCCATCATGATCGATGCTGAGACCGTGGAGATCCGCGACGACCTATCCGAGGGTCAGCGTCGCCACGACCTCGAGATCATGGAGGTCAACGTTGCCGGAGGGATGGCCGACATCGCGTTGTCGCAAGGAAGCAACCTGGATGACGCCGATCTCGACCTGGGAACAGACATCATCGCCCGCTACAACGCTCTGTGGAAAGAACTGACCGTCGATCCCGTCATCGGACCTGAAGAGCGCTACCTGATTCGGGCTCGAATCAACCGGCTCAACGACCTCGGGTTCGAGGTTGGCGACGTGACCCTGCTCCCCGACGAGTCGGGCGGCAATCGAGTCCGGATGAGCGTCAAGGTCGGCGGGCGCAACTTTCACTCGGCTCGGCTCTACCGACTAGCGCGCATCGAGGCGGCCGAGCACCAAGCTCGCCAGATTCTGTCCGATCTGCACTACCACAGCGCCCGCGAACCCTTTTCCAGCGCTGAGAGCCGCGACCTGATGGCAATGATGTGGCGGGTCCAGATCTTCGAACCGCTGCTTCACCGAATCCGCACAGATACGCCAGACCGTGAACCGGTGCAGGGATATGCCGACTTTCTCCACCATCGATTCTTGCTGTCATCGGCGCAGGGCAGGGATGTGGGCAGTGCCGAGGCCTACGTCGACTGGATTCAAGAGGGCTTCCCCGGCTACGACCCGGCCCAGATGAACGGTGAGCACTAACCGCCGAGACCCCGCGCCGCACTTGCACCCGTGACCCCGCCGTCGACCGGCAGGACCACACCGGTGATCCACGAGGCGGCATCCGATGCCAAGAAGACGATGGACCGGGCGACGTCGTCGGGTTCTCCGATGCGGTGCAGGGGATGCGCTTTGGCGGTTTGCTCCTCGATACCGTCCCATAACGCTGCCGCAAGCCGGGTCCGAACCACCGATGGAGCCACGGCGTTGACACGTACCCCGGGCGCCATTTCGTTGGCAAGGTGATACGTCATGTGGATCAGCGCCGCCTTCGAGACGTTGTAGGCGCCGAGGATCGGACCTACTCGCAGACCGCCCACCGACGCTACGTTGACGATCGACCCCCCGTGTGCCGCCATCCAATGCTTCCACGCGGAACGAGCCCACAGCAACGGACCCAGCTGGTTGACTTCCCACGTCTTGCCCACCGCACCGAGGTCGACATCGGCTAGGTTCCCGGCCGCGGGATTGGTGCCGGCGTTGTTGACAAGGATGTCCAGGCTGCCGAAGCGCTCCACGGTTGCCGCGCAGGCTGCATCCGCATCGGCCTCGCGGTCGGCACGCGCGACGAGCGCCAGGACCCGGTCGTCGTTGAGCCGGGCGGCCGCCTCAGCGATGTTGGGTTCCTTGCGACTGGTGATGGTGACGCCGGCCGCACCCGAAGCAAGTAGTTGCGCCGCGGTCGCTTCTCCGATGCCACGACTGGCGCCCGTTATGAGCGCGACTCTCCCGTCAACCCGAACATCCATGAGACCAGCCTCCTTGTTTGCGCGAATTCGACATTACGTCATCGGCCCTTCTGATGCCCTTTGCGGAGCACACCGCCGTATTTCATGCGGGTATCGCTCATGCTCGCGACCGGAGTTCCTTCGCGTCCGTCATGGAAGCCGGCATCCACGATCTCTCCGAGAAACAGGTCGTGGCTACCCAACTCGATAGTGTCGACGACGGTGCACTCGATGAATGCAACGGCTTCGTTGAAGATCGGAGCGCCGGTCATCCCCTCCCGAATCGGTCGATTGTTGAGCGTGTCGCCGTCTTTGCTTGCCGGTTTGGAGAACTTGACGAACACCCGGGTATCCGACTGATCCCACAGATTGACTGTAAAAGACCCGCCGGCGCGGATGAGGCGATTGGTGACGGCGGCGGCATCGACCGATATCGCGATGAGCACCGGACTCATCGAAACTTGCGTCACCCAGCTCTGGGTCATCCCGTTCCATTCGTCGCCTGCACGCGATCCGATGAGGCACAGGGCGTTGGGGATTTGCCAAGTGACCTTGTTGATCGTCTCTACGTCGGGTCCGGTGCTGTTCGCCATCTCTTCTCCCGGGAGCGTCGCACCAGAGTAACGAGAGCAGAATCCGGGTCTTGACAACGACCTATGATTCCGCTCATGCACGTGCTAATCGCCACTACCGGCGTGCTTAGCCCTGAACCTGCCGTCGAGTTCACCCGGCACCTCCTCGGTGTCGAGAGCCGTGTAACCGTCACCACTGTCATCGAGGTACCACGCAGTTTCCTCGACACGCTGCGCTCCGAAGGATGGCACCCGCTCACTGAGGAATTCGAACTCGCCGACCACGACGATGCGGTCATCCGCAGATACGTCGAGGAACGCGGCAAGCGCTTGACCGAACCGGTCGTGGCCGCGCTCAAGTCGGCGGGTATCGAATCGACAACGGTCTTCCGCGAAGGCGACGATCCCGCGGGAACGATTTCACAACTGGCCGAGGATCTGGAGGCCGACGTGGTTCTGCTCGGCGCCACTCGCCAGATCTTCGACCAATCTGCCTGGGAGAGCGTATCGGCTCGAGTGATGATCGAGTCGGGCCGGCCGGTTCTCGTGCTGCCGCCGGGGAGACAGGAGCCGCAAGACCCTGAGGACGAGCCCTAGAGATCCGCTTCGAAGTAGGCAATCAGCATCGCTCGTGTTTGGTCGATGAACTCCGCCGGATGCCTCGCCAGCAGCTCCTTGACCTCGGTCACCGGCCACCATCGCGGTTCTGCAGTCTCTCCCGGTTGCGGGCGGGGACGGCCACGGCCGGTACATTCGAACAGGACGTGCAGGGAAGGGTATGTCCCGCTGAGACCATTGACCACCGCTAGAGGTCGGGCAATGGCGCACTCCCGATTTGGCCCCGACTCGATGTGACGCACCGGCACAACCGGCGGCACCAATCGGATCCCGGTTTCCTCAGCGACTTCTCGCGCAATCGCCTCGTCAGGCGCTTCGCCGGCTCCCCAGCGGCCACCAGGAAGTTCGAGCAGTCCCCGAACAGGTTCACCCGGTTTGTCACGTCGCTGCAACAGCAAGGCGTCGCCGGATTCGTTGAGCACAATGGCTGCAACATTGGGCACGACTAGGGGTTCTCCCGCCATTTCGGGTACAGGGACCTCGATCCAGCGATCGTCAGTCCAGACTTCGTACGTCACGGCAGCGGCACCCTCATGACGAAAGGGTCTCCGCAGAATCCAACCACTGAGTCCCGCGCCACCACCACGACCTCAACGACGTCGATCGGTATCTGGACGCCGCTCACACTGCGGGTGAAAGGCTGCTCATTCTCATGAGGATGGGCCAGCACTCTTTCACCGAGTACGACGCCGTCGAGAGTCCGCACTTCCCACAGATCTGCGTACTTGTCCCACCCGGTATCGGCGGAGCTGATCGTGGCGGAGATCGTGAACCCGCCCGAATCGGCCTCGATCGAGGCTGACACAACGTCTGCGCAGCCTTGCCTTGACATGGCACTCGTCGTGCTCGAGATACTCGATTCGACGCTCTCAGCTGTGGGCGCCGACACCACATCACCTCCGCTGCACGCCGTCATCAGTATTGCCGAAGCAACCGCGATGAGCAGGCGGCTACGCCTCAACCCCGACCCCCGGATCGGCCGCAAACTGCGTTCGGTACAACGACGAGTAGAGCCCGTCGACGTCGACCAGATCCTGGTGGCGCCCTGCCTCGACCAACTTGCCCCCGTCGAGGACCAGAATGCGATCCGCAGCCAGGATGGTGGAGAGCCGGTGGGCGATCACGAACGACGTCCGTCCGTCCATGATCCGCTCCAGGGCCTCCTGGATCAGCGCCTCGGAGTG
>JASJAS010000120.1 GCA_030066875.1 Acidimicrobiia bacterium | reverse complement strand
TCGTACGTGAAGAAGATGGAGAAGGCGCGCAAGGAATTCGAGGCTGCCGGCGAGCGAGGTGTCGACCAAGCAGCGAAGCTGGCCTACGAGGTCGAGTTCCTGTCACGCTGGCTTCCGCAACTCGCCGGAGAGGATGAGACGCGGGAGATCGTCAAAGCTGCGATTGCCGAGCTCGGAGCTGATGATCCCAAGATGGCGGGCCGGGTGACCGGCCATGTCATGAAGTCTGGAGCCGGCTTGGACGGCGGCCTGGTGAACCGGCTGGTACGCGAGGAGCTGGGGGCATAGGTCCTTCGTTGGCAGGGCGCTACCGGCCCATGCTGGCCACGCCTTGGGCCGGTCCGTTTGTCGATGATGAATGGCTGTTCGAGCTGAAGTGGGATGGTGTGCGCGGGTTGCTCACCGTCGATGATCGAGGTGCCAGGCTGTACAGCCGTGCCGGCAACGACATGACTGGTCGGTACCCGGAGTTGGTGCGGGGGAGTCTCCCCGCTGATGTCGTAGTGGACGGCGAGATCGTTGCGCTGGACGACAATGGGCTCCCGTCGTTCGAACGGCTGCAAGGACGCATGAATCTGGCCAAGGCCGGGCAACGTCGGATTCCGGTGCCCGTCAGCTTCGTTGCATTCGATCTTCTTCACGCCAAGACAGCCCTGATCGACCGTCCACTCGAAGAGCGACTGGAGCGCCTCAATCAACTCGAATTCCCGGGCGGCTTTGTAATCCCGGATCGCTTTGCCGGGGACCCGCATCCAATCTGGGACTTCGTCGCAGAGCGCGGTCTCGAAGGCATCGTTGCCAAACGCCTCGGTTCCCGGTACCAGCCGGGGGTGAGATCCGGGGATTGGCGCAAGATCAGCCGCGTGCTGCGGACCCGCGCAATCGTTGGCGGCTTCACCGCGGGAACCGGAGGTCGCGCCGATACCTTTGGCTCGCTGCTTCTCGGGCTCTGGACGGACGACGGTTTGCGCTGGATCGGCGCCGTCGGCACCGGCTTCGATGACGCGGCGCTACTGGCGATCCGGGCCGCGCTCGACGAGATGATCATCGCCGATGCGCCGTTCATTCCGGATCCCGAATTGCCGACATCGGCCCGCTGGGTCGATCCCAGCCTCGTCGCGGTCGTTGAGATCAAGCAATGGACCAGGGCCGGCAGAATGCGAGCCCCTGTGTTCAAGGGCTTCTCCGACCACTCTACGCGGTCTGTCACCTGGGATTCGGAGGGTCCTGCCCACGCTCCGTAGTGCGCGAAAACTGTCCGCTAAAGGGGTTTGGCTTCGGGGCGATAGGGACCACATGGTCGCGCTACAGGCTCTCGTCACGGCAATCACGTTCACCTTGCTGCTTGTCGCCGTGCGCCTCACCCTGGAGCTCGAAGCCCTGGAACAAGACTGGGAGCGTTAGACCGCCTTCTTCCCTTTGGTGGCCTCGACGCTGGCGCGGAGTGCGTCCATCAAGTCAACGACACCGGTTGCCTCGGGCACGTCCGGAGCGACGATCTCTTCTCCCTCGATCTTCTTGGCGGCGGCCGCCTCGACGGCCTCGCGTGATTCGTCATGCCACGCGGACGGGTCGAAGGTTCCGGCAAGGTTGTCGATGATCATGTTGGCCATCGCCACTTCCTCGTCCCGGATTTCCAGTTCGTCGTCGAGAATCTCGAACTGAGGTTCCCGGATCTCATCAGGCCAATACATGGTCTCCATGATGAGGACGCCCTCCTCAGCGCGCAGCGTGGCCAGGTATTCGCGTTCACGAATCGCCACCTTGGCAATGCCGACCATTCTCCTGTCTTCGAGACCGGCAAGAAGGATCCGATAGGCCTTCAGACCCGTCTTCTCCGGGGCCAGGTAATACGAACTGCGGAAGTAGATCGGATCGATTTCGCTTTGCTCGACGAACTGAACGACGTCGACAATCCCGCCGGTGATCCCCTTCATGATGTCCTGGAGTTCTTCGGAGGTGAAGACGACGTAGCGCTCTTTGTCGAACTCGTAGCCCTTGACGATCTTGTCGTTGGGCACTTCCTCACCGTCAGCTTCGGCGACCTTCTTGTAGCGGATGCGCGAATGATCGGATTCCCGCAACTGACGGAAGCTCGGTCTCTTGCTCTCGGTCGCCGAATAGAGGCCGACCGGGATCGTCACCAAGCCAAAAGAGATGGCACCTTTCCAAATCGGGCGCATGTCGACCTCCCAGTACGCGAAAAACCATAGTCACCAGATCAATCCCCCGGACACGTTCTAACTGAGCGCGCATCAAACGCAGAACAAGAGCCTGGTATTGCGAGTGAGCCGGCAACCGGCGTTTGCGGCCGTACACTCCGGCACCTGAAGGAGGACGGTTTGCTGACACGTGTGCCTGATCTGTCGCTGGACATCGATGTCCGAGACGACAGGAAGGCGGACCGAGATGCGTTCATCGTGCTGATGAGCGGCACCCTGCTTCTCTTCGTGTTCCACTACTGGGGTCGGCCGGACTACTACGTGCGCTCCGGCCTAATCGACTGGGTCGCAACCCAAGCGGGCGGCACTCTGGCGAGCCATCCCGGTGTCGGGGCATACCTGTATTGGGGGCTGTCTTCTCTGCTGCTGCGCACCCTGGTGCCGGCGGCGATCATCGTATGGATCATTCGCGAATCGCCGCGCAACTACGGCTATCGCATCCGGGGCACGCTCCGCCACTTCCCGGCCTACGGGCTGATGTACCTGCTGATGTTCCCCGTTTTGTTCTGGGCATCGAGCTTTGAGAGTTTCCTCAGTTACTACCCGTTCTATGACAGGGCCGCCGAGGGTGGCGCGGCATTCTGGCTCTACGAGATCGGCTACTGGTTTCAGTTCGTCGGGATCGAAGCCTTCTTCAGGGGGTTCCTCACCTTCGGGTTGGCTCGTCGATTCGGCATGCTCGGGATCGTCATCATGACGGTCCCATACACGATGATCCATTTTGGGAAGCCCGCGCCGGAGGCGTTCGCCGCCATCATCGCCGGGCTGGCTCTCGGCTACCTCGCGCTGCGGTCGAGGAGTTTCGTGCCCGGCGTCTTCCTGCACGTTGCAGTAGCGATCACCATGGACCTCCTCGTACTGTGGCGGCTCGGGGCGCTCGGCAACATCTTCTAGGGGATTCCGGGCGTGTGTACACTCCGGGCTTGCCCGCCCCAGTAGCTCAGGGGATAGAGCACCGGCCTCCGGAGCCGGGAGCGCAGGTTCGAATCCTGCCTGGGGCACGCCTGCCAGCGAAGCCGGCACCCTGTCGTTCTTGCGTACAGAAACGGTCTCATAGGCGTTCGGCGTACGCAAGAACGAGAAATTGCTCATGTCACTCATCACAACCCTCGCGGACATAGTCGGCGACGCCTTCGAGTCGCAAGGGTTCGAACGCGCCTTCGGTGAGATTGCGGTTTCTGCCCGTCCCGACCTGGCTCAGTTCCAGTGCAACGGTGCTATGCCGGCCGCAAAGCAGGCCGGAAAGAACCCGCGTGACGTTGCTCAGGCCGTGATCGATGCGATAGCCGATACTTCGCCGTTCGCCGAACTGGGTATTGCCGGCCCCGGGTTCATCAACCTCACCCTCACGGACGAATACCTCGCGGGTTACATCGACGAGCTCGACGACGCCTGCCACTTCGGTGTTCCGCAGCAAGCGCCAAAGCGAGTTGTTGTTGACTACGGAGGTCCCAACGTTGCGAAGGAACTCCACGTTGGTCACGTCCGTCCCGCAATCATCGGAGAGAGTGTCAAACGGATTCTGCGGGCGCTGGGCCACGACGTGATCGGGGACATCCACCTGGGCGATTGGGGGATGCCCTATGGGCAACTCATCGCCGAGATTGCCGACCGCTATCCCGAGCTTCCCTATTTCGATGAGGCCAAGGTGGACGGCTACCCGAGCGAAGCGCCGGTGTCGATCGAGGATCTGCAAGAGCTGTATCCGCTTGCGGCCGCCCGCGCCAAGGCCGATGAGGACTTCGCTGCAAGAGCTAGGGCAGCCGTCGTCGATCTGCAAGAGGGACGGCCCGGGTATCGCGCTCTGTGGCAGCACATGCGCGACGTCTCCATCGAGGCGATGACCAAGGTATATGACCGGCTCAACGTCCACTTCGACCTCTGGCACGGGGAAAGCACGGTCAATCACCGCCTCGCGCCGATGACGAGGCGTCTCTTCGAGGATGGCTTCGCATACGAAAGCGAGGGTGCCCTCGTCATCGAGGTCATGACAGACGAGGACACCAAAGAAATCCCGCCGATGTTGCTCGTCAAATCAGACGGCGCCACGCTCTACACAACCTGGGATCTGGCGACGATCGAGGACCGCGTCGAGGAGCTCGGTGCGGAGGAGATGATCTACATCGTCGACGTACGGCAATCGCTCCACTTCGAGCAAGTGTTCCGGGCTGCATACAAGACGGGGATCGCCCCCGAAGGAACGGTGCTTGATCATTCAGGCAATGGAACTGTGAATGGGCCCGACGGCAAGCCGTTCCGGACCCGCGACGGCGGGTTGCTCACCCTGCGAGATCTCGTCGACATGGTGGTAGCCCGGGCCGCAAAACGCCTCGAGGAGAATGAACTCGCGACCGAGTTCCCTCCTGCTGAAAAGGCCGCCATCGCCGAGAGGGTCGGTCTGGCTGCGCTCAAGTATGGCGATCTGCAGAATCACAGATCCTCCAACTACATCTTCGACATCGAGCGATTCACCTCATTCGACGGCAAGACCGGACCGTACCTCTTGTACGGAGCGGTGCGAATGAACTCGCTACTCCGGGAGGCCGCGGGCCGCAGCGTCGAATCAGGTCGCGTTGTTGCCCCAGAGCGAGAGCAAGAGCGCAACCTGATGCTGCAGCTCGCCAGGCTTCCCGAAGTCATCGAACGAGCCGCCCAGCACCGCGCCCCAAACCACGTAGCGGAGTATGCCTACGAGTTGGTCGCTGATTTTTCGAGGTTCTATGAGGCCTGTCACATCCTGCGCGAGTCTGATCCGGCCCGCCAGGCGTCATGGCTTCGGTTGGTCGAAACGACTCTGGCAGAGCTGAGTCTCGTGCTCGAACTGCTCGGCATCGATGTTCCGGAGCGCATGTGACCTTCGGTCCGATCCCACGTCACCTCCTGCCGGACACGGCGTCTGTGGTGAACAAGCGGCTTCAAATCGGCGGCCTGGACGTCATCGAACTGGCTGAGAGCTTCGGGACACCGCTGTTCGTGTACGACGAGGAACACCTGCGGCGTCGGTGCCGCGAAGCGGTCGCGGCCTTCGGTGATGGAGTTGCATACGCGACGAAGGCGTTTCTTTCCCAAGCCATGGCGCGACTCGCCTGGGAGGAAGGGATGAGCCTCGATGTCGCGACGGGTGGGGAACTCCACGTCGCTCTCGAGGCCGGAGTGCCGGCGTCGCGGTTGATCCTGCACGGCAACAACAAGTCCGTGATCGAGTTGGAGGCCGCGCTCACCGCAGGGGTCGGCAGAGTCGTCGTCGATTCATTCGACGAGCTCGACCGCATCGAGCAGGTCGTTGCTGCCGGTTTCACCGCCCCAAAGGTGCTGGTAAGGGTCAATCCCGGAGTCGAGGCCCACACCCACGAGTACCTGCAGACGGGCGTCGCGGATTCCAAATTCGGTTTCGGTGTAGCCAGTGGCGATGCGGCTGCTGCGATGGCCCGCGCCCGCACATCACCTGCAATGAACCTAGTTGGCGTCCATGCCCACATCGGTAGTCAGGTGTTCACCGTCGACTCCTTCCGCAAAGCGATAGGGGCACTTGCTCCTTTCATCGCCGAGCACGACCTCGACGAGATCTCGGTAGGAGGCGGGCTCGGGGTCGCCTACGTCACGGGTGAGACGGCACCGACCATCACCGAATGGGCAGACACGATCAAGAGCGCATGCCGCAGCCACGGGATCGAGGCGAAGATCATGGCCGAACCGGGCCGGGCGATCGTGGCGAGCGCCGCAGTCACCCTGTACACCGTAGGGACCGTCAAGGACATTGATTCGATCAGGACATACCTGGCTGTTGACGGGGGAATGAGCGACAACCCGCGGCCCGTTCTGTACGACAGTGGCTACGAAGCCTTTCTGCCGCGGGCCGTCAATGCCGAGCGCAGCCGCATCGTGCGGGTTGTCGGCAAGCACTGTGAAGCGGGCGATGTCATCGTCAGCGAGGCGGCGGTTCCTGGCGACATCGCGGTCGGAGACATCCTGTGCACTCCGGTTACCGGCGCTTACGGGCACTCGATGGGCTCCAACTACAACATGGTCCTCCGGCCCCCGGTTGTGTTCGTTGACAAAGGTCGAGCCCGGTTGGTCGTGCGGCGTGAGACCTACGACGATCTAACGCGACGAGACGTTTAATCGCCGGCGTCCCTTGATCGATACAGATTGACGAGCCCCGTGGGATGATCCACGGCGCACGAGCAAGGGAACCCCTGTGGCGCTGACCATGCACAGCCGGCTGACGGCCGAACGCAAGCCCGTCGTTCTACTCGTGATCGCCGGGCTCATCGGCTTTGCCTTCGGCGCCTATCTGCTCGGATGGGACGGTATCCGCGGCACCAGCGACTATTGGGCAACAACCCACAACGACTCAGTGCAGAGCATTGCTGGGTTGCGCTTCTATGTGAAGGAGGGCTGGGGGTGGCCGTTGCTCGACATCTCGAGCTACGGGTATCCCGATGGAACCAGCCTCGTGTTCACCGACAGCATTCCGGCGCTGGCTGTCGTCGCCAAAGTCCTCAGCGGTGTCTTGCCCGATGGCTTCCACTACTTCGGCTATTGGATGGTCTTCTGCTTTGCGATGCAGGCCGTCTCGATGGTGGCGGTGCTCGTCGTGCTGGGCCGGCGTAGCTACCTGGCGATGGCGGCGGGCAGCGTCTTGGGTCTTCTCCAGGGAGCCCTGCTCGCCCGTTACTTCCATGCAGCCCTCATGGCTCATTTCTTGATCATCTTGGCGATCGCGCTGGGCCTTTCCGCTGGGCGTGACGAACGGGCCGGTTCGAGAATGCGGCGGTTCTGGCTGTTGATCGGAGTGTCGTTCTTCGTCCATCCCTACCTCTTCGCCATGGTCACCGTGCTTGCTGCGGCGTTTGTCGTAGAGGCCGTCTACCGCAAGCGGATGTCGGCCGGGAACGGTGTCGTGTGGTTCGCAACAGCAGGATTCGTGTCGCTGGCGGCGCTTGTGGTTTCTGGCGCCGGTTCGGCGGCAGATCCGGTGTACGACGACTTTCGCTTCTTCTCGATGAACCTGTTCTCTCCGGTGGTCAAGCAGATCGACGCAACCGGTGGCCAGTACGAGGGTGTGAACTACCTCGGACTCGGCGTGATCGGTCTTCTAGTTGTCGTCCTCATCAGCGCCCGTCCACTGCTGTGGCGAGTAGTTGCGACTCGATGGATTCCGGTGGGAGCAACCGTTCTCCTTGCCATATACGCCCTTTCTCCGTCCGTTTATGCGGGGCACACGCGCATTGTGGAGTTTCCGGTCGTCGCTCCGCTGGAATGGCTGGCGTTGCGGTTTAGGGCGACGGGCAGATTCGGCTGGCCGCTGGTCTATTTGCTCGTGATCGGTGCGATCCTGCTGGTGTTGCGACGGCATTCCTCGCGTATCGTCGTCCCCTTGCTGGTTGGCACCTTGCTGGTGCAGGGACTCGACATGAGTTCCACCGCCGCCGCTACCCACGATGCGCTGCACGCGACACACGAGCAATACCTCCGAACCGAGGTGTGGGCCGGGTTGGTTGCGGAGCATTCCCTAGTCCGCGCCACACCACACGTCTGCGTACAGGGGACGGTGCCCGAAGCCCTTGCCAGCAGAGAACTCCAGCGGATCGCGGCGCGGCTCGGAGTTCCTATCACTACGGCTGCGGTTGCGAGGAGGGGAGAGCGATGCGACGATCCCGCTCTCGAGCAGGCGCTTGTGCCCGGCGAGTTACGGGTCGTGTGGACCCGTGGCTACCGAGTTGGCGAACCGGACGTCTCGTGCTCCGACTTCGACCTCGGAACTGTCTGCACGCTCGCTGGCCTGGTCGAAGGCACCCTGCTCACGCCCTGAACGGGTCTCAGCCGCGGTGAGCCGGCAGTGAGCCGCTATCGTCGCCGCTCATGAACACAATTGGCATTGGACTCCTTGGAGCCGGCACCGTTGGTGGCACTCTGATCCACCGCTTGGTTGAGGAACATGCGGCGATCGCCGCCAAGACCGGACTCGATCTGCAGGTGCGTCGCATTGCGGTACGCGATCCCGCAAAGAGGCGAGCCTTCGACGTTCCCGGGGGGGTGATCAGTACCGATGCACTCGGGCTGATCGACGACCCGGATGTCGACCTGGTTGTGGAGGTGATGGGTGGCCAGCACCCCGCCGGGGATCTCGTCCTCCGCGCGCTACGCGCCGGCAAACCCGTAGTTACCGCAAACAAGGAACTCATTGCGGCCCGCGGCTCTGAGCTGATTGCCGCCGCCGAGGAATCCGGGGTCGCCTTGCTTTTTGAAGCCGCGGTTGGCGGCGGCATCCCGATAATCCGCCCTCTATCGGAGACACTTGCCGGAGAACGGATCACCCGGGTGATGGGCATCGTCAACGGCACGACCAACTTCATTCTCTCGCGAATGACCGAGGAGGGCACGGCCTACGCCGATGCGCTGCAGCAAGCTCAGGACCTCGGATACGCCGAACCGGACCCGACCGCCGATGTGTCCGGGGCGGACGCGGCTGCGAAGGCCGCCATCCTGGCCAGCTTGGGCTTCGGTACTTGGGTCGGGCTCGACAACGTCCCGCATTCGGGGATAACCGAGGTCACGGCTGCGGACATCCGCTATGCCGCCGATCTGGGGTATGCGATCAAGCTCTTGGCGATCGCCGAGGACACGGACGCCGGCGTATCCGCCAGAGTCCATCCGGTGCTCCTTCCATCTGATCATCCCTTGGCCGCCATCCGAGGGGCAACGAATGCGATCTTTATAGAGGGTCCAGCGATAGATGAGCTGCTGTTTGCCGGCCCCGGTGCCGGGGGAGACCCCACGGCGACCGCAGTCCTCGGCGACGTCATCGACGCAGCTCGCGAGATTCTCGCAGGAGCCCAGGTCGCACCGCGCATCCGCTTCGCTCCATCCGAACTCGCGGACTTCGGGAGCGTCTCGACCAAGTGGTATGTCCGTCTGGAGGTTGCCGACCAGCCCGGGGTGCTCGCTCAGATTGCAGCCGAGTTCGGCAGAGCCGATGTGAGCATCAAATCGGTGTGGCAGGAAGGCACCGACGACGAAGCCACGTTGCTGATCGTGACTCACCGGGCCCCCGAATCGCGTCAGCAAGAAGCGCTCGCCAAGGTTCACGAACTCGACTGCGTCAACGCGGTTGCAGCCGCGATCAGGGTGGAGAGCGAAGAGTTATGACCTGGCCCGGCGTTATCCACCAATTCCGGGATCGCCTCAGCGTCAATGCCGACACCCCTGTCGTCACGCTGCTCGAAGGCAACACGCCCCTCATCGAGGCTCAAGTCATCTCAAAGATGGTCGGCCGCCTCGTCATGCTCAAGTACGACGGGGCCAACCCCACTGGGTCTTTCAAGGATCGGGGCATGACGATGGCCGTCTCCAAAGCGCTCGAGTCCGGTGCCAAGGCTGTGGCCTGCGCTTCGACGGGCAACACGTCTGCTTCGGCTGCGGCCTACGCCGCCAGGGCCGGTCTACGCGCCATCGTGATCCTCCCCGCGGGGAAGATCGCAAGGGGCAAGCTGGCACAGGCAGTGATCCACGGCGCGGAGATCGTCGCCATCGACGGCAACTTCGACGATGCACTTGCTTTGGTGCTGGAGTTGACCTCGACCCACGATGTTGCGCTCGTCAATTCGATCAATCCCTTTCGGATCGAAGGCCAGCAATCAGCCGCGTGGGAGATCACCGCAGCTCTGGGCGACGCGCCCGAGGTTCATGCTTTGCCGGTCGGCAATGCAGGCAACATCACCGCCTACTGGCGGGGCTATACGGCTGAGGACAGGTCACCGCATATGTGGGGTTTCCAGGCCGCCGGTGCGGCGCCGCTCGTCTCTGGCGAGATCATCGACGAACCCGAGACCATTGCCACGGCGATCCGGATCGGGAACCCGGCGTCGTGGGATGGCGCGATTGCGGCCCGCGACGAGTCAGGAGGCCGCATCGAGGCGGTCACCGACGCCGAGATCCTTGATGCTTATCGCCTGCTCGCCGGTCAGGAAGGGGTCTTCTGCGAGCCCGCTTCGGCAGCCTCCGTTGCCGGAATCCTCAAGTTCCGCGATGACCTACCCGAAGGCCCGATTGTGTGCACACTCACCGGTCACGGTCTAAAGGACCCCGACACAGCCGCCGATGAGTTTCAGGAGCTGCAGCCGGTTCCCCCCCATCTCGACGCTGTTCTCGAGCAGCTCGGTTGGTGAGACACCCGGCGGACGCTTGCGTCGCCGTGTGGCGGCGGTAAGATGACTCCCGGATCGATATCCGTTTCCACCTTTCTCCGTGTGCAGCGTTCTGCGCCGAAAGCGTGTTCTCATTCTCTTGAGGGAACTATCGCTGGCTAGCACGGAGATACCACAAGGCAACCATGCCATACCTCGTTGGAAGGGACATAACCGCCCATGACAACTACCCGAGCCAGACTCCAGGAGCTGGGTCTCGATGCCCTACGCGAAATGGCGGGGTCCATCGACGTTGAGCACGATGGTCTCCAGAAGACCAAGCTGATAAGCGCCATCATCGGGTCCGACAAGTTCGATGAGAAGATGCTGCCCGAGCTTCCCCCGGAGCCGGAGGTGGCCGCGGTTACGACCCCGACCGAGGAGCAGGAAAAGGCCGCAAAGGGCGGCGATGAGGCCGAGTCGAGCCGCCAGAACGGTGACGGTGGCGATCGCCCGGGTGGCGGGCGCGAGGGTCAGGAGGGTGGTAGTCGCAACCGCCGACGCCGCAACAAGCGCCGGCAGCAAGAACCGATCGACGAGTCGGAACTCGAGGTCCGCTCCGGCATTCTCGACATCCTCCCCGAGGGCTACGGGTTCTTGCGCTGCGACGGGTATTTGCCGAGCGACAAGGACGTCTACGTCCCCGCCAACCAGATCCGCAAGAACAAGCTACGCAAGGGTGACATCTGCGAGGGCCCCATCCGGCCGGCCCGGGCTCAGGAGAAGTTCCCGGCTCTGGTCCGTCCACTCAAAGTCAATGAGATGGAGCCGGAGCCGGCACAGAAGCGGGTCAAATTCGCCAGCCTCACCCCGCTCTTCCCCGACGTGCGGCTCAGGTTGGAGGTTGACGGGCAGAGCAACAACATCCTCACGCGAATCGTCGATCTCATCGCCCCAATCGGCAAGGGCCAGCGCGGGCTGATCGTGTCACCGCCGAAGGCCGGGAAGACAACGGTCCTCAAGGAACTGGCAAACTCGATCACGGCCAACAACCCAGAATGCCATCTCATGGTGGTCTTGGTCGATGAGCGGCCCGAAGAGGTGACCGACATGCAGCGCTCGGTGCGCGGCGAAGTCATCTTCTCGACATTCGATCGCCCCGCAGAAGAGCACACGCAAGTATCCGAGCTGGCGATCGAGAGGGCCAAGCGCCTGGTCGAAATGGGGACCGACGTGGTCGTGTTGCTGGATTCCATCACGCGTCTTGCACGAGCACACAACCTGGCAACCCCCGCTTCCGGACGGATCCTTTCCGGTGGTGTCGATTCCACGGCGCTATATCCACCCAAGCGTTTCTTCGGTGCCGCCCGCAACATCGAAGAGGGTGGCAGCCTGACGATTCTGGGTACCGCACTGGTTGAAACCGGCTCCCGGATGGACGAGGTGATCTTCGAGGAGTTCAAAGGCACCGGCAACATGGAGCTGCGGCTCGACCGCAAGTTGGCCGACAAGCGCATCTACCCGGCCATCGACATCGAGGCGTCCGGGACTCGCCGCGAAGAACTGCTTTTCCACCCGGATGAGCTGACCGAGGTCTGGAAACTGCGCAGGGTGCTGATGGCCCTCGAGTCCGGGGCAGCGTTGGAACTGCTCATCGACCGCTTGAAGAGCACCAAGTCGAATGCCGCCTTCCTGGCCGAGGTGGCCAAGAGCGGCCAGTAGTAGAGTCCCATGCTGCATGAGAACCAGGAGTTGAACCGTTGAAACCCGACCTTCACCCCGAATACCGGCCGGTGGTGTACCAGGACACGTCG
>JASJAS010000119.1 GCA_030066875.1 Acidimicrobiia bacterium | reverse complement strand
GACGAAGTAACGGGATCAGCGAGCCGGTCCCCCATCGTTCCTGCGGATATGCCTTCGGTATTCCGGAGCTATGTCCGCAAGAAGCGACAAAACCCCTTGACACAGACTGAACGTTCATTCATAATGAACGAATATTCAGTCATAGACAAGGAGTGAAGCAAATGGCCTGGACAGCAGCAGACATCCCGAACCTCGACGGCAAGGTCGCCGTTGTGACTGGCGCCAACGGTGGGCTCGGGCTCGAGTCGGCCAAGGCGCTGGCCGGCAAGGGCGCACACGTCGTGATGGCCGCCCGCAACCAAGCCAAAGCGGCGGCAGCTCGCGACGAAATCCTGGCCGCTCAACCGAATGCCTCCCTCGAAATCATCGAACTAGATCTTGGTTCGTTTGAGAGCACCAAGACGGCCGCCGCCAAGATTGCAGCCAACCACCCCAAGATCGACATCCTCATCAACAATGCCGGGCTGATGGCAATGCCGGAACGGCGAACGGCGGATGGCTTCGAGATGCAGCTCGGGGTCAATCACCTCGGGCATTGGCTATTCACCACTGGGTTGCTGAAGCCGATCCTGGCCGCGGACTCGGCACGAGTCGTCACCGTTACCAGCACCGCCCACCTCACCGGCCGAATCGTGGATCCCGACAATGTCAACATGGAAGGCAACTACTCGGCCTGGGGCGCTTATGGCAGGGCCAAGCTGGCCAACTTCCACTTCGCCCTGGGTTTGCAGCGCGAGTTCGACAAGCACGGTGTCAAGGCGCAGAGCCTGGTGGCCCACCCGGGCTTGTCGCACACCAACTTGCAGGTGCATACGGTCGAGCAGGGGGGCGGCGGCCGGTCGGCTCCGTTCTGGGCGTGGATGGCGAGGCACACCGGCATGCCTGCAGACAAGGGTGCACTCCCCCAGCTACGTGCAGCAACCGACCCGAACGCCAAGGGCGGCGAGTTCTATGGACCCCGTTGGGGCAACAACGGCGCCCCGGTGCGCAAACCTGTCCTTCGGCGAGACGTCGATAAGGGCATCGAGAAGCTGTGGCTAGTGTCGGAGCGAGAAACCGGTGTGAAACTCGACGTTGACGCAGCGATGGAGACAGCATGACCCTTGATCGTCCAGCAGCCATCCGCAGGGCGCTGCGCAACCTCGTCGCCGAGCGGGGCTTCCATGGAGCATCGATGGGTGCAGTCGCCAAGGAGGCAGGAGTCGCCACCGGCACGGCGTATGTGCACTACGAGTCCAAAGAAGAACTCGTTTATGCAACATACCTGGAGATCAAGGCGGAGCTGAGCGCAGCGGTCTTGGCCGACTTCGACCAAGCCGCCAAACCGTTCGAAGCATGGCGTCACATCCTTACCACGGCCTACGAGTACCTTGCAGAGGAGCCGGAGCGCGCCCGATTCCTCACCCAACTCGAGGAGTCTCCGTACTACGAGGAAGCCCATGCCAGGCTCATGGCCCTCGGCGACCCGCTTTATGACGCGGCCAAGGCAGAAGAGATTGCGGAGCTTCTGGTTCCTCTTCCAACTGAGGTCATCTACGCCCTTTCCTTCGGAGTGGCGGTGCGGCTGATCGCCGCAGGTGTCCAGCTCAAGACGGAAGAAGTAGATCTGCTCGTCGACGCAACGTGGAGAGCAGTGACCAAGCCCGAGTAGTTAGCGCTCGCCGCGGCGAGCGAATCCCCAGCAAACGACATGGCAACGGCCACCCCTGGGTGACCGCGCCCGAAAACAGGAGACAGGACAACATGATCACCAACTTCACAGACAAGAACGTGCCCAACCAGACGGGCAAGACAATCTTCATCACCGGCGCCAATACCGGCATCGGTTTCGAGGCCGCCAAGGTGTTCGCAGGCAAGGGAGCCCGGGTACTGCTCGGTTGCCGGAACATCGAGAAAGGCAAAGCGGCGCTGGCCCGAATCGCCGATGCTCATCCCGGGGCGGACATCGACCTGGTCGAGATCGACCTCTCCGACCTCGCCTCGGTGCACAAGGCAGTGGAAGTCATAGCTCGCGAACCCAGGCTCGACGTGCTGGTCAACAACGCCGGCGTCATGTGGAACCCAAAGACCATCACCAAGGATGGCTTCGAGTCGCAGTTCGGCATCAACCATCTCGGGCACTTCGCCCTCACCGGGCTTCTGCTTCCCAAGCTCGAGGCAACCCCGAACAGCCGCATCGTGACCGTGTCCAGCACAGGCCACCGGCTCGGAAACGGCGACCTGTTTTGGGACGACATCAACGCCGATCGGGAATACCACCCGCGGAAGCGTTACTACGCCAGCAAGCTCGCCAACCTGCTGTTCACGTATGAACTCGACCGGCGGCTACAGGCCAGGGAATCCAAGACGATCGCGGTTGCCGTCCATCCCGGCGGTTCGGACACCGAACTCGGCCGCCATGTCACCGGCGCCATGGGGTTCGTGACCCGGGTCCTGACGCCTTTGATGCGGCCGTTCATGAACACTGCCGCCGAGGGTGCTTGGCCGACCGAGCTCGCCGCCACGGCACCCGGCGTTGAGGGTGGCCAGTATTTCGGCCCAAGCCGGTATCGCGAGATGTCCGGGCCGGCCCAACAGGTCGACTCGAGTGACGCCAGCAAAGACCTGGGCAAGGCAAAGCGGCTCTGGGATCTGTCAATCGAGATGACGGGCGTCGATCCCGCTATCTGATTCTTTCCGGTTCCTGCGGATATGACTCCGCAATACCGAGGCTATGTCCGCAGGAACCGTTTGCCGCTACCGAGATTGCAATCCGTTCACCTCGGGGAGCCGTAGTCACGACTCCATGAGACAGAAGCTTGTTGAGTGGTCCACCACACACCTCCCTGACCTGTTCACAAGTTCTCCACATTTGTTCGAGATCCTCTACTCAACCAAGAAGGAGAAGAGGAATGTTTCGTTTTGTCATCGCCGCCCTCGCAATCGTTGGGTTGGTTTCCCTGTTCACCGGTGGTACCTCGGCGGCGACGACAGGAGCAGGGTTGCTCTTGCTGTTCCCGCTGTTGCTGCTTGCCAAGATCGCGTTCTTCGTGATGCTGTTCGCGTTTGTCGGCCGCGGTTTCGCCCGGCGTGGGCCATCACGCGACTGGCCGGGCTGGGACAGATGGGAGCGGCCGCGAGCTCGCAGAGGCGACCGGAAATCAAACGAAGACGACTTCGAGGAATGGCATCGGATGGCCCACGCCAAGGAGGAAGTCGATAGTTGGACCGAAGACGTCGACTGACGCCCGGTGCAACAATGGTTCCCGTGAAAAGAGTTCTGGTCGTCGAAGACGAGGTCAAGATCGCCCGCTTGGTGCGCGACTACCTGCATCAAGCGGGCTTCGACGTACTCGAAGCGAGCGACGGGCCTGGGGCTCTTCACCTGGCTCGCGCCGAACGGCCCGACATGATCGTGCTCGATCTCGGGCTCCCCGGCATGGACGGCTACGACGTCACCCGCGAGCTCAGAGCCAGGTCTTCCGTGCCCATCATCATGCTCACCGCACGCAGCGAGGAGAGCGACCGCATCGTTGGTCTCGAGCTGGGAGCCGACGATTACGTAGTCAAGCCTTTTAGTCCCAAGGAGCTGGTTGCCCGAATCCGGGCTGTGCTGCGGCGCGCCGATGCCATGGTCGGCGGAGGAGAGGTGGTTCGGGCGGGCGCGGTCACGATTGACATTCCGAAACGCAGAGTCACCGTGGACGGCGCCGAGGTTGAGCTCACTGCGAGTGAATTCGACATCCTGCTCACGTTGGCACGACAGCCGGGACGAATCTATACCCGTGCCCAGCTACTCGATGCCGTGCGGGGCGTCTCATTCGAAGCATACGAGCGGGCGATCGATGCTCACGTGAAGAACATCCGACGCAAGATCGAACCCGATCCAAAGCATCCGGCCTACGTGTTGACCGTCTACGGCGTCGGCTACAAGTTCGCTGATGCGTAGACAGTTCTGGGTCGAGGGTCAGATGCCGCATGGGTGGCGCGGGCCGGGCCCCGGGGCCGAAGCATGGGCAGGCTTTGGGCGCCGCATGGCGGCGGGTCTGGTCATGTTCTTCATCGTTGGACCACTCCTGGTGCTCACGCTGCTGATCGTGCTGGCAACGGTTGCGTTCGATGTTCCCGGGTGGGTGTGGCTAGTGATCTTCGGCTTGCCGATTCTCTTTGTCATGGCGCTGGCGGTCTTTGGACGTTTCGCTTTCCGGACACTGCTTCCGGCCCGCTCGCTGATCCGTGCGGCCGGGTCACTGGCGGATGGCGACTACTCCGTGCGAGTGAATAGCACGAGTCCTGCAACAGCGCCGGTGGTTGCTTCCTTCAACCAGATGGCCGAGCGGCTGGAATCCGCCGACGAACAGCGGCGACAGCTACTCGGTGACCTCGGTCACGAGTTGCGGACCCCGTTGACCGTTATCCGGGGCGAGATCGAAGCGATGCTCGATGGGGTACATCAACCGGACCCCGATCATCTCGAGGTCCTGCTCGATGAGGTCAAGGTCATGGAGCGCCTGCTGGAGGACCTGCGAACGCTGAGTCTCGCAGAAGCTGGGGCCCTGGCGCTCCACATGGAACTCACCGACGTTGTAGCCGTAGTTGCCGATGTCGCAGAGACCCACGCGCGGCTGGCCGATGCACGGGGGGTAAGGATGGGGATGACGGTGTCGCGTGATGTGCCTGAGATCATGGTTGACCCGGTCCGGATACGACAGGTTGTTACCAACCTGGTTGTGAATTCACTGCGAGCCATGCCCGAGGGCGGATCTCTCTCCCTTGGAGTGTCCGGCGGGGCTGACGAGGTTGTCGTAACGGTTGCGGACACCGGCATTGGACTGCCGCCCGATGAGGTCGACCGTGTTTTCGAGCGATTTCACAAGGGTTCGACGTCGTCTGGCTCCGGACTCGGACTCACGATCAGTCGTGACCTGGTCGAGGCACACAGCGGGTCGATCCAGATGGAAAGCGCACCCGGAGCGGGCACGGTCATCACGATCCGGTTGCCTTCGGTCCTGGAGCACTAAGCCCGCCAGCCGTGCCGCTGCCGGCACCTTTGGGCCTATCTATACGGTTGCCCGAGCCAGGCGCGCCCGGCAAACAGCAGCCCTGACAGCACCGGCAACACGACAAGCGTGTTGACGTCCAGCACCCACCAGGAAAGCTGGTGGAAGACCAAGGCAACACCGACACCGAGGAGGAGACCACCCCAGAACCCGCGTATGGGCTTGCCGTGCGCCCACTTTCTCGGAGGTATTCCAACACTCATCACAACACCCACGACGGGCCCAAAGAGCCCACTAGTACGACCAGCAACCCAAACAGCCCAATGGTGACAACGTCGGCAGTCGCCCGGGCGCCGACCTCGGGGCCACCGCCG
Organism: Acidimicrobiia bacterium; assembly: GCA_030066875.1. Taxonomy (GTDB): domain Bacteria; phylum Actinomycetota; class Acidimicrobiia; order Spongiisociales; family UBA5794; genus JAAETI01. The sequence goes on along the minus strand of JASJAS010000119.1, from coordinate 6,843 downwards.
CCTCCGGCACCGCCGCCTCCGGCAGGGCCGGCCTCGCTGAATACTTGGCCCTGCTTGGGGCCGCGAGAGCGGACCACTGCTCCGACCCCGGCCGCCGCGACTAGCACGCCGACCGCAGCCGCCGCCGTCAGCGGTCCTCCTTCAACCTTGACATACGCACTCCCGGTGCACTGCCAGCCTTCCCCGGTGGCGGTTCCTTTGACCTTGTACACGCCGGGAGCAAGCTGGGTGATCACGTTCGGCACCGTGACCGTGCCCCCCCACTGCGGGCCATCACCCGCCTCGCTGGCTACCGGGATGTCGCCAACCACTTCCACGTAGATGTCGGTCTGGCTCGGAACGTCACCCGAGCCTGCTGCCGCAGGGACCATCCCGACGAGGTCGACCGTGTCCCCCTTGGACACGACTAGCGGGTTAGTCCTGGTGAGCGTGTCCGGCGTTTGCCCGTTCACGGTAGCTCGGCAACCGCCGGTAACTCCCTGGGCCCAAGCTGCTCCGGCCGTCACGACGAGAGCAACTGTCGCGACCGTGAGCACTACGACGCCACGTTTCATGACCCACCGCCTAAGGCGAGAATCGCGAGCACTGCAAGTACGACGAGTGCGACTCCCAGCAGTACATAGGCCGCCTGGTCACTGTTCTTGCCCGAGGGGTCGACCTGCTCCAGCAGCCGGCCGTCGACCCAGCCCTCCCACCGGTTCTCCCCGACCACCCGCACCCAGGCTCCTGCTTGCTCGACTAGCTGGAGCTCGACTCCACCTTCGAGATCGCCGGTCGGCGGGGCGGCCGCATCCGGGCTTGCCCAGGCGTCCAACCCCTCCGGTGGGGCCCGGTGCGTAGGAGCCCAGGAGGAGCCTTGAGTCGTGTCCACCATTGCCATCACCTCACGTCATGCCGGCCGTGCCGGCCGAGTCATCCGCCATCGTGTCTTCGTAGTACTAACCCTGTCGCGATCAAGAGTGCCACTGTGATCGTGGCCAACGCGGCATTGGCCGCCAGCCAGGCGCCCACCGTATGGGAGAACCGTGCCTGCCCACCGCGGGGACTGGTCACGGCCTCGATGAGCGGCGCCGGGTCGGTCACGTCGATCACCGGCACCGAAACCGAAGCGTTGCCAACCATGTTCAGGTTGTTGAGATCCACCGTCGCCGCCACGCCGGCAAACCCCCAGTGAGAGCTGGCCAGGAAGCTTGCCTGCTTGATACCGGGTGTGCTGGCGAAGCTCGGGAAGATGCCACCGGCCGCCAGCACCATCATCAGGACGAAGATGATCGGTAGGAAGGTCATAGCTCGATCCACGGTGTCCACGGCCGCCGAGACCAGTAGGCCGAGCGCCATTGCCGCCAGACCGCAGAGGATCAAGACGACCAGCATCTCACCAAAGGGCCAACCCAAGAGCACGGCTTCCTGGGGGCCGTTCTGCCGCGCCAGACTGAGACCGGTCAGGATGACGGCCTGGGCAACCGTGATCACACCGAAAACCGCGGTCTTGGAAGCCACATAGGCGCTAATAGACAGGCCGACTGCCCGCTCTCTCCGGTAGAGAGGAAGCTCTTCGACGATGTCTCGAATTGTGTTGAACGCACCCAGCTCGGTGACACCGAGAACGACTGTGAGTACGACGAGTGGCGCTCGTGAGGTCAAGCGCAACAACGGCGGTTCCAGCTTCCCCAGCTCGCCTGCTGGAAGCGCCACGAGAAGAATCAGGCCGAGCCCCACCGCCAGCCCAACCCATAGCGCCAGGGTCCTCCTGTCGGCGAAGATCGATGCAATCCGCCGTCGGGTCAGCACCTTGAACTGACGGAACCACTCCCACCTCGGCAGGCTGGTCGCCTGGCGATCTCCGGTCGCCTCCTCGTAGCGCGACATCGGTTCCAGCACATACCCGGCGTAGTCCGGGTGATGCTCAAACCGAGCCCTCCATTCAGCACCGTCGACCTCGCTCAGTTCTCGGAAAACTTCCTGGTAGTCGGCCAACCCGAAGTAGTCCGTCAACCGGTTAGGTGGCCCGATCCAAGCGGTGCGACCGCCGGGTGCCAGGCAGAGAATCCGATCGCAGAGGTGCAGACTCTGCACGCTGTGGGTAACCACGATCACCGTGCGCCCGGCTTCGGCCAGCCTGGCCAACAACTCCATCAGGCTCCGCTCATAGCCCGGGTCGAGGCCCGAGGTGGGCTCGTCCAAAATGAGCAGCGACGGCCGGGTGAGAAGCTCGAGCGCCACACTGACCCGCTTGCGTTGCCCACCGGAGAGGTTGGCGATCCGAACATCGCGGCGTTCAGTCAGACCGAGTTCCTCCAGCACTTCGGCAATGCGCCCCTCACGGTCGGAAGCGGAGACATCGGACGGGAACCTGAGTTCGGCAGCGAACTCCAATGTTTGGCCGACCGTGAGTTCCATATGAAGCACATCGTCTTGAGGCACGTAGCCGATTCGCTGCCGGATGTGCTCATACTCGGCATACAGATCTCGCCCGGAGAAGAAGACCGAGCCTTCGGTGGCGGGACGAAACCCTGTCAATGCGTTGACTAGGGTCGACTTCCCGGATCCGGACGGGCCGACCACACCGAGGAACGAACCCTCGTCGAGCGCAAAGCTGATGCCGTCGAGGATGACCTTGCCTTGCTGTGTAACCACCCGCAGGCCGATGGCCGCATAGGAAACGCCATGGCGAGTCTCCGCGGGCCGCAGCCCATCCGGGGCGAACACAAGCGATGTACCGCCGACACTGACAACATCGCCCAAGTTCAGTGGAGCGCGCAAGATCCTTACACCGTTGACAAACGTCCCGTTCTGACTGCCGAGATCGGCAAGTTCATAGGAGCCGTCCCTGGCCTCGAGTTCGGCGTGATGCCGCGACACCATCAGGTCGGCTACAACGACGTCGTTGTCCGGGCCGCGTCCGATCGTCTGCTTCCCCGCCACCCGATCCCCCGTACCGACCGTTAGGGCGATCACAGGCCCCTCCGTCGGGTGACCCAAGGAGATCAACGTGCTGTGGGTGATAGCCGTCTCCGTAGTGGGCGATCCATCAATGAACGTGCCGTTGCTGCTGTTGAGATCGCGGATCGTCCACTTGCCGTCCGCAGCAGCGATCTCGAGATGACGGCGGGATACCAGCGGGCTATCGACAACGAGGTCGCAGTTTGGATCGCGGCCTACCGTTGCCGATCCGGTCGGTGCCAGCGCCACCTCGTGGCCGCCACAGCGCAAGCTCGTCGTGCTCACGGCGGGTCAGCCACTGGTTGCAGTAATCGGCGCCGATTGCTCACCAACGGCGAGGGTTCCGGTGCCGTCGGCCACTACCTCTCCGTCGATCTTCAGCTCGAGCTCATAGGTTCCCGGATCACCACAGCTGCCGTCGTAGTGGACGACGAACGCCTGATACTCGCCCGGGATCGAGCCCCCCTCCGGCCAGAACACGTTCTCTACGTTGACCGAGCTGCTGGCGCCGCAATCCGGCACCATGTCGACATCGAGTGTGCCGCCGCTGGGTGAGCGGGCATTGTCGAAGAAGATCTCGGTTCCGTCGGGATCTATCACATGGAGGTCGAGATCAGCATCTCCGGTCCAGCGCAACGTGGCCTGAACGTCGCCGGTGCCCAGAACGATTGTCGTCGTAGTGGTCGGGGCGGCGGTTGTAGTGGTCGTCTCGGGGGCGACAACTGCATGCGAACCGACCGGCTTGACGAATCGCAGTTCGCTCAGAATGTCGGCGAGATCGAACCCGAGAACTTCCTCGATCGCCTGTACAACGACCGTGTTGCCCAAATCGAAGTCGGGCCAAGGTGTGCCCCGCACCGTGACCCCTGCCGAGAGCTCTATGGCCGGCAACAGCGGGTTGCCGCAAAAGCAGCGGACCCGGGGAACACCGAATGCATCGACCAGCACTGCGGTGCCCGCCTGAAGGACCGAGTTGATCGGGTTGGCAACGCCATCGCGGAAACCGTGATTGGTGACCCGTGTATCCACCTGGAGGACGACATCGGTGAGGCCTTCGATGAAGTTGGGGATGTCATCGGGGTCGATGCCTTGAACACCCGCCCAGGCCGCGGCCTTGTCGATGTTGTCCTCCATGAATCGGACCAACGCGTCACGGTCGCACACATCGAGGATCTCGGTTCCGCCGTAGAGACCGGGCGCCGCCCCCGAGATCGTGGAGACGACGGAGTCGACCGCTTCTTCCGCTTCATCGACATCCGGGGGACCGAGGTCGAGCCCCGGCGGGGTGACTTCCAGCCCGGGTATCTCGAAATCGTCGAGATCGATTCCCGACAGGTCCCCAACGGGAGGATTGAGCAGGCCGACAACCCGCTCGACCGTTTCGAGGTCTACCGCTGGGACTGCCGGCAGCGCCAGCGGCTGGGGAACCAGTGTCGGCGTGAATGGATCGATCCCGCTAGAGGCCACCGGCTCGGCAAACACCTCGGTGATGTCGGGGCCCTCATCGGTTCCTCCGGTCAGGAAGACAAGAGCTCCAACGATCGCCCCGGCGACGACCCCGAGTCCGATGAGCGGTAGCAGCACGCCCCGCTTCTTCTTGCGCCGGCTCGGCGGCGGCGGCGGGGGAACGCCGGCGGCAGGAGGTGGAGACGGTGGTGCAGCTGCGACCGGTGGTGGCGGCGGTGCGGCCGGTTCGGGCGGCGCGGACGCCTGGGCGGCAAGGAAGTCTTCGGCGGTCATGGTGGCTGCCATCGATTCGGTGGGCGGTTCCGCCGGGGACGGCGGCGCGGCTGCGGCCGCATCAATCCCAGGCTCTCGACTCGACTGCAGTGCTTCGACCCATTCCGCAACCGACCCGAATCGGTCATCAGGGTCATGTGCGAGCGCCTTCGCCACGGCGGCGGCCAAGGCCGGAGGGGTATCGGGTCGGAGCAGCTCGATAGCAGTGGGCGGTGCCGCCGCCTGTGCCCGGATAACCTCCGTGAGCGATTCGAACGCATAGGGAACCCTGCCGGCGAGCATCTCGTAGAGAATCACCGCAGCACTGTAGAGGTCGGTCCGTTGATCGACTCGACCCTCGGCTTGCTCCGGCGCCATGTAGTGGGGTGTTCCCGTCGCCACGGTTGTCTTCGACTGGGCAATCGACTTGGCGATCCCGAAGTCGGCCAACACCAGCTGCGGCTCGTCACTGCCGGCGACGCTCTGGAACAGCACGGCGGAGGGCTTGAGATCCCTGTGGACGATGTCGAGGGCGTGGGCCGCTTCCAGTCCCGAGGCGATGTCAAGGCTTGTCTCGACCGCCTCGTCGATCGTGAACTGGCGGCGGCTGCGCGCCCGCTCCCCCATCCGGTCCTCGAGTGAACCCCGGTCGGCAAGAGCCATCACCATGTAGGGCCGGCCATCTTCGAGAACGTCGATGTGGTGGATCCTGATTATGTGAGGGGACTGCGCCCGCCACAGGATTCGGGCCTCCTCGAGGAATCGCTGCCTTATGTCCTCGTCGTGCACCCAGTTGTCGGCGAGGACTTTGATGGCAACGTCGACGTCGAGCTCAGCATCGTGCCCCAGCCAGACGGTGGCGAATGAGCCACTCCCCAGGACGCGTTCGATGGTGTAGCGGCCAATCTTCTCCACGACGGCTCCGCTCTTTCAGGGCCACACTCGGGTGGCCGGATGCGCCTTGCCGCTTCGCCCACGGCTTATGGGTCCAAACTAGCAGTGCGTTCATGGAGGTAGGCGTTCGGTGGGCTAGAGAGTCAAGGGAAGCTCGAACCGATGCTCACCGGATGCGAGCTCGATAGGTCCGTCCGAGGGAAGCTTGCCTCTAGCGAGGTGGGAACGGATGCGCTAGGACTGGCATGTACCCGTAGACAGGATCCTCATGAAGATCGCATTTGCTGTGTTCCTCTTCGTCCACGCCCTCGCTCACGGTGTCGGGGCCCTGACCGTTTCGGGAATCGTCAAGGACGAGAACAACCCGTCGGATCCCTCGTTCCTCCTTACGGGTTTCGACGCCGCGCACTGGGTCTTCAAGCTAATGGCGGTCATCTGGCTGATCCCGCTAGCCGGTTTTGTCGTAGCCGGGATCGGTGTCATCCAAGAAGCCGATTGGGCGCTCACGGCAATCATCGCCTCGACCGTGCTTTCCACGATCCTGAGCCTGATCTGGGTAAAGGCCGCACCGTTCGGCCTCGTCGCGAACCTGATCATCATCGCCGTTCTACTCATACCGTGGGCTAACGACCGCATGGTTCCGCCAATCGACGCCTAGCCCCTGTTTGGGAGACCAGATCAGGCCCGTTCAACCGGGGTGAGCAGCAAGTTCTGCACGGCTCTGCCGACCGGGCCTTCTACGTCGTACAACTCGGCATCGGCCAGGCCGGTTCCGTCCGATTGCCAATGAGATACCGCCTTCGAGCAGAACCACTCACCGACCGGGTCCCGGTGCAATGAGACATCGAGGTCGGGATTCACAAAGAACATCTCGTCGAGATACTGGTTGTGGCTGATGCCGTTGCCGCAGTCGGCCAGCGGGCTGATTCGCTGGAACGGCGACGGCTCCTCGTCCGCAAGGATCGGCACCCGCGTCCTCATCCAGACTGTCGTGGGACCTCCCCCGCCAATGCTGCTGCCCGGGTCGTAACGTACTTCCATCGAGGAGGGGAAGGCGAGAAGACCGTGGGTGGTCTGGTGGATCGGAAAGTCACCAGGGATTGCCGCCTCGAAGGGCGGAACCTCAAACGGGGCGGTTGGACACTCCACGAAGTCAAGTCGCCTCATGTGCATCCCATAGGCACGGACATAGATGCGATCTTCGTCGAGGATTTCGGCTTCGGTGAACGTTACCGAGCGTCCCGGCCGCCGTACCTCGGCCTGGACCCGGAACCCTGCCATCGGTAT
>JASJAS010000118.1 GCA_030066875.1 Acidimicrobiia bacterium | reverse complement strand
CGGCACCCAGTAGTACAGGGCGAGCCGCGGTGGTGAGCTGTTGCGCCAGTTTGGCAATCGTCGTGGTCTTGCCACTCCCGTTGACACCGACGACCAAAACGACCGACGGGTCACCGGACATCTCGAGGTGGCGGTCGGCATCTGCTAGTTGTGACACGAGCTCGCCGACGAGGAGATGTCTAACCGCGCCCGGCGACTCCGGGTTCATGCTCCGGACCGATTCCACCGCTCGGCTGGCCGCCCCCACACCGACATCTGCAGCAACCAAGGAGTCCTCGATATCGGACCAGAAGCCGGTGTCGAACCCACTCCGGTTGAACACCCCACCCAGGCGATCGGCCAGCGCGCGACGTGTCTTCCCCAGCCGGTCTCGTAGGCCGGCAGGTGCCGGAGGAGCCACAGTCGGCGTAGGCGGAGGCGCTCCCGCACCACGGCCCCGCAGCACCCAGAAGGCAACCAGCCCGACGACGACGAGCGCGATGACGATGTACAACCATTCCATTTGGTGAGCCCTCCGCAGGAGCAGAATCGGCCGCAGGTTAGTGGAGCGTGCGGGTTCGCGGTTTTCAGACTCGCAGAAGTCGGTAGATCAGACCACGAAGTCGTCGGCACGTTCCTCGAGATACTCGATAAGGTCGGCGCGCGTGCTGAAGATCTCGTCGAATGCCCCCATGAGCATGGCGTTGAGGGGTCGGTTGTCCATGGCAACTCGCGTGTCCGTACGAAAACCGATGATGAGTTTGTGACGGGGGCTGAACTCGCGATGAGCAAAGGCGAGGCCCAGCTCGACCGAGGCTCCCTCGTCGGGCACTCTCCCGTCGAGACAGAACAGAAAGACATCCGCTCCATAGATCTGATTCTTGTCAGACTCAAAGATTGCTTTGCTCTGGAGCAAGGGAGGAAGCCGCTGGAAGTCGGGCTTGCTGAAGTCGAGGGCGTCTCGTTGCGGGAGGAATACATCGCACCCGATCGCCTCGAGATCTTCGACAAGGGACTGATTGAAGGCCTGCTCTGCCTCCGAGAACAGGGGTCCGGCGAGATACACCCTCGTTGCCAACGCGATCCTCCCACTCTTCAACTGGGAGCTGCCATGGTGGCACTCCTTGCGGTCCCAGCCTACCGTCGCGCGGCACTACGGGCTCGATCGAACCCCTCACTATGACCGGTGTACCGTTCCGACCCGCCCCCGATCCCGCTTCTGAGTTGCCGCCGGAAGGCAACCGCTGCTGACCTGTCTCAGCCCCAAGGAGATCTAGAGAATCGACGAGCTCCTGCCTTGAGACCGGCAACCTGCTGTCGAGCCGGCCGCCTAAACCGCGGGTTCGCGGATCCGCTTGGCAATGACCTGCGACGACTCCCCTGGTTCCATGGTGACGCCGTAGAGGATGTCAGCTGCCTCCATTGTTTGCTGCTGGTGGGTGATGATGACCACCTGAGCGCTAGCGCGCAGCGTCCGCACCAGCCGCAGGAACCTACGTAGATTCGAATCGTCGAGTGCCGCTTCGACCTCATCGAGGACGTAGAAAGGCGATGGCCGGGCCCGAAACACCGCGAAGAGGAACGCCAATGCTGCGAGCGACTTCTCACCACCGGACAGGAGACTCAGTTTGCCGATCTTCTTGCCGTGCGGTTGGGCTTCGATCTCAACCCCGGTTTCCAGCGGCTTGTCGGGATCGGTGAGACTGAGGCGTCCCTTGCCTCCTGGGAAAACCAACGCGAAGTTCTCTTCGTAGAACCTGGAAACCTCCTCGAACGCTTGCTGGAACATCGAAGCCATCTCCGCATCGAGTGCCTTGATGACCTTGCGCAGCTCGGCTCGAGACTCCTCGAGGTCGGCTAACTGCCCTTCAAGCAGCTCGACGTTGGCTGCTAGTTCCTCATATTCCTGAGCTGCCAGCGGGTTGATTGGTCCCATACGCCGCAACTGGGCTTCGAGCGTGACCAAACGATCCTGCGGTTCGGTTCCTTCCTCCAGCTCCGGCCGGGGCGCTGCGAGCGCGGTCTCTTCATCAACGTCGGCATCGCGCCGCAATGCCTCGGCAACGGCTTCGTCGCGCACCGCGATCTCGGCAAGCTCGATGGCGAGAGCCGAGATTCGTTCTTTTGCCAGAGCTTGGTCCGCCTCTAGCTCGGCATGTCGCGAGTTCGCCTCGGTAAGCCGCCGATCGGCGTCGTTCATCTCACTCCGTAGCGTCTGCTGGCGCTCCCGGAGGGTCGCGATGTGGTTCTTCACCACATCGAGGAACCGCCTGGAATCGGCTTCGATCCTTTGGAGACGTTCGATCATGACGGGGTCGACAGGACTGTCATCAATTGCCGCGAGTTCCTGCCGCGCCACCGTCATGCGATTCTGCAGCAGTCGGCGCCGCTCCGCCGTGCTCGCCAGCTCGGCGGCAACCTCCTCACGCAGTCTTCGTGCCTCATCGCGCCGTCGGGACACTTCGTCGCGGCGACGATTCAACGCCTCCCATGCTTCTTGACGGTTCCTTTCCTCTCCTTCGAACTCCTCGATCCTGGAGCGCAGTTCGGTCAGGCGCTCTTGCCGGGCAGACACGGCGGCAGCGATACCCGCGGCTCTTGCGTCTATCCGCTCCAGCTCATCCCGGCCTGCGGTGCGCGCCCTTTCGTTGAGTGCCAATGCTTCGGTGTGGCCGGCCAGCTTGGCCTCGAGGTCCTCTAAGGCCTCGAGAGCGGTCCGTTCCTTGCTGAGGAGCGCTTCATAATCACGAGCAGAAGTAGTTAGCAAGGTCTCAGCGCGGGCCGCGTCTACCTCTGTCCCCTCCAGAGCGACCTCGGCAGCTTCCAACGCTGCGGGACCGGCACCGTCGGGTTGAGCGACGCGCATTCCAGTCGCGGTGATCAAGTCGCCCTCGGGCGTGACAGCTCTCACTGCCGGGTGGGCGGCAACAATCCTCCACGCTGCAGTCCATCCTTCGACCAGAACGACGTCACCCAAGAGAAGGTGCGCGAGGTCGCCGTCGGCACCAGATCCGAGCCTGTCGGCGAGCAAATCGACATCCCAGGTTGTCGCGGCACGATGCGCATCATCTCGATCTGAACCCCCGGGGACGACGAAGCCGACTCCCCCGGAGCCATTCGACTTGATCGTGCGGACGACTTCCTCCAGCCGACCCGGCTCGGCAACCACGAGGGCATCACTCCAGTCACCGAGAGCGGCGTCGACGGCGGCTGCGAGATCTGAGGGTACGTCCAATCGGCTCACCACCGTACCGAGCACGCCGTCGGCGGCAAGGGCTTGTTCCCGCACCGCTTCATCGCCCAGGCCGGATAGTGCGTTTTGGAGCGCCTCGATCCGAGCCTTGGCTCCGGCGACGCCAATCTCTGCGGTGCGCTGGTGCTCTTGTGCCTCTTCAACCCGCTGCCGTGCCTGCGCGCTTTCTGCCGCGGCTCCCGTGAACTGCGGCTGCGCAACTGCGATAGCCGCATCCGCCTCCTGGATGGCCCGGATCAGTGTTGCGGCATCGTCATCCTCTTCGACGATTCGGGAAGCGACGAGCTCCCGTCTGCGCTGCAGCGCTTCGGCCTCCCTTGCGTCACGCTCAGCGGCGTTTTCCAGCGAACGCAAGTCGCCGCGGAGATTCGCGACAACTCCCTCGGCGGGCAGTTGGGTTTGTTCCGCAAGGGATCGTTCCTCATCCTCCAGCTGCCGCAGAACAGTTTCCCGGCGATCCGCCATGTCGGTGGCGCTGATCTCGGCCGTACGCGCCGCCGCGATGTCCTGCCGCAGTTGGCTCAGCTCGATTTCCAGATCGCGTCGGCGCTCCCCCGCGCCCTGTTGCCGGCTCTCGAGGGAGAACCGGCGCTCGCGGGCCACCAACCCGATCCGGCGAAAACGTTCGGCAACGGTCTCGAGCCTCGCCACGGCGGACGTGTCTCTCTCGAGGGCGTTACCCACTTCGCTGGCCTCGCTACGCAGAGAGGCCAGCTGGACGTTGAGGGCAGCCAGTTCTGCCCCGTCCTTGGCCACACGGGCGTCGAGGGTGCCGTGTTCGACGGTTGCTGCGGCCTTGCGGTTTCGAAGGGTTCGCAGCTTCTCGCCGCCTATCCAGAGGTGCAGCGCTTTGATCTCATCTCTGACGGCTCCGTGACGGGCGGCGGCGTTCGCTTGCCGTTTCAAAGGTCGGAGACGGGAACGCTGCTGGTCGAGGATGTCGTTGAGGCGGGCCACATCGATCTCGGTTTGCTCGAGCCGCCGTACCGAGCGATCGCGCCTGTTCTTGTGTTTGGTGACCCCGGCGGCCTCATCGATGACGGCCCGATGCTCGTTGGGACGGGCGTTGAGAATGGTGCCGATCTGGCCCTGGCCGACCAAGACGTGCTGGCTGCGGCCTACCCCGCCGTCGGAGAGCAGTTCATGCAGATCGAGCAGCCGGCACGGTACGCCGTTCAGCTCGTATTCTGAGCTGCCGTCTCTGTAGAGCCGGCGGGTCATCCTCACCTCGTTGAGGCCAACGGGGAGGAAGCCGTCCGAGTTGTCGAAGACAACCGACACCTCTGCGCGCCCCAGGGCCGGACGGGTGGCAGTGCCGGCAAAGATGACGTCTTCCATCTTCTCCGTGCGCAGCGCTCGGGTGGCCTGCGTTCCCAAGACCCAGGCGAGCGCATCGAGCAGGTTCGACTTTCCAGTGCCGTTGGGACCGACCACGACGTTGACACCCGCCTCGAAGTCGAGGCGCGTTCGGTCCGCGAAGGACTTGAACCCGGCGAGAGACAGGGTTTTGAGAAACACGGTGCGTTGAGCTTACAGTGGAATGACACAGATGTGATTCAAATCGGTCGGCCACGGCGGTCGCAAAGGAGGCAAATGGCGGGCAAGGATGGCGCCATTCCGATGCTCTAGTCGACTTGTCCCACCTGGCAGCCAGGACACCAGTAGGAGCTGCGCTGCCTGATCACCTCGCGGATGATCGTGCCTCCACAGCGTCGGCACCGCTCCCCTTCCCGCCCGTAAGCGCGCAGTCGATTGATGTAGTCGCCGGTGCGGCCATCAGGCAACAGATATGCCAGATCATCCAACGATGTCCCCCCGTAGCGAAGCGCATGCGCGAGAGTGTCCTTGATTCCCTTACGGAGGGCCGACGCTTCCCGACCGGTAACCGAACCTCCGGGTCGATGGGGTCCGATCCTGGCTCGGTGCAGCGCTTCGTCGGCATAGATGTTGCCGAGACCGGCAACGAGCCGCTGGTCCAGCAGCAATGCCTTGATCGGTGCAGCTCGACCCGCCAGAAGCGTCTGCAGCTCGCGGCTGCGGGGTAGGTCGGTGAGCGCGTCACGGCCAAGCGCGCCGATGGTCGAGTCGGCCAGCTCTTCCGGCGTGAGCACCGCGACGAATCCAAACGTTCGCGGATCGATGAACCGGAAATCCACGCCGCCCGCGAGCGTCACAACAACGTTCGAATGCGCCACTGGCGGGGCATCGCTGGCAACCAAGCTGACTCGCCCGGACATACCGAGGTGGGTGATCCAGACCATATCGTTGTCAAGGATGAACTGGAGGAACTTGCCGTGCCGGCCCACCTCCTGCACGGACCGTCCTTCGAGACGCCGTCGAAAGTCGCCCGGGTTCGCCTGGCGGCGCAGCATCCGGTCTCTCGCAACCTCAACACGCTCGATGCGTCGTCCCGTCAGTGTGGTGGCGACGCTGCGCCGTGTCGTCTCGACTTCGGGAAGCTCAGGCACGGTCCGGGGCGCCGCTCAGGTCGGCCGCGGTGGCGGCTTTGGCGGCGGCTTGCTCGGCTCGCTTCTTCGAGCTACCTCGGCCCGAGGCGATAAGCCGCTCGCCAACCCAAAGCTCGGCGGCAAAGACCTTGGCGTGGTCCGGCCCACTCTCGCTGATCTCGTAGCGTGGTTGGAGGCCCTGTTTTGCAAGGATTTCTTGGAGTCGGGTCTTGTAATCGCGGCGACCTGGAGCTGTCGCCCGCTCTTCGATTATCGGCACCCAGTGCCGCAGCACGAACTCGGCGGCGGGAGCGTACCCACCATCTAGGTAGACCGCGCCCAGCAACGCCTCCACTATGTCAGCGAGAATGGAGTCTTTGTCCCGTCCGCCGGATGTTTCCTCGCCCTGGCCGAGCAGGACCGCATCGCCGATCCCGAGTCGACGGCCGATGGCAGCGAGCGTCTTCTGGTTGACAACCGCGGCGCGTACTTTCGCCAGCTCTCCTTCGGCGAGATCCTCGTAGGTGTCATACAGGTAGCGGGTGACGACCAGCTGTAGCACGGCGTCGCCGAGGAACTCCAGACGCTCGTACGACACGTCGAGTGCGTGCTCGGCTGCATAGGAGCGGTGGGTCAGTGCCAGAGTGACCACCTCCGGGGACGTGAAGACGTATCCGAGCGCCGCTTCGGCTTCGGCAGACCCGGTCATGTAGAGCCCGCGTTCTCCGCCAAGCCGGCCGCAATCAGCTCCGGCAGCCCTCCGGCAACCGCTTCGGCGGCCGTCTCCACCGCGGTCGAGATCGATAGCCGCGAAGAGGATCCGTGGGTCACAACGACCACACCTTTCACCCCCAGCAGGTGGGCACCACCCGCCCGTTCGGGGTTGAGTCGCTCCCGCAACTCCATGAACGCCGGTGTCAGCGTCTGGACAGCCTCCGCGTATTCGGGTGCCGCTACACCTTCCAGGATGAACTTGAGCACCAGCTTCGCCGTACCTTCTGCGGTCTTGAGCAGCACGTTGCCGGTGTAGCCATCACAGACAATCACATTTGCCCGCGCCGCTGCTAGGTCGGTTCCCTCGACATTGCCAACGAAGTCGATGCCGGGAATCGCGCTGATCAGCTCGTAAGCCTCCCGTTCAAGCACACGACCCTTGCCGGGCTCCGAGCCGATGTTCAACAGGCCGACGGTCGCCCGATCCAGCGCGTAGTGAGTTCGGGCCAGCGCAGCACCCATCACCGCAAACTGGGCAAGGTCGCTTGCCCGGCACGAGAGGTTGGCCCCTATGTCCAACACAACACTTCCCGATGGGAAGTAGGAGGCAATCGCGGGACGAGATACCCCTTTGAGACGGCCTATCGCAAACACGGAAGCCGCAAGCGCGGCTCCGGTAGAGCCGGCCGAGACCACCGCATCGGCATCACCGGACTTGATCATCCTGGCTGCGACAGAGATCGATGCGTCGCGCTTCTCCCGAATCGCGATCGCCGGGTCGTCTGTCATCTCGATCGTCTCAGATGCGTGAACGACCGGCAAGTCCGCCCCAACGGACTGCAGGATCGACTCGATTTGGCCCTGGTCACCAACAAGGACGATCTTGTGACCGTTGTTGGCTGCGTCGATACCACCATGGACGATCTCCACGGGGGCGTTGTCGCCGCCCATGGCATCAATCGCAATGGTGGGCACTGCTAGAGCTCCGTGTTACTCGACTTCGAGGACTTCACGCCCGTCATAGGTTCCACACTCGTGGCACACACGATGCGGCAGGTGCTGTGAGCCACAGCGTTGACACGCCACTGTCGCCGGAGCGTGGACCTTCCAGCCCGCCTTGCGACGTCGGGTGCGGGAGCGCGACATCTTCTTCTTTGGGACCGCCATGGGAGTCTCGTCCTTTGGGGGTCAATCCCCCGTATCTAGTAGATCTTTGAGAACCGAAAAGGGCGAGTTTTCACCGCGCTCGTCTTCGGAGAGGCTCGTATTCAAGTCGCTTCCGGCCGCGTCAACAAGTCCCTCGCAATCCGGCCCGCACCGGGGAGCGATCGGAAGGTCGAGCAACAATTCGTCACGCACGACGGATTCGAAGTCGAAAACGTCTCCATCGAGGCGGTAGTCGGCTTCCTCCTCTTCGTCGGCCACTGTTGTGATTAGCTGCCTCACCTCGCGCAGCACCGGCTCTTCCCACTCGATGAGACAGCGGTAGCAGCGGTGGAGCACTCTGGCTTCGATCGTTCCTGTAACGGCGATACCTCCGGCTACTGCTTCCAGCCGGAATTCGAAGAACAGCGGCGGCTCCGACTGAACACGAGACAGCTCGACATGCCAGTCAACCGAGACCTCCCCTGAGATGGTCCGCGGTTCGGCGCGACCCGAACGCATGTCTCCGATGTGGAACGTGAACGGCGTGTTCATGGTCCGACCCTACTGGGAAATCGGGACCTCATCGGCAGGGGGCAGCGGCTCGTGCAGCGCCGCCCGGGACTCCTGCACGTAGCGCAAGAGCTCTCCGAGCACCGTTTCTGCTTCGGACAACGAGCGCTCGGCGACGTCCTCGGCTTCCAACCGGATTCGTTCCGCCTCTTTTTCCGAGTTGCGTACCAGGGTGTTGGCCTCTTCGACGGCTTCACCAACGATGTAGCTCTCGGAGACCAGCTCCTCGCTTCGGGTCTTTGCCTTGGCCACGACATCGCGCGCCTTCTCATTGGTGCGAGCGATATACGCCTCCCGTTCCCGCACCATCCAGCGCGCCGCCCGCAACTCGTCGGGAAGACCCTCGACCGCTTCGCCGAGCAGCCGATCGACGGTCGACCGGATGGCCCGCATCCGCTCGATGAACTCTTCACGCGGCAGCATGACGCTGTTGGACAAAGGAACGTTTTTCGCCGCCTCGACCTCGAGAATGAGCTGATCGAGCGC
The DNA here is from genome assembly GCA_030066875.1 of Acidimicrobiia bacterium. Lineage (GTDB taxonomy): Bacteria > Actinomycetota > Acidimicrobiia > Spongiisociales > UBA5794 > JAAETI01. The sequence continues at coordinate 3,462 of JASJAS010000118.1, read as the reverse complement.
TGCCCTTGTGTCCGCTTGGGCTTGTTCGACCAGGTCGAGCACATGCCCGGGAATCGGCGGTGGTTCCTTCGGCGGCTGATCAGTCATTGGAAACCCGTTCCTCTATTGCCGCGGCGACCAGCGGGGGCACCAGCTTGTCGATTGCGCCACCAAGCCCCGCAACCTGTTTCACCAACGATGACGACAAGTACCCGTATTCTGCCTTAGTCGCTACGAAAAGCGTCACAATCCCCGAAAGATGTCTGTTCATCTGCGACATCTGGAACTCGTAGTCGAAGTCGGTCATGGCCCTAAGGCCCTTGACAATGACATCCATGTCTTCCTGCTCGGCGTAATCGACCAGCAGGCCCGAGAAGGCTCCGATCTCGACGTTGCGCCACTCGTGGGTACAGGCTTCCAGCATCGCAATACGTTCCTCGCTGGTGAACATGGGAGCCTTCGTCGGGTTGCGCACCACGGCAACGAGGACCCGGTCAAACAGGTTGGCACAACGCTCGATGACGTCGAGGTGGCCGTTCGTGGGAGGGTCGAAGCTCCCCGGTACCAACGCCGCTACCACGCTTGCTCCTTCCTGAAACGCCACAGTTCGGCGCCCCCAAATCTCCTCTGATCGACGAGTACGAGACCGGCAATCGCTGCAGGCGGCTCTTCGCCGTGCCGTCGATGGACCGCAACGACCGCGCCTTCGGTCAGCAATGGCACCAACCTCGTCATCGTCTCCATCAGCGACGCTAGCGGGACTGCGTATGGGGGGTCAACGAACGCCACATCGAAGCGCTCTGCACAAGTGTCGAGGAAGCGGCCCACGTCGCTCGCGACAACTCGGCCGCCGAGACCGATCGAATCGATGTTGGCCTGCAAAGCTACGAGGGCATCCCGATCGCGTTCGACAAAGACCGCTTCGGTCGCCCCCCGGCTCAACGCCTCGAGCCCCATTGCGCCGCTCCCCGCATAGAGGTCGAGAACGTTCGACTCGGCAACAGCTGCGCTGATCGAAGAAAACAGGGATTCGCGCATTCGATCGGTCATCGGCCGGGTGGTATCGCCTACCGGGCCAACCAGGCGGCGACTGCGGGCGACCCCGCCGATGATCCTCATGACCGGAACAGCCAGTCGACGTCGCTGCCAAGCATGGCGCGTACCTCGTCACGGATCGCGGGATGATCGTCGAGGTTCGGATCGGCCGCAACCAGGGCAAAGGCGTCGTTGCGGGCCTCGATCAGAAGATCCGTGTCACGCAGGATATCGGCGAGTTTGAGATCCTTGGCTCCCGCCTGCTTGGTGCCAAAGACCGTCCCCTGTCCTCGAATCCGCAGGTCCTCTTCGGCAAGCCTGAACCCATCGGTGGTCGCCACCATGGCAGCTATCCGTTCCTCCCCCTCCGGAGTCGATGGTTCGGCCACCAACACACAGGTTGCCTGATCGGGCCCCCGGCCGACTCGGCCTCGCAGCTGGTGGAGTTGGCTCAACCCGAATCTGTCCGCATCCTCGATGACCATGACCGTCGCATTTGGGATATCGATGCCGACCTCGATCACCGTCGTTGCTACCAACACGTCGATCTCGCCGGAACGGAAACGGTGCATCACCCCGTCCTTGTCCGCAGGACGCAACTGACCGTGAATCAGCCCAAGGCGCAGGTGCGGGAACACATCCTGCAATCGGTCGTACTCAGCGGTGGCGGAGGCCGCCTCCAGAACGTCACTGTCCTCGACCAACGGACAAACGACGAAGGCCTGCCGTCCACCGGCTGTCTCCCCTCGTACCAACTCGTAGACCTCTTCCAGGTCGGCGGGGTGCTTTGTCTTGTGAACCGTCTTGACCGGACTTCGTCCCGGCGGCATCTCATCGAGGACCGACACGTCGAGATCCCCGTACAAGGTCATCGCCAAGGTTCGGGGTATCGGTGTGGCGGTCATGATCAAGAGGTCGGGATCGTAGCCCTCCGCCTTCTCGCGAAGCTGTACCCGTTGGTAGACACCAAAGCGGTGTTGCTCATCGACCACGGCTATGCCGAGGCGCGAGAAGGCGACGCCCTCCTGGATCAACGCATGAGTACCGACTACCAGATCGATCTCGGCGGACTCGATCCAGGCCAACACCTCGGCACGTTTTACGGTCCCGGACGGTAGGAAGTTCACCTCGGCGCTGTTCGAAGTCAATAGCGCCATCTTGATCCCAACGGCGGAACCTTCGTTGGTCGAGAATAGGCTTGTGGTGCCTGCGCCGCCGGTCGGATCAAGCTGATCGGGCCCAAGACCAGCATCGATCAAGAGATCGCGGATTCCGAAGTAATGCTGCTCGGCCAAGACCTCGGTGGGAGCCATCACCGCCCCCTGATAGTGGCTCTGGATGCCGGTCAATAGCGCAGCGACTGCGACGACAGTCTTCCCTGAACCAACCTCGCCTTGCAAGAGACGGTGCATCGGATGCGGCGACGCCAGATCTCCCTGGATTTCGTCGATGGTGCGCCGCTGAGCTGCCGTCAGCCGATAGGGCAAGGCGTCGACGAACCTGCCAACTATCTGTGCGCTCGGATCGTGCACGATGCCCGTGGCTTCGTCGATTTGGAGTCGCTTGCGCAGCGCCAACGCAATCTCCAACCGGAACAACTCGTCGAAAGCGAGCCTCCGCCGTGCCGGCTCAACATCAGATTCAGCCTCCGGAAAATGGATGTCCCCGATTGCCCGATCACGCCCTACCAACCGCAAACGGCGCAACATCTCTGGCGGCAGCACCTCGCTCACCGGCCGTGAACGCTTCAACGCATTGTGAATCGAAGCCCTCATCTTCGTAGGCGAGAGACCTCCGGCCGACGGGTGGATCGGCACAACCCTGCCGGTGAGCAGCGAATCTGCCTCGAGGCGCGCCATGTCGGGGCTCTTGATCTGCAGCCGTCCCCGGAACCGCTCGACCTTTCCCGATAAGACCACCTCGGTCCCCTCGGCGATCCGAAGGTAGGGATTGAACCAGATGGCGGTGATCACATTCGTTCCATCTGTGATCTGGGCATCGATCATCGTGCGCCCTCGAGAAATGCGCCGCTTGCGCACGCTGAGTACGGTTCCGCCGATTGTGGCCTCCTCGTTGAGTGGCACATCGGAAAGGTCGAAGAGCTGCGACCTGTCGAGATAGCGACGGGGCACGTGTAGCAAGAGGTCGGCAACCGATTCGATACCGTTTTCTGTCAGTCGCTTTGTGGAGCGGGGGCCAATCCCCTTGACCTGATCCGTCGAGAGGGTTGTGAGGTATGCGAGAGAACGCCCTGCCATGGAGAAGAAAGTAACACGGCGCAGCGGCTGCGCCGGGGACGATCGGTCACTACGCTACGACGCATTCCTTTGGGGAAGCGATCACTGGTACACTCCGCCGCCGCCTCAGGAGGTTCCCCGCTATGGCATATCGTTGTGAGGTCTGCGGCAAAGAGCCGTGGGTCGGCAAACAGGTCAGCTTCTCGCACAA
>JASJAS010000117.1 GCA_030066875.1 Acidimicrobiia bacterium | reverse complement strand
GACCCTTTCGCGGATCGCCCTTCTGCTTGCCGCGGTACTCCTAACCACCTTGGCCGGCTACCTGCTTTGCCTACTCCGCACGCGTAGCCGCAGTTTGCTGGCACCGTTCATCGCCCACGCCTCGATCAACTCGCTTGCACTGTTGACGGCGTGGGTGGTCAGCTGATTTCGCTCCTCTCGCCTACTACTCAGCTGAAGAAGTCCGCTATCGCTGCCGTGTCGTCAGAGAAGGCCCAGCGCTGCGTGACCTGTCCGGAGGAGTTGATGTGGTAGATCTCGGCTACCCGATAGTCGAGTGTGTCATCACCTTTCGATGCGTGCGCGTTCAAGAGCACGATCAAGTGGTCATCGTTGGCGACGACATCGTGGAGATCAGCGGTGATGTTGTACTCCGCCCAGCCTTCCATGCGTGCCATCAAGGCGGCTTTGCCTCGGACCGGTTCCGACGATCCGATCTCCCACCATTCAACGTCATCGGACACGACCTCGCCGAATCCGGACATGTCCCCTTGGCTGGCGGCCGCCATCATCTCCCGATAGCGGGCAGCGTGTGGATGATCTCCCATTCTCTTCTCCCTCCGCGGCCGATCAACTCTTGTCGGCGCTTGCACAACGGTACGCGCTGAGGCCTCGGATTGGGACGCGAATCACACCGATTGCGTGCCGGCTTCGTGGAACGCCATGGTTCGCTGTAGCGCAGCCGCCCTCATGGCCCCGGGAATTGCGACAGGTCCCCCGATGGCGGAGGCATTGATGGCCGCCCGCGCCGCTTCCTCGACCACCCCGCCGATCACGATCGCCAGGTCTGGAGTTCTGTGAAACACGAGCACCCCGTGATTGGCCAAGAGAACGGCCGGGAGACCGGGTCGCAAAACCGCGCGGATATTGGCCAGCGCTTCATCAGAACCGCGCGGGCCATAGCCGGCGACTGGCACTCCGTCGGGCATGCCGAACATCGCCAGCGCTTCGATCCAGCAGTCGATGTCGCGGTGAGCTACCGCAAACGCCGTTGCGTACGGCGAATGCGTGTGTATGACACAGCCGGTTGCCGGCTCCTGCTGATACAGCGTGGTGTGCATCGCTACCACCGCGCCCTGAATCGGCGGTAGGTCGCCCTCCAATAGCGTGTTGTCGAACGCAACTCTGACTACATCTTCCGGACCGATGCCTATGAGCGACGGTGCCGCGGTGAAGTACATCTCGTTTTGCTCGGTAACGGGCACGCTTACGTTGCCGTGTCCGTTCGCGGCAATTGCACCGCTGGCCACGACTTTGGCGGCCGTGTCGAGCACGAGGTCGACGTAGTTGTTGTCCATTGCTCACCCTCCCAATGGCCGACTCAATCGTGACCGGCCCTCGCCACCCGACCCTATCGGAACGTTGTTCGCTGCGGGTGAGAGAGCCCCTGCCACACACAGCGGCGGTTTGACCGCGTAGGGTATGGGAAAGCAAACCAACAGAGGTGGTGCAAATGCCGGAATTCTTGCCAGATTCACAACTCGTTCTCGAACCAGGTGACATCTTTCTCACGAAGGGAACGAGTTTTGTGTCCAAGGCGATCCGTTTCTTCACCCGTTCGTTTGGCGAGAAGAGGACTCGTGTCAACCACGTCGGATTGATTGTTGAGCAGGGCTCGGTTCACTCGGCAATGGCAGTTGAGGCGCTAGCCAGAGTGAAGCGACATCCGCTCGGACGCTATGCCAAGAAACGCACGACTGGTGTCGCGGCGTTTCGGCCGATCGACCTGCCCGATGAACAGCGGTCGAGGATCGTGGCCAAGGCGAACGGCTATGTCGGACGGCAGTACGGCTGGACCAAGATCGTCACTCACCTCCTGGACTGGGGCCTCAAGGGTGCGTACGTGTTTCGCCGACTGACCCACGACGATGACTATCCGATCTGCTCATGGCTGGTGGCCCACGCCTACCTAGCAGCCGACATGACATTCGGCGTCCCGGCCGGAGCCGCCAACCCGGACGACATCTGGGACTACGTGGTCGCCAACACCGACGAGTTCACCCAGGTGCGCGACCTGATCCCGCTGACACCCGGCGAGTAGCCGGAACACCGTCAGCAGGTGACGTGCAGGATTGCGTACACGTCTTCGGGCTCGACATCGGCCAGCAGCCGGCACGCCTCAGCAGTGGGAACCGTGGTCAGTTCGATGTTTCGCGCCTCCGCTTGGGCGACGACCTCTGGCATGACCGGCAGTCTGCCGCTCGCCCCGGTTCCCACCATCAGTGTGGGTCCGGACCAAGGGATATCCTCGTCGAGCGATAGCGGCGTGTGCCCATACCGGCTGCGATGGGGTTTGGACGACTTCTTGTCCCGTGCCCGCACCCGGCCAGCCTCGACGATCACATCGTGCCCGTATCGTTCTCCCGCGACCGTGATGGCACCAAAGTCTGTGTAGGAGAGCTTCATAAGACAACCCTACGTGCGAGAGCCGTTGGCTGGGACTCCAGCCATGACGCCGACCGGGACGAGAACACCGCCCCGGGCGGCAATCCAGACTGGTTCCTTGCGCATTGCTCTCAGCCTGCGGCGGATTCTGCCTGTGCTCTCTCCAAAGCGTCGAGCATCAGGTCGAGCCCGTACTCGAACTCGTTGCCGAAGCTGTAGCCCGGTTGCATCGCGTGCTCGACCGCCATCTCGACGAAGTAGGGATACTTGTCGACTGGCAACTGCTCCACGATGCTTCCCGCAACCTCGGCGGCCCCCTCACTGCTGTCGAACGGCAAGCCGATCTCCTGGAGCACGAAGCCGTAGACATAGCTATCGAGAGCGGCAAAGACATGGGCGGCCATTTCTATCGAGAAGCCGGCCAGGCGCAGACTGGCGATCATCGCCTCGTAGTAACGCAGCGAAGCCGGCCCGGGCGTCGCTCGCGTCTCCATCACCGTGATCGCCCAGGGGTGTCGCCGGAACATCTCGCGCGCCGACACGGCTCGCTTGCGCATCTCCGATTTCCAGTCTTCGCCGGCAATCGGCAGTTCTATCTCGCCCACCACGATGTCAACGATGCCGTCGAGCAGGTCGTCCTTGTTGCTCACATGGTTGTACAGCGACATGGCCTCGACGCCGAGACGCTGGCCGAGCTTGCGCATGCTGAGGGCCTCGAGCCCTGCCTCGTCAGCCAGAGCTACCGCGGCTTGCAGGACGCGTTCCCGGTTCAACCTGGCCTTCACGGTGCCTTGAGGAATGTCTCGAGTGGCCATCTCAGATTCTCCCTTGACAAACTTACAGTGTATGTTCTAGGCTTACACCATAAGCTTACTCTGTAAGTAGGAAGAATGGAAGCTCTAGTTCACAACATCACCGCCATCGCAGGGAGGATGCTCTTCAATCCCCTCCTGCTCACCGTTCCGGTGTTGGGTTTGCTTGCACTCGTCACCGGCGCTGCCGGCCGGATCGCTACTGCGTTCCAAGACTTCCAACAAACAAGGAGATAGAGATGAAAGCAATCGTGCAACACGAGTACGGCGGACCCGAGGTCTTCACCTTGGAGGACGTCGCCAAGCCACAGCCCAAGGATGATGAGGTGTTGGTGCGGATCCACACCGCCGCAATCCACCCGGGCGACTGGTTGACGATGACCGGGCGGCCGTACGTGTTTCGGATCGGGACCGGGCTACGCAAGCCACGGCGGAATACTCCGGGATTCGATCTCGCAGGCACGGTTGAGGCAGTTGGCAAAGACGTCACCGACCTACATCCCGGCGACGAGGTCTTCGGAGAAGGCAAAGGCACCTGCGCCGAGTTCGCTACCGCCAAGGCCGAGGCGCTCGCTCCAAAACCACCCAGCCTGAGCCTCGACCAGGCCGGCGTGCTTGCCGTCTCCGGGGTGACCGCCATCAAAGGCTTGCGCGATGCCGGCAAGTTGCAGCCGGGTATGAAGGTACTGATCAACGGCGCCTCGGGCGGCATCGGCACCTACGCAGTCCAGATTGCCAAGGCGATGGGGGCCGAGGTGACCGGCGTGTGCAGCACGAAGAACGTGGAACTGGTCCGATCGCTTGGTGCCGATCACGTCATCGACTACACCAGGGAAGACTGGACCAAGGGCGCCACCCGCTATGACCTGATCCTGGACAACGTCGGGAACCACTCGCTCGCCGATAGCAGGCGTGCGGCCACACCCAACGGCAGCTATCTGTCCAACAGCGGCATAACCGGCGGTCGCTGGTTCGGGCCGCTGACCCGCATGCTGAAGGCGGCCGTGGGTTCGATCTTCATCCGCAATCAAGGTGCTCCGTTCTACGCACCGGTCAAGAGAGCCGATTTGGCCGAGCTGACTCGATACGTAGAAGACGGCCACGTTCGTCCTGTCGTCGATCGCACCTATCCGTTGGTCGACACCGCAGAGGCCATGGCCCACGTCGCTACCGGCCACGCAAGCGGCAAGACGGCAATCGCGATCTGAGGGGGCGCCGGTAGGGTTGGCTGTGTCATCGTAGAAAGGGGCTGGGCTGTGGTCCCATCATCAGACACCTACGCCGCCCGTCTGGACGTGGAGTATCCCGAGACACTCGATCGATTCACGTCGTTCTTTCGACTGATCTGGGTGATCCCGATTGCGATCGTCCTCGGCGCGCTATCGGCCGTCGCTAGCTGGACAGTGGTCACCGAGACCGGGGAAACAATCTCGAGGAGCAGTGGCGGCATCGCTGCCGGGCTATTCTTCGCCACACTGCTCATGATTGTGTTCCGCGAGCTCTACCCGCGCTGGTGGTTCGACTTCTGGCGTGAGTTCATCCGGTTTGGAGCTCGGGTCGGCGCCTACCTGTTTCTCTTGACGGATCGATATCCATCGACCGTGGACCAGCAGTCGGTGCGTCTGGAGATCGACTACCCCGACGTCGAGCAAGAGCTCAACCGTTGGCTCCCGCTGGTGAAGTGGCTGCTGGCCATCCCCCACTACATCGTGCTCGCCGTGCTCTGGGCCGTGGCCCTGATCGTCTGGGTCTTGGCGTGGTTCGCAATACTCTTCACCGGGCGGTATCCGCGGTCGCTATTCGACTTCGTCGTGGGTGTTGCCAGGTGGAGCCTGCGAGTGCACGCCTATGCGTTCATGCTGGTCACCGACGACTACCCACGGTTCAGCCTCCGGTAGAGCCAATGTTCTGAGGGCGACACTTCCGTATTTGGGATCCTGAGCTGAGAAGGCGGTTGAGGAGGCAACCGAACAGTCACCTCCTCAACCATTCCCGTGCTCAACCCAGGGTTACTCCCTTTACGTCCCCCAACCCTCCTCGGTGACAAGCAATATTGGTTGTCACCGCAATACGGCTGTGGGGCGTAAGCAGAGCAAACCGCTGGCGTGGGAGAGAAATGGAAGCCGCCGGGTCGGAAAGGCAACGATTCAACCGCCTGTTCAACGCGCACTACGAAGCCGTCAGCAGGTATTGCCATCGTCGACTTTCGCCCGACGACGCCAACGACGCAACCGCCGAGGTCTTTGTTGTGGCCTGGAAGAAGATCACTGCCGTGCCCGCCGACAATCAAGCCCTCCCCTGGCTGTACGGAGTCGCCCGCAACGAAGTCCACCGTTTCCGACGCACCAATCGGAGACGCAGCAGACTGCGTAAGAAGCTCGATGGTCAGGCCAACCATCCGGATCCCAGCCCGGAGGTCGTGGTCTTGCGCCACGCCGAGCATGCCGAATTGCTGCGAGCTCTCGACAGACTTCGCGCAGCAGATCGGGAGATACTGCAACTGCGTGCCTACGAGCAGCTCTCCCTAGCCGACATTGCAGCAGTGCTCGGCTGCAGCGTCGACGCTGCGAAACAGAGGTCAGCCCGTGCTATGAGGAGGCTGCGCCGCATCGCGGGCTTGAGCCCGCTAGAAAGCCCAGTCCCGGAGTCCCGTGCGATCGAGCAGGGAGGTGACGGATGAACGACCAGAGAGTCTTGGAGAAGATCTCCCAGACCGACACTTACCCGTTCGGCAGTCCGATGCCGACGGAGGCTTGGAGTCGTGAAGCCGCCCTCATCGAGATCGAGCGGAGGTTGGCCATGAAGCCACGAACATCAACCAGACAGGCACCGCCCACAATGGGTGACGCCCACCGAGCGGGACACGAGCTGGAGCCGGGACTACCGCCCTCGCCTTCGAAGCCAACCCGGAGCGGAACTCGCGCAGCTCTGGCCGCAGCCGCCGCAGTCCTCGTTATCGGGGTCGCCAGCTTCGGTTTGCTCCGGCTGCTCGATCCAGAGCCGCGAGAGATACCGGTCACGGGCCATCTCACCGAGCAGGCACTCGAGGCGTTCGAGGTGGTAGAGGAAGCCTACGATGCGTTCAACTCGGACGACGCGGAAACCTGGGTCGAACTGACCTGGCAAAACGACTCCGCAGGCCTGGCGCTGAACGAGGCGCTGCTTGCGGCAGAGGGAGAGGCCGAGGTAACCGGTTGCACATCGCATGGATTCGGTGAGTGGCCCGACGTGACAATTGATGGGTTCCCTCCAGCCGTCGGCTACTACTTCAGCTGCGATGTCACCTTCACCGATTCCTTCCGAGGACCGGCTGGGGTTGACCTCGTCTTGTTGGCACATTGGGTAATAGCAGATGGTCAGGCTCAACCGACCGAGCCTGAACCGGGCCCGGGCCACCAGGAATACACTGCGTACACCTCCGATTTCCGCTCCTGGCTGCGGTCGACACATCCCGAGGTCGAATCCCGGATGCTGTTCGTTGAGGCCGACGGATTTCCGCTGTTCCCCAGGCCGACGAGCGTACCGACGGCTCTCGAATACGCTGAGGAATACGCTGCATCCCGTAGCTCCTCGACCGGTGCGCCCGGCCTTCCACCAACGACGGCGGTGCCGGCGGACGGGACCGCACTCGAGCTCGAGGAGATTCTCGGTACCTGGAGCGGCTTGGAAGCCGGTACCTACATCAGGCTCAAAGACGACCGCACCTTCCTGATCGCGTTGTCGGTCGAAGCTCTCGAAACAAGCCCCATTGGCCAGGGGGACTTCGAACTGGATGGCGCTCGGTTCACCTGGATCTCGAATGCAGCTGATTCTGGCTGCTCGGAAGGCCAACGCGGCACCTACGACATCGAACGAATCGCCGACGGTCCCGGAGGGCGGGACCAGTTTCGCTGGATCCATGTGGCAGACGAATGCGCCATCCGCGGGGGCGATGGCAGGAGCGTGACCATGCAGCGGGTTGTTGAGGAATAGCGAGATTCGTCGGGCTGGCTGCGGCCGGGGACATCACGCACGAGGCTGAATCGCCGCCCCGATGCGGCCTTTCTAGACTTGCTGCCCATGTCCTCGGTCGCAGATCGGCAGGCCCGAAGCGCTCCCCGCAATGTGCCCGACGACCCGATCACTCGCTGGCTTCTTATGGTCGCGGCGCTGATCGTCGCAATGGTCGTCGTGGGAGGCTACGTCCGCTTGTCTCGGGCCGGACTCTCCATCGTCGAGTGGGACATTGTCACGGGCGTGGTGCCACCCATCGGCGATGCCGCGTGGGAGCAGTCGTTCATCGAGTACCAGCAGACTCCCGAGTACCAACTAGTCAACAAGGGGATGAGCCTCGCCGACTACCAGCGCATCTTCTACATCGAGTGGGCACACCGACTCATCGCCCGGATTGCAGGTCTGTTGGTCGTGCTCCCGCTGGTTTGGTTCCTGTGGAAACGCCGGATGACGATAAGGGAGTCGCTGCCCTATTGGGGTATCGCCGTGCTCTTCGGATTGCAGGGTGCAATGGGCTGGGTGATGGTTGCGAGCGGGCTCCGTGACCGGCCGGTTGTAAGCCATTTCCGGCTGACGATTCACCTGATGGCAGCGCTTGCCCTTTTGGGCCTGGTGTTGTGGATGGCCTTCAATCGCATGGAGAAACAACGACCCGCAGCCAGCAGGTCGAGGCCCGACGGACGACGCTCGGGTCGCTATCTGGCTTGGGCCCTGCTGGTGTCGGTCGTAGTCCAGATCGCCTACGGCGGCCTAGTCGCCGGCTTGAAGGCCGGGTACATATCCAATACTTGGCCGCTGATGTTTGGCCGCATCATTCCCAGCAACTTGCTGACGGTCCACGACCCGTGGTGGATCAACTTGTTCGAGTCTCTCGGCTCGCATTGGATACACCGGTGGCTTGCCTTTGTGGTGGCCGGCATCGCAGTCGCAGCGTTCGTCGTGGTCCGTCGGGACCAGACTGCCAGGCCTGCGCTCCGGGCTACGACAAGCTGGACATTGGTGATCGTCTTGGCACAGATCGCCCTGGGCGTGACCGTCGTGTTGTTGGGTGTCCCCAAATGGTTCGCTCTCGCCCATCAGGCCATAGGTGTCGTCCTGTTCTGCGCGTCGTTGGTGATAGCCCACCAGGTCAGCGCGGACTCCCCGGACGCGAACGCCTCGCTCGCTCAATCAGTCTGATCTGCGAACTGCCAGCAACCGGGCAGCCCAGCTATGCCCAGAACTCGTCAAACAGGCTCTGGTCTTCGGCGCTAGCCCAAAACTCGACCATCTTGCCATCACGCATGTGGAATACGTGAACCACACGAGCTTCGATCGACTTGCCGGCCCTCGATGCATGTACGGTAACAAGAGCGACACCGTGGTCGTCGTTGGCCAGCATGTCATGGATGTCGTTCTTGAAGCTGCCCCCCGTCTCCTGCATCAATCTGCCGAAGTAGTTGAAGACAGCCTCTTTGCCCTCGTAGACGCCTGTCAGGATGTTGTCTCCGCCCGCATGCCAGACAATATCGTCCGCTAGCAGGTCGCTTACGGTCGCCATATCCCCGTTGGCGAACGCCTCGTAGCCGGTGCGGGCTGCCTCGAGATTGGGATGGTCGGTCATGGGTTCCCTCCTCATGCACATGGCCGTCTCGGTCGAGACGCCGACCTCCAAGCATACGCATCGGTACCCCGCCCGGACCGGGGTTCTACCGCCGCGTTGCTGAAGCGTTGGGTCAAGCCAATTCCCGAGCCGCCTCTGCACCTGCAATCATGGCTCCCGTGCCTTCGCTGCTGAAACCCTTTGCCGGCTACATACCCGCCAAGGGCTACGGCCACCGTGTGGTCGGGCCCCCTACCTCCACGCTGACTTCCAGGCAGCGTGAAGATGCTCGGCTCGACCCCGTCAGCTTCCGCCACTCGCTAGGTAGAAAGTCGCGCCGGTCCCATGCTCAGGCCGTCGAGTGGCTGGCGCGTTGGCGCGATCGAGGTGTGCTCAGCGAATTTGGCCCGGCCGTCCTCGTATACCGGCAGGCGGACGACGACCTCGCTGCCACCGGGATCATCGCCGACCTCGCACTCGCAGCATATGACGCGGGGCAAGTGAAACCGCATGAGGACACGATCGACAAGACCCAGCGGAAGATGGCCAAGTACGTCCGTACAACCCGCATCTACGGCAATCCAACAGCCTTGGCCTACCGTCCGGATTCTGAGGTGAACGGCCGTTTGGAGAAGCACACCGAACGCAAGCCGGATACCCGATTCGCCTCGGCGGATGGTCTCTCACACGAGCTCTGGATCGTTTCCGGCGACGAGGCAGAAGACCTGTGTGAGGGGATCGACACGCCGCTCTACATCACCGATGGCCACCACCGCTTGGCCGCGGCTTCGGCCGTAGCCGCTGAGGAGAAGCGGAGGAAGGCACGCATTCCGGTTGGCCTGTTTTCTGCCGACGAGTTGCGCGTTAGCGCATTCGCCCGGTGCATTACGGATCCCAGCATCAAGGCGAAAGCGGTGGTTGCTCGACTTCAGTCGGAACACAACCTGGTTGAGGTCGCCGAGGCCGATGCCCGCCCCCGGCAACGCAACGAGTTCGGTATCAGGATCAAGGGCAGGCACTTCCGGCTAGAACTCGACCGGCAGGCGATCCCCGACGATCTGTATGCGGCGCTGGATGTCAACCTGTTGCAGGACTTGATCCTCGACCCCTTGTTCGGCATCGCCGATGAAGCCAAGGACAAGCGGCTCAGCTTTGTCGCCGACACTCCAGAGTCGAAGATCGACGGCAGCAAGGCCGATGTCTGGATTCTGCCGTTTCCTGCGGCGGTCGCGGATGTCATGGCCGTTGCCAACTCAGGCCGGGTTATGCCGCCCAAATCGACGCTGTTCACACCCAAGCTGCCCAGCGGGCTCGTTATCCGGCTCCTCGACGAAGACTGATCCAAGCCTGAGTCCCCAAGCTCTTGGCCACGACCCGGGAGCCGCCTAGTCGTCTATCCAGCGGGCGTTCAGCCCTCGTCTGTCACCCGGCTCATGATCTCGGCGAAGCTGACTACCGGACGGGTCTCCGCCCACCCCACATCGATGATGGGAGCAAGCGCCTCCTCTATCTGGCTTGCCGAGTCTGCATCCAGGATGAGAAATGTGGAATGCGCGGGCCCGTCGACATACGCGCCAACCAGCTCGACATCGGATTCCATGATGCCCGCCATCGCCTTGCCGAACGTCGCACTCGCGCGCTCGGCATCGTGATAGGGACAAGCTTCCCATGTGTGGGTGTGCTTGATATGAAACAGCATGTGCCCTCCCCAGCTCTGCTGATGGCTCAAAGCTACCGAAGCCGGCCGTGGGTTAGGGGGTCAATATTGAGGGCCGCTCGAGCCGATCCTTCTGAGCATCGCGGCCTGGGCCTGTCGAGGAACGGTTGATCACGTGTTCCGTTCGGTCGCGAGCCGCGCGATGTTCGCCATCGCACCGATCATCACCTGCCGGTGGCCCAAGCGGAAGAAGAGCCACCTCCGCAATGAAGGTTTCCCGCCAGCGAGCGGCTGCAGACCGGCGTCGATGGTTTCCGCCGTGTTGATCTGCTCACGAAACACGACCGCCCCGCTCTCGTCAGCGACGGTCCATAGGAGATCCCCTGCCAAGTAAGGCACGCGCCGGCCGGGTTGGGCGAACCGGACCAGGAACACGCCCGGCGAGCGTTCCTTGATGTCGACGTCAAAGCGAAATCCCGGAGCCGGCGAGAAGCCATACAGGCTGCGTTGACCTTCCGTCGACGGTGCCTCTTCACCGGGACGATCACCGAAGATGGAATCGCCTCCTACCAGCGGGGCGTTCAGTAGCACGCTGCCGATGGCGGCGGCATCCGCTCCGGGGCCTTCGAACCGAAACCTCTGTTCGAGCGTGGTTTGCCCTGCATGCCGAGCCAGGGAGTGCTCCCTGCGGCTAACTGTTATCGCCATGTGTCGAGGATACGGCATCCACGTTCCTGCTGGCCGACCGTTTCCTGGGTCGCGCTCCTGCCCAACAGACCGAATCCCCGGATACGCTGACAGCCAATAGCCGAAGGACGAGCGAGGAGCGCCAGATGAGCGTCGTTGTAGTGCGGTATCGCCCCAAGGATGATCGAGCGGATGAGAACCAACAACTGGTCGAGGCAGTCTTTGCTGAACTCGACGCTGCCGACCCCGGCGGAGTCCGCTATGCAACCTTCCGGTTGGCCGACGGCACCTTCGTGCATATCGCCGACGTAGAGGCCGAGCCCAATCCGCTCGGATCGATTGCCGCATTCGCGAAGTTTCAGCAAGATATCTCTGATCGCTGTGACCCAGGGCACGGACCCAATCCACAACAAGCCACGCTGGTCGGTAACTACCGCCTGCTCGCATGATCGGGAGCTCCAACTGGGGCACGCGAACGCTGCTTGCTAGCACTCAAGGTGCTTGTGCCGTCATCGAGGCGGCGTGGCCCCAATCTTCGTGACCAAACGACGCGGCACCCGTGTAGGTTGGCCAGGGATGTAGCAGTAGCGAGGGAGAGAACTGCGATGTTTGTCAATACGCCTTTGCATGCCGTCCTACCGGCATCCGACCTGGACCGTGCGAAACGGTGGTACTCAGAGAAGCTTGGGCTAGAGCCCGTCAGCGAGGACGAGTATGGCGGAGCCCGATACGAAGCGGGCGGAGCGACGTTCCTTGTGTATCAGTCTCAGTTCGCCGGAACCAACCAATCAACCGCGGCCGGCTTCCAAGTCGAGGACTTCGATGGAGCAGTGGCGGCACTTCGATCCAACGGCGTCGTTTTCGAACACGTCGACTTCGGAGACATGGGGTCAACGATCGACGGTGTGATCACCCTTGCGGACGGAAAAGACAAGGCCGCCTGGTTCAAGGACAGTGAGGGGAACATCCTCTCGCTCTCAA
>JASJAS010000019.1 GCA_030066875.1 Acidimicrobiia bacterium | reverse complement strand
TTCCAGCCTGGACAGCGCGAAGTCGGTTCGATCGGACCAGGCCTCGAAGCTCTCCAGACGGCCTCCCGTGATGAGGTAGTCCGCGGAGCGGTCGGCGTCGACCCATTCGTGCGCCGCCGCAGCCAGCCGGTTGAAGGACCGTACGTCGTCACTAGCTGCCTTGACCCAACCCGCCAATCGCGGCCATCTCGTCAACAACGCCTCGTGGGCTACCTCGACGGTTGGTCCGCGCGACACCGGATCGCGTCCAAAGGTCAACAGTCGTTGCGACCCGAACGAGTTGACAACATTTGTGACCAAACGCCGATCGTCGCCAAGTCCCATGAGCTCCGAACTGCGCACCCGGCGTCGGGTCGCCTCTCCTGAATCGGCCACCGCGACCAATCGCAGAAAGACCTGAGGAACCAGATTCCGTTCCGCCTCTGAAAGCTCTCCGTAAATACTCTCGGCACGTGACGCCACCGCTCCGCTGATGCCCCCACTCGCTGTGTACTGGGCAAGCGTCATCGTGGCACCGGTCTTTCGGTCAAAGAGTCCGGTGAGGGCGTATTGCATGAGAGGTAGCCCGCCTGCTTGGCCGGTGACATCGCTGACAACGGCCGAGACGAGGCCCGGCTCGACTTCCACGCCGACCCGTTGCGCAGGTCCAGCGATGGCCTCCTCGAGCTCCGCCTTGGTGAGCGGGATCACCACCTCGCTCCTGTCTCTCATCCACTCCGCCAAGCCGTGATGTGCCAGCGGGCGATCGTGGAAGTCGGCCCGCAGTGTGATCACCACGCGAATCCGCGAACGCGGATCCTCCAGAGCCGCCAGCAGTGCCCCGAGAAACCGCTCCCGCTCATCCTCCGACGTGAGCGTAAAGATCTCTTCGAATTGGTCGACCACCAGCAGCAGATCAGAAGTCGCGTCGGGGAGCACCCGATTGATGGCTCGGGCCAACCCCAGCGGACCATCCTCCAGCTGCTCCAGCAAGCTGGGCGGCGGGTTCACCGCTATCCGCAACAGAGCAGCTTCCATCTCGGCGAAAGGGTGTGCACCGGGGAACATGCTCACCGTGAACCAATCGTCAGAACCGGGAAGCGCTCCACGGTGCACGGCGTCTAGCAACCCCGCTCTGACGACACTCGACTTCCCGCTGCCGCTAGGTCCAACAACCGCCAGGAAACGTGACCTCGGCCCGGTTTCTCCGAGGCGGGCGACTAGCTGCGCGACCAGCTCGGTCCGGCCGAAGAAGTCCCGAGCATCGGCCTCCTCAAAGGCGCGCAGACCCTTGTAGGGATTGCGCTCCACCTCGACCGTCGCCGCCGCGCCTTCTTCGTCATCCAGCGACATCCGATATGCGGCCGCCAATTCGGTAGCGCTGACGCCGGTCGTAGACGGCGGCGGAGCAGACATGACGTTCTGCGCCAGCCGTGCGAACGCATCAAGGTCGGCTGCCATGGACCTGTCGAACGAATCCGGTCTGACGGGGTCAAACCCATGGATGACGGCCGTTCCCGCGGCGTCAACCTGGACCGCCGCTGCGGCGAGGTTGCCGTGAACCAGTTGCCGAGCGTGGGCTGCGTCAAGCGCCGACGCTACCTGTTCCAGGATCTTCACTGCTTGCGCATCGTTGAGTTCCTGTGACGCGGTCACCTCCGCGAGGTTGCCCCCTTGGCGGCACCCCGTGACGAAGTAGGCGGCATCCGGGTCGCGCCAGAAGTCATAGACGGGGACGGTGTTGGGGTGATCCAGCCCACCCAGCCGTCGAGCGGTCGACTCGAAGCCGCGGATGAATGCGGCGTTGTTGGCCAGCTCGGACCCTATGATCTCGACGTCGACCTCGCGACCCACTGCTGCGTGGTACCCGCGAAACACCTCTCCGTGTGGCGTGCGGCCGACGAGGCTTCGCAACTCGTATCCACGTATCGACATGCCCGCAGCCGGCCTGACTGGCTCCGGTTCGGTTGGCGTCCCGAGTTCAGGGCTTTGCTGCAGAACCATCTCCTCGATGGCACGTAGTTCGGGCGACGGCTCTATGCCGACCTCCTCACCCAGAATCCGCCTCGCCCGCTGGAACGCCCGCAGTGCCTCCGCCTGCCGGCCGGACCGATAGAGGGCAGTCATCAACTGACCCCACACCCGCTCCCACCACGGGTGTTCCTCGACGAGAGCTTCGAGTTCACCCACCACAATGGCGTGCTTCCCGCACGCCAGATCGGCTTCAAGGCGATCTTCGACCGCGGCCAGCCGCAACTCCTCCAACCGAGTAGCTTCCGCGCCGAGGCGCCACCCGTCGGCTATGTCTGCATAGGGCCGGCCGCGCCACAGTTCGAGACCCTCACGCAGGATCGAAACGGCTCTATCGGGCTGCTTGCCGACCAGCGCTCTTCCTTCATCAACCAGACGTTCGAATTCGATTGCATCGACTTCGTCGGGTTGCGCGACCAGCACATAACCGCTGCCCCGGGACTCGATACGTTCACTTCCCAGGGTCTTGCGGAGACGGGACACATAGGACTGCAGGCTGTTGGCCGCCGATGCTGGAGGGGCCTCCCCCCATAGGGCGTCGATCAGGGCTTCCGACGAGACGACGTCACCGCAATAGGCGATCAGCTGGGCCAGTAGGGCGCGCGGCTTGGGACCACCCAGCTCGAGCGGCGAATCATCCGCCACTTCCAACGAGCCCAGAACCCTGAATTGCAGACGCTGCATCGTGGCCTGAACCATACGCGTCGCGACCGCAAGGTGCGTCGAAGACCGCCCGTCTTTATTGACCTTGAAGCGCCACTTCGGTTCTGCAACCCGGCTGCACGTGGCCTGCACGCACTGTCTCGGACAGTGCGTCCATGGCACATCTCAACAACACCACCACCACCGTCCGGTTCGCACTAGCGATTCTTGCCCTGCTCGCTCTCGGCGGCAGCATCTCGACCGCTACGGCGGCGCATGCTCGGATCAACGACATCGGCTTCGTCGCCAAGCCCGGCGAGGCACTCGACCCGGCCGGCATCTACGGAGCGGGTCCGGAGTTCACCGTTGTGATCGAAGCTGCCATCGACCGCTTCGACACCGCCGGTCTTACCCTCCCCGAACTGCGTATCTACGCCCACAACAACAGGGACGGCTGCCTGGGTATGGACGGCCTGTTCAATCGTGACGGTACAGGCACCCGCGTGGATCTCTGCACTCAGGTGAACTACACCCTGCTGCATGAGCTGGCTCACGCTTGGGAGTACCACACGATGGATGACGTCACCCGCCACGCCTACGTGGAACACACGGGACTCCCCACCTGGGCGGACCCGGAAAGCGACTGGGAAGACCGGGGTATCGAAGCCGCCGCCACCGCGATCGCATGGGGTTTGCTCGACATCCCGATCGCAAACACCGAGCGGTTCACCGACGAACTCTACGAGTTCGAGCTGCTGACCGGCCGGACCTCGCCACGGCTGACAACCGGAGAGCAACGGTCCTAGTCTCGGCGGATGCCACGACCCTTTGCCATCGGAGTCCAACTACCTGAAGTAGAACGCGAGGTCACCTGGCCAGAGCTCCGCGAGATGGCGGTCACGGCTGAGGCAGCCGGGTTCGATTCCCTATGGGTGGGTGACCACCTCCTCTATCGCTCGGCAAACGGCGTCCGAGGTCCCTGGGAATCCTGGTCGCTGATGGCGGCCTTAGCGGCGGTGACGCAAAGGGTTCAGATCGGACCCTTGGTTGCCGCGATCTCGTTTCACAGTCCGGCGATGCTCGCCAAGAAGGCAGCAACGATCGATGAGATCTCGAACGGGCGGTTCATCCTCGGCCTCGGCGCCGGCTGGAACCGGACGGAATACGAAGCGTTCGGGTTCCCGTTCGATCACCGGGCAAGCCGCTTCGAAGAGGCCTTCACCATCATCCGCACTCTCTTGAGGGATGGGGCGATTGACTTCGTCGGCGAGTACTACGCGGTGCGCGATTGCGAGTTGGTGCCGCGGCCTCGGCCCGGAGGGCCACCGATCATGGTCGGCTCGCAGGGTCCCCGGGTGTTGCGGGCGTCACTCCCCCACGTTGACATGTGGAACGCCTGGCATGCCTGGTACGGCAACACCCCAACGGGCTTGGCAACCCTGAGCGCGAAGATCGATGGACTCTGCTCCGAAGTGGGCCGGAACCCTGCCGCGGTGAAGAGGACGGTAGCCGTCATGGTGCAGGCCCCCGGCGGCCAGGGTCGGGTTTATGGCGATTCGGAACACGAAGGAACAGAAGCCATTTCGGGTTCACCGGCCCGGGTCGCGGAGGCTCTCGCCGCCTTCGGCAACAGCGGGTTGAGCCATGTGCAGCTGGTCGTCGATCCGATCACCGTCGAGTCGATCGAGTGGTTGGCTGGAGTCCTCGGACTACTCGACGCTAGCTAGCGGGGTCGAGCCGATAGATCGGAACGTGCCGGGTTGCCGTCTTCTCGTACACGAGGTATGTCTCGGACGCGGCAACTGCAGTCTGCCAGGCTTCCTCGTGGTCATTCCCCGTCAACTCGACGGCGTATACATCCCTCCACTTGCCGTTCCAGCGTGCCTGAGCTTCCGGATTGGCCCGCAGGTTCTTCACCCAAGCAGGGTCGTAGGCGGCCCCGCCATTGGTGCCGACGATGAGCGGCGCATTCTCAGAGCCGACATAGAAGATCAAGATCTTTCTCTCTTGGCCGGACTTGTGTCCCGTTGTCACGAGTTCGAGCACAGGCATACCCAGCAGCTTCCTCCCCAGCCGTCCGCCCGACAGATTCCATATGAGCCTGTGCGCTTTCCACTGGAAGCGGAGCTTCCTGCGATCGGTTTCGACCATGTTCAATCCTCGAGTCCGGGGCGTGGCCAAGCATATTGGCAACCGAAGGCGCCAAAGGTCGCCTGTTCACACGACAGAGAATGTGACACGATGAACAAGACGACCTCGCGAGTGGCGCGCTGGAGGACAGATCATGCGTGTCCGAGCCGTGATCCTTGCACTGACGATGCTGGCAGCATGCGGCGGAAGCGAAGGTGTTACAACTTCCACATCGAACGCGACGAGGAATGCCATGATCGAACTTCCCCCGCCTACGATCGCTGAGGGTGTATCACTCACCGACACTATGGCGGCCCGCCGCTCGGTACGCGAGTATCGCGAGACACCCCTCGAGCTTGCTGAGCTGTCACAACTGCTCTGGGCAACGCAAGGGATCACTTCACCAGCCGGCCAACGCACAGCTCCTTCCGCCGGAGGCCTCTACCCCCTCGAGATCTACGTGGTGACCGCTGCCGGCCGCCATCACTACCACCCGGCCGACCATCAGCTCGAATTGCTGGCCGAGGGAGACTTTCGGCCGGAGCTGGCCGAAGCAGCGCTGTCCCAGGATCCGGTTGCCAAAGCACCGGCGACCTTCGTGATTGCTGCCGTCTATGCACGCACCGCGCAGAAGTATGGGGAGCGAGCGGAGCGCTATGTGGAGATCGAAGTCGGTCACGCCGCCCAAAACCTGTTGCTCCAAGCGGTTGCTCTCGACCTCGGGGCCGTACCGGTTGGGGCATTTCACGACGACCAGGTCGCCGCGGTGTTGGACCTTCCCGCTGATCACGAACCTTTGTATCTGATCCCGGTGGGTCATCCCGCAACATGACAGGACCCACCAACCCACAACGGGCCAGAATGGGAACATGAAGGCTGCTCTGCTAGTTACGCATGGACCGCTGGGCGAGGGTCCTCTTCGACTGACCGAAGTCGTAGACCCGGAACCCGGCCCGGGCGAGTTGCTTCTCGCAATTGACGCCTGCGGAGTGTGCCGCACCGACCTGCAAATCGTCGAAGGCGACCTTCCGGTGCGGACATCACCGGTCGTTCCCGGACATCAAATCGTCGGCACGGTGCTGGCTCTCGGCCCCGACGTGACGGGGTGGAACGAGGGCGATCGGGCCGGTGTCGGCTGGATGGCCGGAACATGTGGTCAATGCCCTTTCTGCATCGGCGGTCGGGAAAACCTCTGCGAGCGGGCTCGGTTCACCGGGTGGGATCGGCACGGCGGTTTCGCCGAGCGCACAACGGTGGACGCTTCCTTTGCCTTCGCGCTGCCGATGGATCCCCCTGCCTCCGACCTGGCGCCGCTGCTGTGTGGTGGTGTCATCGGCTATCGCGCCTTGAAGCTCAGCGGCATCCAGCCGGGCGGCACTCTCGGCTTGTTCGGCTTCGGTGCCTCGGCCCTGCTGGCCATGCAGCTTGCGAGCTATTGGGGTTGCGAGGTGTTCGTCGTCACTCGCTCGGAGACGCAGCGGAGGCGCGCCATTGAGATGGGTGCAGTTTGGGCAGGTTCCTACGAAGAAACTGTTCCTGTGCGGCTGGACGCGACCGTTACTTTTGCCCCGGCCGGCGAGGCGGTGGTCGCTGCGCTGTCAGCGCTGGCACCGGGCGGGATTGTCGCCGTGAACGCGATCCATCTCGATCGCATCCCAGAGTTCGACTACGGGCTGCTCTGGCAGGAACGCCACATTCGATCCGTAGCCAACTTCACCAGAGCAGATGCCGTCGAATTCCTCGAACTTGCCACGACGATCCCCATACGCACGGTTGCCGACGTATTCCCGCTCGATGCAGCCAACCAGGCGCTAACTGCGGTGAAGGACGGCACAGCTGTCGGTGCGGCAGTGCTGGAGACGCGCTGATCCGACGTTCTCAGATGCCCGCGATCGCTCCGGCGGACATCAGATCACCCTTCCAGCGCTCGACGATTTCCCGGCGTTGATAAGGCGTCTTGTCGAGCCACTCCTCGACATCAATAGCGGGGAACCGCTCTTTGATGAGTTCGCTCGTTGCCCGGGCACGACGATCCAAACCCTGCTCGACCTGGGCCGCAGCCAAGACCAGGAGCGCCTCGAGGTTGTTTGGCTGGTAGTCGAGTACGCCCTCGGCCAACGAGGCGGCCTCATCTAGCCGGCCTCCGACAAACAGCGAGGATGCCTTCACGGTCGGATACCACGGCTTGTTGATTCCGGTCAGCCGCATGGCGACATCGAGCAGCTCAACTGCCCGCTCCCATTCCCCGAGATAGCGCCGGATGCTGCCTTCGAGCCCGTAGGTGACGTCGCATGTGGGTCGTACGATCTCGAGGTGTTCGAGTCTGGCGAGCGCCTCATCCACCTCCCCGCGCGACATCAGCACCGCCGCTTCCACGGCCTGGGCCATGCCCGTCGGGTCACCCCCCGCAGATCCCTTCCGCGCCAGCTCGACTGCTTGGTCGAAAGCTGCTTCCGGGTCTGCCGTCCAGCGGTTGCTGGCACCGAGCCACAGGGCAAACGCGCTCAGCGTGAATCCATAGGGACGGTCGGGATGCGATCGGGAGACATCACCAAACAGCTCGAGTGCTCGGTGCCACCCCTCTTTGGTTTCGTTGCGCAGGTGATACCAGCCTAGGTACACCTTCTCGATGGCTGCCGGGTCGTCGAGCTCCGCGTACAGGCGGGCCGGCTCCCCGATCACCAATTCGACCTCGACCGAATGCGCCACCTCGTCGGCGAGCTCTTCCGAGACTGTGAACATCTCCTCGACTGTCGTCATCCACTTGTGCGACTTGACGACATTCATCGTGTCCATGTCGAACAACACGGCGAAGACCCGAACGTTGTTGCCGAACTGATGGACTCCGGTTTCGACCATGTAGCGAGCACCCGAACCCTGGGGGCCGCTGGGTTCGGACGGTGCATCAACGACCTCGAGGTCCGGAAGCACCGACAGCCGATGCAACAGGTCACGGCGGATCATCCCTGCAGTGGCGCGGACTGTGTCGTCGACCATCTCTGTGTGAATTGGGAGGATGGCGAGCGTGGGTGACTCAAGCGCCAGGGAGCGCCGCATCGCGCGGTGGCGGCCGTCGCTGGGTAGATCGACGAACTCATACACATCCACTTGTTCGGGAATGTTCTTGAGCCGTTGGCGGCCCATCGCCCTGAATCGCAAGGCGGGTTCATCCAGCGCCTGGTAGACGGGCCCGGACACAGCCAATCCACCCGCCGGTGCGATTGTCTGGATGCGGGCGGCGGTGTTGAGGGCGTCCCCGTGATACTTCCCCTCAGCCGCGGTGACGGACCCTTGATCCATTCCCATGCGAAAGCGAACCTGGCGAGGCTGCGGGAGGTCGGCATTGCGCTCTTCGATCTCCGTCGTGATGGCGATTGCGGTGCGCAAACCGGCCATGGCGTCACCGAAGACGGCCATGAAGCTGTCACCGACGAAGTTCGCCAGGGTGCCGTCGTTGGCGGCAATCTCGGTTTCGACCAACTGGTGATAGGCGGTCATCGTCGCCGTGGTGGCTTCAAGGTCGTCGGCAACCAGCGCGCTGTAACCGACCACGTCGGCGTTGAGTGCAACCCGTTCAGTCGAACGGTCCGTGATCATGTTCCTCGTTCGTTGCCTGGCTCGAATCTAGCCCGAGAAAGGCCGTGGTGCCCGAGGAATCGGCGGTTGTCCAGATGTGGTCTAACTGACCCGGGCCGCTACCCGGCTTCTCGCCAGATCTCTCCGGTGAACTCGTCGTGGAAGCCGGCGGAGAATTTGATCGATGCTTCTCCCTCGCCGGTCAAACCCTCGTAGGGCCCAGTGCCCGTCGACAGCACCCAAGTACCCGACGTTATTTCGTCTGTGCCCTCATACGTCCACTCTCCGACCGAGACTTCGAGGGTCACCCCGGACCCAGCGCATTTGAGACGAGTGTTCCACTCCTCTCGACGTGCCTCCAAAGCATCGAGATCGCCTGCAGACCCGGACTCGCAGAAGAGTCCGGCATCAACGGCTGGGCCGGAAGCGGTGAAGCTCCCTCCTCGCAGGCTTGCGTCCATTTCGACAAAGAAGGTCACAGCGAGTCTCTCGGCCACGGCCAGGGTCGTTGTTGTGGTTGTGCTTGGTGCTTCCGTTGTGGATGTGGCGGTAGTGGCCGTCGTTGCCGTCGTCGTTGATGTCGCTGCCGTGGTGTCGTCTTCGCCGCCGCATGCCCCAGCCGCGACCATGGCAACCACCAAGAAGATCGTGCTTCTCATCGGACCCTCCTCCCGGACCACCCTTCATCGTATGTCGGGAGGCTTGTCGTTGGAAGAGTTATCCACTCCAGCGCCGAAGCGCGGTCGGCGACGAGCGAGGTTCGGCTAGCCCGTGCGTTCTTCGAGTAACTTCACGAGCCGGTCGTAGTCCGAATCCACCGAACGCTGCGCGATGCGGCGCATGAGCCCGCTCAGCACAGCCGGAACCTTCGGGCCACCCGAGATCTGCGCCCGGACGACGCATCTACTGTCGTCGGCGGGCTCGACCGAACGTGTCACCTTGATCGGAAAGGTGCTTTCGATGGTCTCAATAGTGATCGACCGGCCCGGATCGAGCGCAGTCACCTCGAACACCGACTCGATCGACCTACCCAGGAAGCGGGCTCGCTGACGGTATCTCGAGCCAACCTCCGTGGGGGCTGGGGTCATCCATTCGCAGGCAACCATGCCCCTTTGCCAACGCGGGTTGTTGGAGGCGTCGGCGATGAACGCGAAGACCTCATCGGCGGGGCGGGCGATCGTTCGTTCCGCATTCATATCCACGATGTCATCATACGAGTGGCCGGTGACATCGAGCCAGGACACGTTGCATAGCTGTCGCCTGCTTGCACCGTGCCGGGGCGCGGCTTAGCGTTTCACGCATGACCAAACAGAAGTCCCTCATCGGAATCGTCGTCAGCATTGCGGTCGGTGGGCTCGTCATCCTCGCCGGCAGTGACGGCAGTGCGAAGGTCGGCTCCATCGCCGTGTTCGCCGTGTGCGGATTCCTGGCCTACGCCATCAACTGGGTCGTGTTCGTGCCCTCAAACATTGCCAAGACGGAGCACTACTTCGATCTCACAGGCAGCGCGACCTATGTGACCGTCGTCGCCGTCGCGTTGTTGCTGAGCGATGACCTCGACGCCCGTGCTGTGATCGTTGGGATCATGGTCTTTGTTTGGGCGTTGCGACTCGGGTCGTTCCTGTTCCAGCGAGTTAGGCGAGCCGGACGAGACGAACGATTCGACGAGATCAAAGTCGATCCACTTCGGTTCTTTATGACTTGGACCTTGCAGGGCCTTTGGGTGTTGCTCACGGTCGCGTGTGCGCTGGCGATCATCACGGGTATCGAACGCCAATCCATTGGCTGGGTCGGGACAATCGGCATTGCCGTTTGGGTCGTCGGTTTCGCCATCGAGGTTGTCGCCGATCGTCAGAAGACGCACTTCAAGCGTGATCCTTCGAATACGGGTCGGTTCATCTCTTCCGGGATCTGGGCGTGGTCGCGCCACCCCAACTACTTCGGCGAGATCGTGCTCTGGACCGGTATCGCCATCGTGGCCTTGCCGGTGCTGTCGGGCTGGCGCTGGGCAACGTTGATCTCACCGCTTTTCGTCACCCTCCTACTCACCCGTGTGAGCGGAATACCCATGCTCGAAGCCCGCGCCGAGAAGCGGTGGGGTGAAGACGAGGACTACCGCGAATACGTCGCAAACACGCCTGTGCTGGTTCCCCGTCCTCCCCGCGCCTAGACCACTTCCTTCGGGAGTCTGCAGATAGACCGTCGAATCCTGAGCTGGTGCGGCGTCTCAATCGGTACACCGGTAAGTAAGGAGAACCGATGATCAGACTATGGAGAGCGGCAATTCTGGCTCTGGTGGCCTCGGCACTTGTGGTTGGGCCCGCGGCAGCCGCGTTCGCAACGACAGGTTCCGACGGTGACGGAGTCAATGCATCGAACGAACGAATGGTGGATCGTCCCGTCGACCGCGTGGTCGACACTGCGGCCGACGTCGTTGTTGACCGTCCGACGGAACGCGAGGTCGACGTTCGGCGAGACCGTGTCACTGATCGGGTCAGGGACAGGGTGGTCGACCGACCGTCCGACCGAATCACCGACCGTCCAACGGATCGGGCCCGCGACCGGCAGCGCCCCGACTGCGACCATGATCGATCTGACCGGTTGCGTGACTGCCGGCCCACGGATCAGATCAGACCGCGTTTGGCCCGGTGCATCGAGTACGTGCAGAGCCATACCGATCTGGTTCTCAGGCGCAACCTGCGTTGGTGGTGGCACGTTTGCCATCGCATCGCATGGAACCACAACCATCCTGAATAGCCCGGCCCGGTTCCGGGGGTGGTTCGTTTGAGCCATTCCCGGGTACTGGACGACAGATTGGTAGACGGTGTGCGCGCCCGCTCCGAGAAGGCGTTTGCCGCCGTCTACCAGCTACTCGCGTCGGATCTCTTGTCGTTCGCCAACGGCATGTTGCGTGACATCGGCGCCGCCGAGGATGCCGTCCAGCAAGCCTTTCTAGAGCTGGCCCGAGCAGCGCCAACAATCAAGGGCGACGCTCGGTCGCTGCGGGCCTGGCTCTATCGCAGTGTTCGTTTTTCGTGTCTCGACGAGATTCGGCGAAGGAAACGGCGGCCCGAACGGCCGACATCCGAACTCCCGGAAGTTGGTGTGGATGACAACGCATTCCATGGAGATCCATCGCTCCAAGATTCGCTCAGCCGGCTGTCCGAGCGTCATCGCACAATTCTGATCCTTCGCCATGTGATCGGATTCTCTGTCGATGAGATCGCCCGAATCCTGGATACCAATCGAACTTCGGTCTACGCAGCATCGGCGCGGGCAGAGCGTCGACTGCGCCGCGAGCTCGCGAACGTCGAATCTCGTGGTTCTGCGGCGTCTCAACCAGAAGGAACCCCAACAAGCAGGGAACCGTCATGAAGCAAGACCTCAAGGATCGCCTAGCAGCGCTGCACATCGAGATCGACGACGCAGTTGCCCAGCGCCACATGGACTCAGTTGCTCACGAGCTGCTGCATCCGCAGACGCCGGCCCCGTCCCGGCGACGTCGCGCTCGGGTGGGGACACTACTGGCTGCTGCGATGCTGCTGGTTCTTCCTGCGGCCGCGTTCGCGGCCGAGGGAACGGTACCCGGCGACTTCCTTTACCCGATCAAGCTCGCGACTGAGCAACTCCGGCAGATCGTTGATCCCAATATCGAGGCTGAGCACCGGATTGAGGAGCTCGAGACCGTTGTCGATCGTGCTGGGCCCGTTGACGAGATAGATGACCGCCTGGCCGACGCAGAGAGCGCCGTGCAGGACCGGGACGTGCCGGCCGATCTGCTGGATCGGCTCGATGTCGTTCGTGACCGCGTGACGACCGAACACAGGCGTGAGACCCCGCCGTCCCACGAACAGTCGGCAGATGAACGTCCGCAGGACGATGGCGCCGAGGACCGTACATCGCCACCGACAACATCCCCTCCAACCACCGCACCCCCCGTCACGACGACGAGCCAGCCGGCAACTGATCGCCCGCCGCATCCGGACGGCACCGGCGGTACAACGGTGCCACCGGAACCTGACCGTCCGCCGAGGAGCGACGCTGGAACAACGACTTCGCATCCGCCGGGCGACCGCGACCACCCCCCACGAGACGGATAGGGCGATAGGCTTCTGACCACCTTCAACTTCTCCGTATCGGCTAACAACCGACGCCCCGCCGCAACCGACCTCGGGGACGACCTCAGCGATCTACTCGCCGCCCCGTGAACCCGAACCAACGGGCTCGCTGATCTACCTACCGGTAACCTGGATCGACTTCAGGTGGGAGTCCCTTCATGGCGACAACAGACACACCTTGCGTCGACACCTTCAGTGTCGCCGCCAGAGGATCCGCCCGATGACAGACCCGCGACCCAGCGAGACGGGTCCAGCGAGGGTCCCCGGCCGGGCGGCCGGTAGCCGGTTCGGTTTCTCGCCGCCCGTGGTGGACGTTGCGGTGGCGATTGGCGTGCTCGGAACCAGTGCCGTGAACATCGCGGCTCAGGATGCGTCGGGGTTCTCAGCGATTCCCGTTGCCGGCTTGGTCATGCTGGCCGCCGCAAGCGTCGCCTTGTACTGGCGGCGTAGCTTGTCGGTCGGGGTGTTGGCGGTTGCACTGTTCATGACCGTCATCTGGTCGATGCTCGGCTACCCCGGTAACCCAGTGTTTCACACCTTGGTGTCGCTGTATGCGGTCGGTCGCTACGTCCGGGAGGAGAGGATCGGGTTCACCGCGTTCATCGTTGCCCTCGCCGTTGTCGGTCTCGCCCAGGCGTTGGATGGCGACTCTCTAGCCGAGGTTGCCACGGCACTGGTGGCGACGACGCTCCCGTGGTATGTGGGACGCCGGGTCCGTATCCGCGCCGCCGCAGCCCGGGAACGAGCTGAGCATCTGGAATGGAAGCGGGCGACCGAGGCTCGACAAGCGATTGCCGACGCCCGCGCCGGTATTGCCCGCGAGCTCCACGACGTCGTTGCTCACAACGTGAGCGTGATGACGGTGCAAGCGGGTGTTGCCCGACTGGTCGTGTCGGATGATCCCGAGAGAGCCGAGGAGGCGATTGGTGCAGTGGAGGACGCTGGGCGCCGGGCTCTCGACGAGCTCCGGCATCTGCTCGGTGTGCTCCGCCCTGACACCGCGACCGACGAGCTAGGTCCGCAACCGGACCTGAACCAGATTCACAGCCTCGTCGATCAGCTCAGGCGGACCGGAATGAGCATCTCATTGACCGTTGATGTCTCAGCGGAGCTTCCTGTGAGGGTGAACCTGTTTGCGTATCGCATCGTTCAGGAAGCGCTCACCAATGTGCTCAAGCACGCTGGCACAGGTGCCGCGTCGACCGTGCGGCTCCAAGAAGCTGATGGTCGCCTCCAAATCGACGTAACCAATACGGGAACGGGGCCAACGACTCTGCCGGGATCAGGCCACGGAATCGTGGGAATGCGGGAACGAGCCACTTTGCTGGGCGGTACCCTCGAAGCCGAGCCGCGGCCCGAGGGTGGCTTTCGTGTCCTCGCCACATTGCCGATAGGAGATCAGTGAGCATCAGGGTTGCAGTCGTCGACGATCAGGCTCTGGTACGTGGCGGGTTCGCTACGATGCTCGGCCTTCAGGATGATATCGAAGTCGTTGCAGAGGCAGGTGACGGTGCGGCCGCGATCGAGATCGCACGCAGCCATCGCCCAGATGTGATCCTGATGGATATCCGTATGCCGGGTATGGACGGCCTCGCTGCCACCCGGGCCATCGTCGAGTCAGCAGATTGGCCTGTGAAGGTCGTGATCCTCACCACCTTTGATCCCGATGAGTACGTCTACCAGGCGCTCCGGGCTGGAGCCAGCGGGTTCGTGCTCAAGGACATCGCACCAGAGGACCTGGTCGCAGCGGTTCGCACCGTGGCCGATGGAGGGGCTCTCTTGGCCCCATCAGTGACGCGGCGCCTGATCGGGCGGTTTGCGGCTTCACCCTCGCTCGACTCATCCGTCGTTTCACAGCTCGATCGGCTCACCAAACGGGAGCGCGAGGTTCTCATCGCCGTCGCTGCCGGATCGAGCAACATCGAGATCGCAGAGGACTTGTTCGTAGGTGCCGCGACCGTCAAGTCACATGTCTCCAGCATTCTCACCAAGCTCGGGCTGAGCAACCGCGCCCAGGCGGTGGCGTTTGCCTATGAGAGCGGGCTGGTGAAGGCCGGCGAAAGCGACCTCGGCTTCTAGTCCGGTTTCCCCTTTCGGGGGATGATCCCGCCTGATGACATCGCGCAATTCCCCCAAATGGCGGAACCGGGAATACATCCGTTGCCGGGAGACGCCACCTCGTCGTGTACCTACTTTGAAGCTAGGTACCAGAGGAGGTGCAAATGGAGCAGCGATCCAACCAGAAGACCAGACCCGTGGCTCGGTCTTACCCAATCTCAGTCGAACGCGTCACCAAGAGCTACGGTGATGTACCTGCCGTCGCTGACCTGTCATTCGTCGTCGAACCCGGACGCGTCACCGGGTTTCTCGGCCCAAACGGCGCAGGCAAGTCCACCACGATGAAGATCCTGCTTGGTTTGGCCTCAGCGACCAGCGGTCGGGTCACCATCGGAGGCGCGGCCTATGCCGAGCTCCCCGACCCCGCCGGGACCGTGGGAGCAAGCGTGGAGGCCGACGCCTTCCATCCCGGACGAAGCGGGCGAAACCATCTCCGGATCCTGGCGGACGCCACAGACACGCCATTGGAACGGGTGGACGAGGTCCTCGAGTTGGTTGATCTGAACCATGCGGCGAGCCGGCGTGCCGGTGCGTATTCGCTCGGTATGAAGCAGCGTCTCGGACTCGCCGCCGCACTGCTTTGCGATCCTCCGGTGCTGGTCCTCGATGAGCCAGGCAACGGGCTGGATCCGCAAGGAATCCGCACGCTGCGAAACCTGCTGCGGTCCCGGGCAGCTGCCGGCAACACGGTGTTCGTTTCGAGCCATTTGCTCGGCGAGGTAGAACAACTCGCCGACGATGTGGTGGTTGTGAACCAGGGCCGCCTGGTGACTCAGGGTTCGCTGGCCGACCTGAGGCAATCCGCTTCCCTTGTCCGGGCCGCGTCAGCAGATGTCCTGCGAGTCGCCCTTGAGGAGGCAGGAGGCATCGTCGAGTCGAAGCAGCCCGACACTCTCGTGGTCCGCGGCTTGACCCTCGACAAGATCGGCGAGCGCGCATTCCGCGCCGGCATTGCTTTGCACGAACTATCTCGCCACGCCGACTCGCTAGAGGATCGCTTCTTCGCTTGGACCGGAGAAGCGGCCGTCGGCGAACCGCAGCGCAACACAAAGGAGTACCAGTGAACTACCTATCCACTGTGCGGGCTGAGCTCCGCAAACTGACCAGCACGCGGATGCCCGTGGGTTTCGTCATTGTGCTTGTTGTCATCGGCGCAGCGACCGCAATTGCAGTTGCGTTTGGCACCGATATGGATGGCAGCAAGACCTTCATCTCTACTGCGGAACACCAGCAGTCGCTGATGGCTTTCGCCGCGAACGCCCTGGTAATTGCGGGGCTGTTCGGCGCCATTGCGGTCGCCCGCGAATACGGCCACGGCACCGTCGTTCTTACCTTCCTGACCACCCCACGCCGTCCGCGTGCTGTGCTGGCGCAACTCGCTGCGGCCTTCGTCGCCGGCAGCATGCTCGGACTCGTCGGTGCCGGCGTGAGCGCCGGTTCGGTGGCAGTTGGGCTCACCGCGACCGACTACGGGTTCATGGTGTCTACTGCTGATCTCTTGCAGGTCATCGCGGCCTCTACTCTCGCCGGTGGTGCAGGTGCCGTGCTCGGAGCCGGAATCGGCGCTTTCGTCCGCAACACGGGCGGCGCGGTCACCGGCACAATCCTGCTGCTGATCATCTTGCCGCCGCTTGCCGTGCAGATGGTCAGCGAGACCGCCTCCTGGGTGCCAAACACCCTCGCCGACGTGGTCTCCGGAGTCGACAGCGCCGTCGGCATCGGCGCCGCGATCACGGCGATCCTGTTGTGGGCCCTCGTTCCCGCCGCTATCGGCCTTGTCTCAGTCACCCGCCGTGACGTCGTCTGAAGACGAGCAGGAATCTACCCCCGAGGATTCCTCGGGCCGTTCGACGCAGGCTCCCCCAAGCAGCAAGTCGCAACCTGGTGGGAACCACATCACGCCAACTCGAGATGTGCCCCATCTTTCGTGAGGAACGCCACGCATAATGCCGGTTTGAGCCTGCTGGTATTCCGCCGTATTGCTCCTAGCGGGGTGCGATACATGCGACGGAAGTCGGGTGCCGTCGACCAGCGGTGTGCCGGTCGCTCGGTATTGGAACTCCGAGGTGCTCTCTGTATCGTGCCCTCGCACTGCTGGGGGCACCCTCCGCACCGGTGTGGAGGAGATGAGGTAGCGAAGTGGTAGTCGGGTTGGCGATCGTTGCCGCAGCGACGCTCGGCGCTGCGGATTATCTCGCCGGTGTTGCCTTGCGGCGCGACGGTCGAACCGAGTCCGCTGTCACCTATGCCGCTGCGAGCGTCTTCGTCGGACTTGTCATCGTTGTTGCCGCCGTTCCACTCGCGCCACCGGATCACTTTGGCCGCACGGATCTGCTCTGGTCTATTGCAGCGGGTGTCGCAATCGGTCTGGCCGTCCCGTTGGTTATGGTCGGAATGTCGAAGGGCCCAATCGCGGTCGTCGCTCCGGTCATCGGACTGGTATCTCTCGCAGTGCCTGCGATCGTCGGGCCCCTGGTCGGAGACCAGCTGTCGAATCTCGAGTTGTCGGGTCTTCTGATGGCTTTGCCGGCGACGGCGATGGTCGCGACCTCCCCGCGGTCGTCATCTAGGGGGCTATCGATCCCATGGGCCCTCCTCCTCGCCGCGGCCACCGGCTGCCTGTTCGGCTCGGCAGCAATATTCTTCGGTCAAACGAGCCAGGACAGCGGGATAGGACCCGCGGCGGCCGCGCAGGTGATGGCATCCGTCTTGCTTGTCTCGATGGCCGTCAGCACGGGCCGGTTGCTGCGACCAACCCGACACGCCCTCAAGCCTGCGGTTCTAGGCGGCGGACTCGCCGCAGTGGCGGCGCTAGCCAGCGTTCTCGCATACCAAAGGGGCCCGGTTGCGGTTGTCGCGGCCGTTGTCGGGCTGCGTCCCGGTCTGACTGTTTTGCTGGCCTGGTTTCTGATTCACGAGCGAATTAACCGAATCCAATTGGTTGGGTTTGCCCTTGGCGTCGGTGCGGTGATGCTCTTCGCAGTTGGCTGACTAGGCCATTCGTCCCGAACATACCCACCACGAGAAGATGGAGCTGATCGTCTTCATCTACGGCAACTAGGGATGTAGTCCGGAGGGGTGCTTCTGGGCCTGCCGATGGGAGTGTCCGCGGGTGTCCGCACAACACGCGTGTTTGTACCAATCCCTGCACCTGCGCCATCGTCCAACGATCGACGACGAAGAGAATCAAGCGCTGCGCGGTCCCCTCTTGTAGACGCCCGCCCCGGGGAAGACAATAGGGAGAAGCTCACCGACGAACACCGCTCACAACCGCTCACATAGAAACGCATCTACACGAAGAGATTGACGCTCCGGACGGGCCCCGACGGGCGGGGCGGGACATAGAGCGAACGGGGTGAATGGAGGTGTGGCTCATGACAACCCAGCATCATGGCATGAGCCTGTTCGGCAGGCCGCACGAGACCCGCAAGGTATTCGGGACAGCGGTAGGAGTGGTGGCCAGCGTGCTTTGCGCCGTGGCAATGGTCGGAAACGTGACGTGGGCTGAGGAGACGAACTGGTTCCTGTTCGTCTTCGCCGGGTTCGGCGTGGTCGGCTTCGGGATCATGGCGCTCGAGCAATGGCAGGAGTGGCCCAGGGGTGAAGCACCGGCCTGGACCCACTGGTTTGGTGCGATCTTCTGGGCGGCTTTCGCTGCCTACATGGTGTTCGGCCTGATCTATCAGCTCTTCATCACCGAGGCCGACACGAACTGGCTGGTGGTGGCTATCTCGCCCATCCTGGCCGCGGTCATGTTCTGGCTGGCGTATCGGGAGACCCGCAAGGCGTCGGCTCGCTGACACCCTCAGATGCCGTCGTGCCGGGTGACGAGCTGCCCGGTTGTGATGGATAGGGAGTCTTCTGTTTGCCGCTGCTAGGGGTTGTCCGCAAGGTGTCCGCAGCCCACGCATATTCGGGCCAATCTCGGGCTATCACCGACTGATCGTCAGTGATGATCGCCGAGTCGCGGAATCCCCCGCCAGTGTTGAGAGATCCCCCTATCTCCAGGGGGATTCTCCTGGTGGGCGCTACTGGGATCGAACCAGTGACCTCTGCCGTGTGAAGGTAGATCGGCCGGGTTCGCCGACTAGGGGAAACGCGCAGAAACACCGGCTGACCAGTCATTTCTTGTTCCCACTTGTTCCCACCGGTGTGAAACTCGAGGAGCTCCTCGCTCGCCAATCGGGCAGAAGCCGCGGCAACGCGTTCGGATACGACCTGGTG
This sequence comes from Acidimicrobiia bacterium, assembly GCA_030066875.1. Classification (GTDB taxonomy): domain Bacteria; phylum Actinomycetota; class Acidimicrobiia; order Spongiisociales; family UBA5794; genus JAAETI01. The sequence goes on along the minus strand of JASJAS010000019.1, from coordinate 9,409 downwards.
CTTGGTACCGGAACCGGGGAACCCAACGGGATCATCACCGCAGCCTCGGCGGGCGTGACCGGTGGTACCGGCCAGGCCGGTGTCCCGACCTACAACGAGCTGGTCGACGTGATGAACTCGGTGATTCCGTCGTACCAAGTCAAGGCCGAGTGGCTCATGTCCCCGACAACTTGGGCCGCGATCCTGAAGATCAAGGACGACCAGAACAACCCGCTGATCGGTTCGCTAGCTGACGGCGCCGGCGTCCGACTGTTGGGTAAGCGAGTCGTCCTAGATCCCAACATCGCCGACGTGGCGACATCGGCCGAGTCGATCGCCTTCGGTGATTTCTCCGGCTACCACATGAGGTTCGCCGGCGGGGTTCGGTTTGACCGGTCGGATGACTTCGCATTCGCAAACGACCTGGTCACATTTGGGCCGCGTTGCGGGCAGACGGTGACCTAGTGGACACATCGGCGGTGAAGACCTACGTCGGCGGCGCCAGCTAATGACAATCGAAGGGAGGATTCCCGCCGGGGGTCAACAACCGGCGGCATAGGAACCCACCGGCCCATAGCCATCCACCGGGTCGTCCGGGTTCCGACTCCACCCGGCAAAGGGCTTCTGCGTCCGATTGTTCTACGCACCTAGCGGTGTGGGGGTGCAGAATCCCCGCCCCGGCTGCTGGAGGCTTGGGCTACCCACCTGACGGGCGGTGCCGCCACCTGTGCACAAGGCCGCTTTGTCGAAAGAGGCCTCGGCCGCCCTCTTGGGCCCAGATCGGGCTTGAAGTCCTGCTACGAAAGCTGTAGGGTTCAGTCATACGTCTTACGTCTTACTGCGGTTTGGAATCTTTGGGAGGAGTTGCCAGCCCATGAGGACCGTCGGCCGGTTGCAGCGGGACCCGCGACCTCTGTATCAGCAGGTGCAGGATCTCATCGTCGCCGACATCGAGAGCGGTGTTTTCGGGATTGGCGAGAAGCTGCCAACCGAGGACGAGCTCGCCGCTGAGCTGGGGGTCAGCCGGCCGACTGTTCGAACCGCATTGGCCAATGTCGAGGCGATCGGGTTTGTTCACCGAGTGCACGGCGGCGGGACCTTTGTGTCCAAGCGGCGGGCGGTCGTGAGGAACCCACTCGATTCGATAGAGAGTCTGCATCCGCATTTGGCCCGCCGAATGGGCTACACGTCCTACCTCACCAATCTGACGATTGACCAGATCGTCGCGGATGAGGCACTTGCTTCTCGGATGCGTCGCGAGACAGGAACCCCCGTCACCAGGGTGACCCGTGTGGTCGAGATCGACGAAACCCCAATTGCCTATCTGGTCGACTTGGTTCCCGACGACGTCGTGTCGGTCGATGTGATGCGCTCAGGCTTCAGAGACAGTGTCTTGGACTATCTGACCAGCGTCGATATCGAGATTGATTGGTTCGAAATGACTGTGTCTGCTCAAAGGGCTCACCTGCCGGTAAGCGATCTGCTCCGGGTGAGTACCGGGAGCATTCTGCTCGTATTTGATGGCGACTTGACTGCCGAGGACGGCCGGTACGTCGCGGCATCGACGGGCCATTTCGTACCTGAGAGCGTCGAGATCACGGCACGCCGTCGTGTGAAACGCCACAAGCAGGCCAGTCAATCCCCACTCCGGGAGACATGAAATGGCAGAAGATGAAACCGCCGCTGCAGCGCTGGTATGGGCGGCCGCGATCAATCAGGAGAGCCACATGAACAGCTGGGACAAGCCACAACTGACGCCGAACAACGAAAAGCGGGATTTAGAGATAGGACGGCAATACGTAGACGCTGCTCGCTCACGACACGTCTCGGCAGGCCCGCGGCGCGACAGCGAACGAACAGGTCATCGCTCGACGGGAGGAATGCGATGAGGCACCCCAGCAGACTCCCCACGATCGCGCTTGCGCTCGCGTTGTTGCTCGCCGCATGCGGCACGGATTCCACCGAAACGACTGATGCGGCCTCGGCCTCTGCGACCTCCACGTCAACGACCGCGCCGACCGCGACGTCGTCTGATGCACCCACTACCACCGCGTCGAGCTCGAACACCACCGCCGCGGCGGTTGAAGCTCCGACCGATTTGAGCGTCGCGGTGATGATGGTGATCGTCAAGGAGGACCCTTGGAACGCCGGACTGGTCGCTGCTTTGGAACGGGCTGTCGAGGCGAAGCCTCACGGGTTGAGTATCACCTACGAACTCTTCGAGAACATCGACTTCCCTGACGCTGAACGGCTCATGCGCGACCTGGCTGCTTCCGGGAAGTACGACGTGATAATCGGCCACAGTTCCTTCGATCAAGGAGTACGAGCCGTCAAAGACGAATTCCCAGAGATTGCGTTCGTCGCTACGGGCACGGGGTTCAGCGAACCACTCGGCGGCGGCAACTCGTTCTGGCTGCAGATAATCCTTCACGAGCCGGCCTACCTCACCGGAGTCGCCGCCGCGTTGATGTCAGAGAATGACAGCATCGGTGCGGTGGCCGCATTCCCGTTCCCGGACGTCAACGGCCCAGTCAACGGCTTCTTTGACGGAGCGCGTTCAGTGAAGCCGGAAATCGAAACGCGCGTAACGTATCTCGAAAGCTGGTTCGATCCGGCAAAGGCGCAGGAGTCGGCCACCGCAATGATCACAGTTGGAGCTGATGTTGTCTATGCAGCCTCGACCTTCGGGACGTTCTCCGCCATCGAGGAGGGAGATCCAGTCTTTGGGGTGGGCGACATGGTGAATCTCGAGGCACTCGCTCCGCACGCGGTAATAACCAGCACAGTTGCGTTGTGGGACCCCGCGCTCGGCGTCGTGATTGATGGCTGGTGGGATCACCATGCCAACGGTGAACCGTGGGATGGGCCACAAGATCCGATTGTGTTCTCAATGGCAGAAGGGGGCGGAGACATTGCCCCGTTCAATGGCGCGCTTGTTCCGGAGGAGGTCCAGACAGCCGTCCTCGAGGTGCGTGACAGCATTATGAACGGCGATCTGGTTATCGAAGCGAACCCCGCGATGCCGGACAACTAGGCCAGCGATCGTGCGTTCCCATCGAGACGAGCCACCGTCGGTGCAACGACGTATCGAGGAGGTGGCGCGGCGTGGTCGAGTATGAGTGGGAACGGGGTCGGCATGTGAGCCGTTTCCGCCCGGACGGCGTGGTGGGAACACCCTTGCACGCAAGCACCGCACGCCTCAGTCAGACGTCGCTGGTACACAATTGGGACCTCCACCACGTTGTCGATGTCTTCGAGGACTTTCACGCAGAACTGAAGGCGATCCGTACGACGGTGGCGATGGGGGACGCGTCGCCAATGACCAAGGTAGCCATATCGGGGGCGGACGCCTCCCGCTTCATTGACGAGTTGATCCCACGCGATGCGTCCGGCCTTGAAGAAGGCTCGATCTTGTATTCGCCGCTGTGCAATCACGAGGGCAAGGTCATCGTGGATGGCTTGCTCTTTCGTGATGGTAAGTCGTCGTATCGGTTCAGCGCTGATCCGATGATCGAGTGGTTCCAACAGCACGCCGAGCGATTCGACGTCCAAGTTAGGGACGTGACCTACGACTATGCGATCCTCACCATACAGGGCCCGCTCTCGCGTGAGGTCCTCGACTCCGCAACTGGCGCGGACTGGTCCCATCTCGGTTTCTCCCGGTTGGTACCGACAACGATCGGTCGAGTAGACGTCGAGGTAGCTCGCCAGGGGTTCAGTGGCGAGCTTGGGTACGAAATCCTGATCCAAGCAGACGCAGCCCCCCAGGTTTGGGATGCAATTGCTGATGCGGGACAGCCGCACGGTATCCGGCCCTGCGGTCATCGAGCGATCGACGTGGCAAGGGTCGAGGCCGGTTTGGTGCTCCCAGGTGTCGACTATTCGAATGCCGGGCCCGACCCCACGGGTTCGCATATCCCATCGGCAGGCGACCCGGCACTCTTCTCCTCACCATTCGAATTGGGGATGGCTTGGCTCATCGACCTCGAAAAGGAGCACTTCATCGGCAGGGACGCATTGGTAGCCGAGCGGGCAAGAGGTGCCCCGTCGAACACACTCGTCGGACTCGAGATCGATTGGCGCCAACTGGTCGGCAAACATCTCGAACACGGCTTTCCGCCACCTGGAACACAACGTGTCGACTGGGCCGCAAAGCAGGTAGCCAGCAATGGGATTCCGGCAGGCCGAGCCACCAGCATCACTTGGAGCCCAACGATAGGCAAGATGATCGGTTTCGGGCATGTCGACAGCCGCCTAGGCAAGCCGGGAACTCGACTATCGGTCGCATGGAGAATCGCCGGGGAAGAGGCCACAATCGATGTTCCGGCCGTCGTATGCGAAACACCATTCCTCGACCTGCGCCGGAATTCGTGACAATCAGGTGACAAGAGCTTGACGGCTTGGGCCATCGATGGTGCCTTCAACGCTCGGCACTGACGGGTCCCTATCGCTCGCATCCGCCCTTGGGTGTTACTCGGCTGCTGGCATGTGCGACGGCAATCTCACAGGGCACATCCAGGGTGTCCGCGAGGTGTCCGCAGGGCCCGCATAATCCGGCCAATCCCGGACTATCGCAGACTGATCTCTGGAGATGACCGCCGATGACACAAGCACCGATGAGTATTGAGAGATCCCCCTATCTCTAGGGGGATTCTCCTGGTGGGCGCTACTGGGATCGAACCAGTGACCTCTGCCGTGTGAAGGCAGCGCTCTCCCGCTGAGCTAAGCGCCCCAAGGTGATATCAGATCGTCCGAGAACGGCCCGGAGTGTAGCAACGCCGGCTTACCATCCGACCATGAACCGAGCCGAGTTCGAAGCCGTAGTAGACGACGTCCTCGCTGAGTTGCCCGAGTGGGTCGTCGATCAGATCGACAACCTGCGGGTCGTAGTCGAGGAACATCCGAGCCGCGCCCAAATCGAGCAACACGGCAACCTGCTCGGCCTTTATGAAGGGGTAATGCTTGCCGACCGTGGCGATCACTACTTTGGGGCCATGCCCGACAAGATCACGATCTTCCGCCAACCCCACCTCGCCCTGCGGCTCTCTCCTGCTCGACTCCGCAGGCAGATCCGGCGAACAGTCCTCCACGAGATCGGCCATCACCTCGGTATCGATGACGATCGCTTGCACGAAATCGGCTGGGGCTAGCCCCAAAACTCCTCACAGAGGCCCCGAGATTGCCGACATTGAAGGTATGGCTGGGAAACCACACGCCGATGTACGAGACCCATACCGCCGCTGCGAAATGCAGCGGTGCCGGCACGATCTCGCGCCGGGTATGACTATCACCGAACTCTTGTCGGCCCCGGACCGCCCCCCGAGCCGTCCGCGGCATTCCGCCCGCCCTCGCCCGAACCGCCCCTAGCGACCTCCCTATCGGGGAACTCTTCGTGCGCTACCGTGTCGTACTGTTACAGACGCTCGATCTTGGAGGGTTCAGTGGACGATCTAATCAAGACGATCCAGGAGAAGACCGGTCTACCCGTCGACAAGGCGCAAGACGTCATCGAGACGGTCGTCGGCTTCATAGCCGACAAGCTTCCAGGCCCGATCGGTGATCAGGTGAAGGGTTTTCTCGGCGGAGATGATGAGGGCGGGGATGCCGGTGGTGGCGACGACGATGGCGGCGGTCTGCTGGACCAGGCCAAAGATGCCCTCGGCGGTCTTGGCGGTCTCCTCGGCGGCGACAAGTAGGCCCTACCAACCCACCCAATGGCCCGGGCGTCGGCTCGGGCCATTGTGTCTAGGCGGCACCCGTTCACCCTCGCTTCTACACTCTCAGTATGGGAGGGAACAACTACGCGACCACACCGCTCGAAAACGAGCCACGCTGGCCAGAGGAACCAGGCCCCTACCTGCTCCTATTGGAAACCAGCGGCCCACTAGAGCGCCGCTTGCTCAGCGGGTGGATCGAGCGGCACAAACCGGCGTCCGCCGCCGGCGGCGAGGTCCAGGTTGCGTTTCTTCCCCAAACCCGGCGGAGACGGCGGCGCCGCAAACTCGATCCGCGCATTGAAGCCTTCCTCCATGCCGGTGCCAACCCACTACTCATCCCGCTGCGCGTCATCTGGCTTCCTGAGAAGCGGCGGGGCCGACGCACCGTCGGATGGCGCGACATCCTGACCCTTGGTGACCCGCGCGACCCTGACCCGGTCCGCCAATTCGCCATCTACCGCTTCCGCCCCGACCGCTGTCGCATCGTCATCGGCGAGGCGGAAAGGGCCGAGTCGGTTCGCAAGATCTGGGAAGACCAAGAGGAACGGGGGCGCAGCTCGGGAATCGGACTCGTTCAGTTCACCGCTCAGCAAGCCTGGGTCCACCTCGAGCAGGCTGAGCGCAAGTTGCGCGGCAGCCGCTACAAGGTGCCCAAGTTCCCCAAGGAATCACTCGTCGAATCAGCCACCTTCACCGCCGGCGTCGCCCAACTCGCTCACGAGAGCGAAACCTCATACGAGGCTATGGCAGCCAAGACCAGGCGCTACGCCCACGAGATCGCCGCAACCCACAGTCCCTATGTGATCGATCTCGTTACCGGAGCGATTAGATGGCTCATCTCCAAGGCCTACACCTCACTGGATTACGACGAGGACGAACTGGCGGCCCTCTACACCATCGGCCAAAACCATCCGTTGGTCTTCCTCCCATCACACAAGTCGAACTTCGATCACCTGGTCCTGCAATACGTGCTGTACCAAAACGGATTGCCCCCCAACCACACCGCGGGCGGCATCAACATGAACTTCTTCCCGATCGGACCCATCCTGCGTCGCAGCGGCGTCTTCTTCATCCGGCGGGAGTTCCGCGACAACGAGCCATACAAGTTCGTGCTGCGCCGCTACATCGACTACCTGCTTGAGAAGCGGTTCCCGCTCGAGTGGTACATCGAAGGGGGACGCTCCCGGTCGGGCAAGTTGCGCGCCCCCCGCTTCGGAATGCTCGCCTATGTTGTCAACTCCTACCTGCGTGGCTCCGCCGACGACATTGTGATCATCCCGGTTTCGATCGCATACGACCAGATCCAAGACGTGGGTGCCTATGCGAGTGAACAAGCCGGTGGCGCCAAGGAACGTGAATCATTCCGCTGGCTCGTCACTACCGTCCGCGGCCTACGAAACAAGGCAGGGGCGATTCACTTCAGGTTCGGGGCCCCGATCTCCGTCAAGGGATTCCTAGCCCTGCAAGATGACCTGCCGGATGATCCCGACGACACCCGCAACCCGGCCATACCCAAACTGGCGTTCGAGGTGGCGGTGCGGCTCAACGAAGTGACCCCGATCACCCCAACCTCATTGGTGACTCTGGCGCTGTTGAGTGCCGACGATCGCAGTCTCAGCGTCGCCGACACCGTCGACGTCCTCGGCCCCTATCTCGACTTCGTCACCCGCCGGGACCTGCCCACATCAGAGAAGCTCGGCCTCGATCAGCCCGGCAAGGTCGAAGCAACCCTGGCCGAACTCGAATCACACGGGGTGGTCGAGAGCTTTCAGGGCAAGACCGCAACGATCTACCGAGTGCGTCAGCACCAACACCTTGCCGCGGCCTACTACCGCAACACCATCATCCATTTCTTTGTGAACAGGGCCATCACCGAGATGGCGCTGATTCACCTCGTCGAACAGGGTGCCCAAGGGAAGCTGCTCAAGAAGATCCGCAAGGAGGCGCGTCGCCTACGCGACCTCCTCAAGTTCGAGTTCTTCTTCAGCGCCTCTGACGAGTTTGATCGTGAGATCCGCAAGGAGCTGGTCGACCACGACGTCGATCTCCAGCAACATCTCGAGCAGGAAGACGTCGCGGCAATCCTCGAGCGCTTCCGGCCATTCGTCTCACACGCCATTCTCCGTCCCTTCTTCGAGGCTTACCGCGTCGTCGGCGACATCATCGAGGAGAACGCCTACAGGACGGGAATCGACAAAGACGCCATCCGGCCCGAGGCTCTTCAACTCGGCAGGCAGTATGTCCTTCAGGGCCTCGTCGCCAAGCCCGAGTCCGTTTCAAAGGTGCTGTTCGACTCTGCGCTCAGCCTTGCGGCCAACCGGGGGCTCTTCGACGACGGGCCCACCACCGTGAACGACCGGCAGGAATTCGCCGCCGAGTTGCGCGATGCCGTTGAGCACCTCGAAAAACTAATGGTCTGGCGCCGCGGCTAGCTGCCACACTGTTTCGCTTGGCTTGAGCAATGATTACGCTCGATTCCCATGTGACTAGTTAGTTCGCGCGTGACTAAAATAATCCGCTTGACTTCCTAATGTAGTCACCTATACACTCTCTGTAGCTAGGAGTAGCGCTGGACTCGATCGAGGTGCATTTGTGTCGGGCAAGGAGCTGACAACGGAATTCCCGTTGGTGGAGAAGGGATACGATCCTGGCGTCGTCGACCAGTACGTCGCCACCCAGCTGCTGCAGCTGCGCGAACAGCTCGAAGCCGCTACCGCCCGTGTCGTTGAACTCGAGGATGAGCTGGAAGCCGCCAAGAAGCGCGAGGACGCCATCCAGCTGACCATGATGGTCGCCACGAAGGCCCGCGATGAGCTCCTGGAAAACGCCAAGGCGGACGCCGACGAAATCGTTGCCGACGCCCGCCGGGTGGCCTTCGCGATGATGACCGAAAGCCGCAACGACGTGGACCGAGCCATGTCGGAAAGCAAGGTGATGGTCGATGTTGCCCGCACCGAGGCCCTCAGCGTTGTCAGCGACGCGGAGGAAGAGACCAAGCGTCTCGTTGCTGAGCGAGAGGCCGTGCTCGCCAAGCTCCAGGCAGACTACGAGGCCGAGAGTGCAGTTCTCATCGACCGAATCAACACGCTGCGGTCCATCGCCGACGATTTGACTTCACGGGCCGCCACGAGCCCGCAACCAGAAACGACCTCCCCAGATCCCCCTCCCCCCAACGAGGGACGAACCGCAGACGCACCGCATGCCGAGGACGTGCCCGACCGGGAAGACGACGACGATTCGCTAGTCGCCGATCGAATTCGCGGATCGTTCTCCGGCCGCCGCTCGGCGAAACTCCCGCGGCTCGGCGAAGAAGCCGGCCGCAGCGCCCTAGCCGCAGCGACTGCGATGCGTGCTCATCTAAACCATGAGCCGGACGAATCTGCACCCGCGGATGATGACGATCTCGCGGTTCGAACTGCCTGAAGGAGCGACGCCAGCGGCCCGCACGCGCCTGGCTACTCACACGCAGCTCCTTTAGGCCGAGTGGGCGCCCCGCAAGGGGCGCCCACTTCGTTTGTCTGGAGCTAGGTGAAGAACCGGCGCGCGATCCCCCTTGAGGGGACGAACGCAAGCCCTAGGCGAAGAAGGGGTTCTCCCCGGCGGCGTGATCGGTTACGTCGACCACTTCGAGGATTTCTGGGACGTGGTGCTTGATCGAAGACTCGATGCCCTGCCGCAGCGTCATTGCCGCCAACCCGCAACCCTGACAGCCC
>JASJAS010000116.1 GCA_030066875.1 Acidimicrobiia bacterium | reverse complement strand
GAAGTAGCCGTCGAATTGCTCGAGTACGCCGTCGCTCGACATATGGAGGGTGAGCCGGCTCGCGATATCGGCCCATCCAGCGCTTTCATCGGCCTGCAGTCCGGTCTTCTCGACGACCTTCTGGCGGGCATCGGCGCCGATGAGTTCCAGCACTTCTTTCGTGGTCCGGAGCAGCCACACCACCATGATGTTCGTATAGCTGTTGTCCTTCAGGCCGCCTGTCACGGCCCCGGGATTCTTCTCGTGGAACTCGTCGGGACCGATGACCCCGTCGATTTCGTAGCGTCCGGTGTCTTCGTTGAGGCTGGATTTGAAGGCCCAGAATCGGGCGAGCTCAATGAGCATTTCGGCGCCGTATTCCTGTAGGAACTCGATGTCCTGCGTGGTCCAGAAGTACTCCCAGACGCCGAATGCGATCGCCAGCGAAACGTGCCGCTGCAGCGAGCTGTAGTCATCGCCCCATTCGCCGGAGACAGGGTTGAGGTGCACCGTTGGCGTTTCCTCGCGTCCGTCGCTGCCGCTCTGCCACGGGTACATGGCGCCCTCATACCCATGTGAGCGGGCGTATTCGCGCGCCTTGTCGAGCCGGTTGAACCGGTACATCAGGGCGGCTCTGGCGGTCTCGGGATAGTGCATGTTGTAGAAGGGCAAGATGAACAGCTCGTCCCAGAAGATGTGTCCGCGATAGGCCTCTCCGTGTAGGCCGCGGGCGGGAATGCCGACGTCCAACGCGGCTGTGTGTGGAGAAGCGGTCACCATGGAGTGGTAGAGGTGGAGCCGCAGGAGCTTCTGGCTCATCCGGTCGCCCTCGAGTTGGATATCGACACGGTCCCAGATTGCCGCCCACGCCGCCTCGCTCGACTTCCGGACCTGCTCGAACGAGGTTGCCGTGACACCGTCTCTGGCCGCCGCCAGCGGGCCACGCGGCGTGTCGTCGGTGGATTTGAAGATCGCAACGACCTTGTCGACCTGGATGCAACGTCCTTTACCCACATCGGTCGCAAGAGTCGTGTGTACGACGCCCGAACCCTTTTCCAAGTGGGTGTCGGCCGCGATTTCGCCGCCGTTCAACGACACACGCAACTGTGCGGCCGCGGCGATCTCGATGCCAGATTCGTTCGTGCGGACGGCAACCCAACTGCGATCGGTCTGGCCGTCGGCAGCGACCGGTACTAGGTGCTGGTTGGCCAGGTCGCCGTAACGGGCGACGCCGGAATTGACCAGGTCCCCGTCGAGACTGGAACGTATGGAGATCGTTCCGGCGTAGTTCAGCGGGGTCACGGCGTAGCGCATGGCGGCCAGGTGCGGATTCGCCATGCTGGCAAGCCGGTGGGACTCAACCCGGGTCTCGCGCCCCTCTGCATCACGCACCTGGACGACACGCTCCAGCACGCCGTTGCGTAGGTCAAGGCGTCGAGAGAACTCGAGGACTTCCCAGACGTTGGGGTCGAACCAGTCGCCGCCATCGATGCGGAAGGTCATCGGCAACCAGTTCAAACAGTTCACGAAGTCTTCGTTTTCGACGTCCCGTCCGCCGACACGGGACGTGAGCCGGTTGTAGACCCCAGCGATGTATGTGCCCGGGTAGTTCGTCTTCCCGGCTCGGCATTCTTCTTGAGCGCCGCGCGTTCCGAAGTAGCCGTTGCCCACGGCAAGTAGTGCTTCCCGGGTGGTCTCCAGGTCGGGCTCATATGTTGATTCGCGCAGCGACCACTGCTCGACCGGCAGCTCCCGGGTGAACCACTTCTCCAGCGCACCGAAGTCGAGTTCGCCCAGGTCCTCGACGACGATGTCGGCACCGTTGTCGAGCAATTCCCGCCTGTTGCCCTCACGGGCGATGCCCAGCACTAGACCGAAGCCCCCGGCCGCGCCTGCCTGGACCCCGGATACTGCGTCTTCGACGACCACGGTTCGGTCGTAGGGAACACCCAGGTTGTTGCTGGCCGCGGTGAAGATGTCCGGTTCCGGCTTGCCCTGCAGGCCGAGTTCCGCCGAAACCACGCCGTCCACACGCGTTTCGAAGAGATCGAGCAACCCAACTGACTCGAGAATGGTCTTGCAGTTCTTACTCGATGAAGCCACGCCAATGCGGATATCTCGCCGTTTGAGATCCTTGATGAATTCAACCGAGGTCGGAAAGACCTCCGCGCCCCCTCGCTCGATGATCTCGTTGAAGAGCTGGTTCTTCCGGTTCCCAAGACCGCACACCGTTTCCTGGCCCGCCGCATCCCCGGGGTCCCCGAAAGGAATGTCGATACCTCGCGATTCGAGGAAGGACGCAACTCCTTTGTACCTTGGCTTCCCATCTACGTAACGGAGGTAGTCCTCGGCATGAGTGAACTCACGGAACGGTTCACCGTGTTCTGCCTCACGCCGACGCAAGTACTCATCGAACATCTGCTTCCACGCGCTGCTATGAACGGATGCGGTTGCTGTGATTACCCCATCGAGATCGAACACAACTGCGCCGAATGCTCTGTCTGCCATAGGTCTACTCCCGCCCGAGCGCTAGCAACCATCAGGATGCTTCACCGTTCGGCTTTCGCCGAAGGTCAATGATATGCCAATGGCAACAACGTCGAGCGGCGAGTCGCTTGCGAGACGAGGAGGTGTGCTCAGGCTCCGCGGTCGGCCATGATCGCGGCGTCGTAAGGCTCGATCATGATGCACTCGCCGGGGCATTCCTCTGCTGCTTCGACAACGGCGTCGACCTGATCGTCGGGTACGCGGGCAACCCCTCGAGCTCCGTCGGGGCCATGCCCATCACCGTCGGCGCCGTCGAACAGGATGCTCTTGCCGAAGATCGAAGCTTCTTCTTTGACAACCCAGAGTCCGTCGTCGCGTCCGTGGAAGACGTCGGGAGCGATTTCCTCGCAGATGCCGTCGCCGGTACACAGGTCCTGGTCGATCCAGACCATGAGCTTGGTTTCGTCAGCCATGGGTCCCCTTGGTTGCTCGATACCCGGTGCAGGTTACTAGTGGGTTCGGTGCGCCCGTTATCTCGGATGAGAAGCGCAGTACTCTGAACGGCGGAGGCGTCAGGATGCCTGGTGGGTCCCGCGGTCTTCAAAACCGTTGAGGCGGCGAAAGCTGCCTGGCGGGTTCGATTCCCGTCCGCCTCCGCTAGAGCCCGTCAAATAAGGGTATTCCGGGTGCCGGCGTCGAGTTCGACGACGGCCCCGGAGCCCTTCGGGGCGCGCTGGGGGCGCGATAGGGGCGCGGGAGAATCGTTCGAGCCTTGCTGAGGGCGCACCTGTGGAGGCGTCGTAGCGGTGACGAAGCGGCGATTGAGGGCGTCGGAGAGCGTGTCGAGGTCGTCTTCGTAGAGGTGTCCGTATAGGTCGAGTGTCATTGCTGCTGAGGCGTGGCCGAGTTGGCGCTGGACGGCTTTGATGTTGGCTCCGCTAGAGATCATGAGTGAGGCGGCGGTGCCTCGGAGGTCGTGGATGCGGAGTTGCTCGAGGCCTGCTGCCTCGACGGCCGGCATCCAGACGGCTTGCCGGAAGGGGGAGGAGCGGAGCGGCCCGCCTTTGGGTGCGGTGAATACGAGACCGTCGTCGGTGATGGTGCCGAGGTGGGCGGCGAGACGATCGGCGAGGAACCCGGGCATGGTGACGAGACGCCGCTCGTGGGTTTTGGGTGTTCCCCACGACAGACCAGAACCGAGTTCGGTTGCGGATTCGGCGATCTCGATGCGTCGCCGCAGTAGGTGGACTCGAGGGCGTTTCAGTGCGACGAGTTCGCCCCAGCGCATCCCGACCCAGGCCAAGGTCTCAACGACGAGCCCGGTTCCGGTTTGAGCGTTCTCGGCGGCTGTGGCGAGGGCGGTGACTTGTTCGGCGGTGAGAAACCGCTGCTCGCGTCGCCGCACTGTCGGGACCTTCACTGCAGATGTCGGGTCGCGGGCCAGGATCCCGTCATCGACGGCCAGCTTGAGCGGGGCTGCTAGGACCTGTTTGGCTTGTTTGATCCGTGACGCGGAGAGCCCCTCGGCGGACATGTCGGCGATCCACTCGCGCACCATGGCCGGTGTGATGCGGTTCACCGGTAGGTCCCCGAATGCGGGTAGTACGCGGGAGCGGAGCAGCGATTCGTATCCGGCGCGTGTTTTGGGTTTGATGTCGAGCCCGGCGAGCCAGGCGTCGGCGGCTTCGGTGAGTGGGACGTCTCCGGCTTCGGGGGCGATCCAATCGCCACGGTCGATTGACCCGAGTCTGGCAACCAGCCAACGGTCGGCGTCGACCTTCCGGTCGAAGCTCCGCGAACGGATCCTTCCGTCGGGACCTCGATACCGGGCTCGCCACCTTCTCCCGGTCCGTCCTTGCCGGTCTTCGATCCAACCTGAGCGGCTCATGCGGTCTCCCTCCCTACGTCTTGAAGCAACTTCTACTCGTATCCATATCACGGAATCCGGTATGGCGGGCTGTCGAGTCATTGCCGGCCACAACTTTGAGGCGGCATGAAGCCGAGTTCACGTTTCTCATCACTACGCGTCATCTTTCATTAGTTATCAATATTCTTATGCTATCAACGTTGTATAAGGGTTATGATAGTGGAAGGAACCGACATCTGTGCAGAGAATCGGATCATGACACCAGCTACCAATCCGCAGCGGGCCCACAAGGTCTTTGAGGACAGACGAGTGCACACCTGCGGTGACAGGGTGGGGGTGGCGCGGTGACGGTGCGGGTGACGACGTTGAAGGGCGCTGAGGCTGGTCGCTATTACACCGAGCAACTGCCGTCGTACTACGTGGATGCGGGTGAGCCGCCGGGTCGCTGGTTCGGACACGGCGCCGACGAGTTTGGTCTGGATGGTGTGGTTGACGACGAGGCGTTCCTGGCGGTGATGGCCGGCCAGCATCCGATGACCGGGGAGCGGTTGGGGCGCAGGTTTGGGGAGACATCGGTGCGGGGGTTCGATGCGACGTTTTCGGCGCCGAAGTCGGTGTCGGTTCTGTTCGGTGTCGGCGACCAACAGTTGCGCCGGGAGGTGACGGAGGCGCATGACCGGGCGGTGGACGCGGTGTTGGGTTGGGTCGAGTCGCAGGCGCACACGAGGATGCGGCGGCGCGGGCATGTGGTGTGTGTGGATGCCGAAGGCATCGTTGTGGGGGTGTTCCGTCAGCACTCGAGTCGTCGCCTCGACCCGCAGTTGCATACCCATGCGGTGATCGCCAACCGGGTCAAGGCTCCGGATGGGCGTTGGCTGGCGCTCGATGCCCGCACGATCAAGATGGATCAGCGGAGCCTGTCGGGGTTGTATCACGCCGGTCTGCGGGCCGAGCTGACCCGCCGCCTCGGGGTCCGTTGGCACAAACCCGAAAATGGGATTGCCGAGATGGTTGGTGTCGACGCGGAGGCGTTGGCCGAGTTCTCCCAACGCAGCCGCGAAGTCGACAAGCGTGTCGACGAGAAGGTGGACCGGTTCCGCACCGACGTCGGCCGGGAGCCGACTGCAAAGGAACGGTGGCGCCTGGAACGGGAGGCTGTGTTGGACAGCCGCCCCGCCAAGACCCACGGCCACGGCGCCGGCGAGTTGCATGCCGGGTGGCGCAGCAGGTTGCGAGGGCTCGGTTTCGAGCCACGCGACATCGCTGCTGGCGTGGTGGGTCGTGTCCGTGAGGCGACCGGCATCGACCAGGCCACCATGGCCGGGATGGTGGAGGCGGCGTTGGAGGCGTTGGGGGAGCGGCAGTCGACGTGGCGTACCGCCGAACTGGTCCGCGAGCTGGCCGCCCAGGTTCCCAGCAATGTCACCGTCCAACCAGATCGTCTCTGCCGTTTCCTGCAGGACCTCGCCGACCATGTCGCCGCCGACCGCTGTGTCGACCTGTCTCCGTCAATCCCGGAAGGTGCCGTGTTGCGCCGTGACGGGCGCCCGATCAGCGAAGCGGCCGTCGACCGGGCCCTAACCACCCAGACCATTCTCGAGGAGGAGGAACGGATCGTGGAATGGGCTCAGCGCCAGCGGCGCTTCGCCGACATCGTCGCCATAGAAGCCAGGGGCCTCGACACGCTGGATCTGAGTCCGGGCCAGGCAGAAGCAAGCCGAGCAGCAGCCGGTGTCGCGCCGTTGGAGTTGATCGTCGGACCAGCCGGATCCGGCAAGACCACCGCCCTCAAACCCGCCGTCACCTACCTGCAACACCGCGGCAAGACGGTGTTCGGGGTGGCACCCACCGCAGCAGCCGCCCAGGTGCTCGCCACCGAAACCACCATGATGGCCGACACGCTGGACAAGCTCCTCTACGAACACTCCCGACCCGACCGGCCACCACAAACGACGTACGACTTGCCGCGGGCGTCGACGGTGATCGTCGATGAGGCCGGCACCGTATCAACCCCGAAACTCGCAGCCCTGGCTCGTCTCGCCGACGACAAGGCGTGGCGGGTGGTGATGGTGGGTGATCCCCGCCAGTTCTCCGCCGTCGGTCGGGGCGGCATGTTCGCCCACCTCATCGAAACCCACGGTGCCATCGAACTCGACCACATCCACCGCTTCACCCACCAATGGGAAGCCGACGCCACCCGACGACTTCGTACTGGAGATGTCTCCGTCCTCGCGCAGTATGAGCGTCACGGTCGCCTCCACAACGGGGGTCCGGGCGACATGGAGACAGCGATCGTCGACGCCTGGAGTCATGCGCGGCGGCGGGGCGAGTCGGTGGCGTTGATGGCCAACACCAACCACACCGTCGACCGTCTCAACCAACTCACCCAGCAGAGACGCATCGCTACCGGTGAGCTCGACCCGAACGAGCCGGCTCTCTACCTTGGTCGGCAGCGGTTGCTCGTCGGCGACGAAGTAGTTACCCGCCGCAACCAACGCAACCTACGCACCGACCGCGGTGTCATGGTCAAGAACCGGGACCACTGGACCATCGAAGCCATCCACCCCGACGGTGCCGTCACCATCACCGGACAGGCAGGCAGGGTGCATCTCCCCGCCGCCTACGCCGCCGAGGATCTCGAACTTGGCTACGCCCAGACCAGCCATGCCACCCAAGGCCGCACCGTCGACACCGGTCTCCTCCTCGTCGACGGCCTCATCGATAGCCGCGGCCTCTACACGCCGCTGACCCGCGGCCGGCAGGCCAACCACGCCTACGTCGTAACCAGCGAGAACCAGACGGCCGTGGACGTCCTGACCGAAGCGATCGTCCGGGACTGGATCGACCAACCCGCCATCAGCCAACGAACACGCCTCGAAGCCGGCAGGGTGTTGAACCCCACGCTCGGACACAGCCAGCTCAGAGACGATCAGCAAGCCGCAACGCACCCACCCGATCACGACGTCGGCAAACCAGATCTCAGCTCCGACGACCACCAAACCTGGCAGAAGATCAACCGCAGCATCGAAGCCGCCAAGCAACGCCAGGCAGCTGAGCGCAGCCGCAGCCGACACACCCCCGGCATCGGTCGCTGACCACAACCACGACCACGGAACGTGACGAACCAATAACTGGGATCACCGACATATTGCCGGATATCTCTCGCCGAGGTGCGCACCATATCGCTCCGGGCAGTGAGTGATATGGGCGGTCCACTTTCCCCTCGACGCTCTGGAGCCGCACGAACAACCCCAGGCGATGTGATCCTCACGACTGTACGCTGCGCCTCGTGAGTGCATCGACGTTCCTATTCGCCGAAGTATTCGACAGCACCCGGTGGCGGTTTGCAGGCGATATGGTCGAGCCGGAGTGTTGGGTCGATCGCGACCAACTACCGAGAGAGCCATCATGTCTTGTCGATCCCGGGATCCCGCTCAGAGGGCTGACAGTCGTCCTGACCGGTGGCAAGACGCCCCATATGGTGAGCACGGTCGAGGCGTCGCTTCCGTCTCGCGCTGTCCCGGCTCACATCTCGACTGAGTTGCGGGACTGGGCCAGCTATTACGAAGCCAGCCCTGAGGAGGGTGGTTGGTTCACGCTTGCCGAGTTCGACGCAATCGCGTGGGACACTCGCGTGCGGATGCGCGCAAAAGTGGACCGTAGGGTCAAGCATCTCTTCGCTGATCCAGAGGCGCCGTTTCCATACTCGGAGTGGCCCTCGGGTCTTCCCATTAGCTACGCCGCGCCACAGGACTTCCATGAACAGACTCAGATAGTCGAATGGACTGAGACATACCGTGAGCTGGCCCAACGGTCGGTGCTTGATCCCGCACTCTCGCTACTCAGACAGCACGGCGCGCCCGATGCCGTGCGGATCGTGTGGTGGCAGTTCTGGTAGCCGGTCCTGGCAAAACACCTGGCAGCAATCAACGCGCCTCTGACCTTCCCCGGAGTGTCACAGCGCCAGGATGACCTTCCCGCTCAAGGCTGTGACAAGAACCTGATCGCTGAGAGAATGGGCAGCGGCACAATGGCGCACATATTGGAGGACCGGTGACGTCGATAGATGTAATGCACGGCGTTCTCCTGCTCTTCCTTCCACTCGGTGCCTATCTAGTGGACCAGAATCGCCGGATGGGCTTTGCCTTTGACCCGGCAACGATCCGCGCATTCGCAGTACTTGCCCTGGGCATAATTGCGGTAGCGAGCGTGATCCTCCGAATACTCGGGATCTACGACCCATCTCCGTGACCAGAGTAAGCCTCATCCCGGAACCGCGTCCCCACTGCCCGATCTGGTCCAGGCGTCGTAGGACCAATACTCTTGGCGGGGTAGTAAGCCGTGACGATGACGGAGGCTCCGGACTGTGGCCGACGAACCCTATCCAAGCGAGTCCGCGTTGGCCCGTTTCGAACGCCCGAGCCGCGGTGTATATCTCACCGCATCGATCGGGTTCTGGCTCTTTGGACTGCTCGCTATGTCCTCGGCGGGGATGCCAGCCGCCCTCTTCTGGTGGGCCCTCCTCAGCGCCCTGCTTGCTTGGCCCGTGGCGGATGCCTTCTGCTATGTCGAGCTTCACTCAGATCAACTCGTTGTCCGCAACTACTTCAAGACACAGGTAGTGCCTCGCGACCGGATCACCGGAGTAGCGCGAAAAGCGATAAGGGGATCGTTTGCCTCTGTTGCGGCGGCTGTGCTCGACGACGGATCAAAGGTACCGATGAACGCGATCTACTTCGCGACCGGACTGTCGCGGAAACTGCCCGAGGAGGCTCACGATCGCGTCCAGCTCATGGAGGCTTGGTTGCGCGGTGATCCCGGGTAGTGGCAATCCGCCCCGAAGGTACCCTGACCCTGCGTGCACCCTCCCCGCAATGCTGAGGCGTTCCGTCAACCTTCCCGTCCGAGAGCACCAAATACGGCGCCATAGCGCACGCTTTGGAGAGTGTCCTGGATCGGCACCTCCAGGATCGGTTTGTCGAGTTGGTCCGCACACTCACCGTGGCGAACCACAGACATACGAGCCGACGCCAAACCGGACGCACGAACGGTCGCCTGTCAATCGGCGCCGCGAGTCTAAATGGATGCCAACCAGTCGTTGACCAGGCGCCGGATGAAGGCACGGCCCTCTTCGAGAGCCATCGTTCTGGTTGGAGGAGCGCCCTTCATGGGGCCATGCCTGGCTTCGTCACCGCTGATTTCAATGCGATTGGCGGCGGCCCCAAAACGGTCGATCTCGTCATCCGTGGCGAGCCCGGCGCTGACCATGGCTTTCTTGCCCCCGCACTCATGTGCCACGTAATCGAGGATGCGGTAGAGGTTCACCCAATCGAGTTGCCGCTGCCCGAGAAGCCGAAGGATTGCACTGGCCGACTTGCTGGTCGAAGCTGCATCCACGGCAGTCCGGGCCGGGGACACCGATGGTCTTTGCGCGGTATCGCCTACGCTGATGAGAACGGCGGACACCCGGGACCTGCCCTCAATGCTGTCTGCAGCGATGACTGCATGGTGACGGCCGCCTTGGTCCCGGATCGAGCCCGTCACTTCCACCGGGCGGTGCTGGCCATTGATGAGAAGCACCGCCCCGTCCATCTGAGCAAGGATCTCGCGAGCCCTATTCAGTAGCCCTACATGGTCATCACCGAAGGAGGCGAACTCGCTGGCGACCAGGAAGTAGTCGCCATCCTCCTGAACGATCTGCGGATCCCCGCTACCAAAGGCATCGGCGAGGTCCTGAAGATCGAATGAGTGACCCTTCAGGCCGACCTGTCTATCCATGCGCTCAGGGTAGACGCTGGCAGCCAAAGGACCTGAGTTCACCAACCCACCCAGAACACCAGATCCCGGGCGATAACACGCCGACTCCCGAACCACGCCGAGCGGCACTGCTGCGTGCGGGGTGCCAAACACTCAACGTGACGCCGATGTCTATTTCGAGATGCGTCCTGTCTGCGTTTCTCGGTCCACCTGACGGCTAGGCGCGCGTCCGTGGAGGCGCGTCTCAGGGGCACCCAAGTGGTGTGTTGGTGGCGACTTAGGGTTATGAGGTGGACATGGAGCGCCTGACTGAGATTCATTCTGGCTCTAGGTTGTACGAGGCGTATCGCACCGAGCTGATACGGTTCGCGACTGCTCTCGCTGGCCCGGATGATGCGCCTGATGTTCTGTCCGATGCGGTTGAGTCGTTGCTCAGAAGCGGCCAATTGGTTGAGGCTGAATATCCGCTGGCTCTGCTGTATCGGGCGGTACTAGCCAAGGCCAACTCGATGCATCGCAGTGTCTTCAGGCGACGGGCTCGGGAACAGCGGTTCGCTCAGAGTGTGGTCATCGAGGATCCTGAGCTGCGGCCCGATGTCGTGGCCGCAGTTGTTCGTTTGAGCCCGCAGAAGCGTGCCTGCGTCTATCTCACCTATTGGGAGGACCTTGCTCCTGATGCCGTAGCTGAGAGGCTCGGGATCGGAGAAGGAACCGTCAAGAAGTACCTGGCTCGTGCCAGGGCACAGCTACGGGAGGTACTCGATGAGTGATCAAACCAGTGATGTATTGCATAGGACGATGACGGCGATTGTTGGGACCGCTCCAGAGGCGCCGAGTCTCGCTGCCAGTCCCGTACCCGCATCGACTCGTCGTCGTTCTCCGATGCTGGTTGCAGCGACGGCCTTTGTGTTTGTGCTTGCAGTTGGGGCATTCACGTTGGTGCTTGGCGGGGGCGGCTCAACACTGGGGGCCTATCCTGCAGCAGCATCTGCTGAGGCTCAGGGTGTGGCGCTCGACTTCGTGTTTGGCGCCGATCCGCATTTCGACACGAGCACGCTCGGAACCGAAATGGTCCCTGAGGAAGGCGACTCTGCGGAATGGCTCGACGAGACGTCCGTCGTGGAATCAGCACAAAGCAGGAACCCCGCCTATCAGATGGTTGGGATGCCTTGGTACGTTGGTCAACTCGGCGGCACACACGCTTTCGTCGTCGACTTCGCTACCCCTGACGGGTCGGAGATGTCATGCAGGTTCCTCGCACGTAACGCCACCCAGGGGGGAATCGGGTGCTTCTCCCCGAGCGACCCCGATCTCCTGAGCACATTCAGCTACAACGTCGACAGCCCAGGGATCGACGTCATCGTCACCACCGCAGACCCAAACGTCTCCGTCGTATCCGTCCAGCTCGGATCCGGCGAGTCCTACTGGCAACGGCCAACAAGAGGGCTGGCCTTCTTCGTCCTTGAAGACAGCACCGAAAGCGAGCTCAACTCAATCACCGTCTCAAGCTACGACTCAGCCGGCAACATCGTCGCAACCGCCACCAGCACATAGCAGCCGTCGCAGAACGACAAATCCACGCAAGAACGCTCCGATGGCGAACCGTCCGATATCGGCACGAGTGCGTGCGGGTACGCGGACACTGATCGTGTTCGGCGTCGGCTTGATG
>JASJAS010000115.1 GCA_030066875.1 Acidimicrobiia bacterium | reverse complement strand
TTCCTGGCCGAGGTGGCCAAGAGCGGCCAGTAGTAGAGTCCCATGCTGCATGAGAACCAGGAGCTGAACCGTTGAAACCCGACCTTCACCCCGAATACCGGCCGGTGGTGTACCAGGACACGTCGTCCGACTTCGCTTTCCTCACCCGTTCGACGATCGAAACCGATGAGACGATCGAGTGGGAAGACGGCAACACGTACCCGCTCGCCAAGCTCGAAATCTCGAGCGCTAGCCATCCCTTCTACACCGGCAAGCAGATCCTCGTCGACTCCGGCGGGCGCGTTGAGCGCTTCCGCCGTCGCTATGCCAAGGTCGGTGTAGACACCGAGAACAAGGCTGGAGGCTCATCCGCCTCCGACCAGTAGGGGCAAGGGGACACTCGTTGAGCCGCTCCCCGGGAGCCACCGTCGGCGGCCAAGCCGTGATGGAAGGTGTGATGATGCGCGCCCCTTCCGCCTGGGCGGTTGCCTGTCGGCGGCCCGACGGGAGCATCATCTCGCAACGCAACGAGCTGCCGCTGAGTGGCCGATCGCCACTCCGCAAGGTCCCGTTCTTGCGTGGGGTTCTCGTCCTGGTCGAGTCGTTGTCTCTTGGTTTCAGAGCGCTCACGTGGTCGGCGGTCCAGTCGGGGACCGAGGAAGAAGACGAGCTGAGCCGGCCCCAGGTGATCGGGACGATGATCGTCGCGGTTGCTGCGGCGATCGGCCTGTTCATTCTGCTACCGGCCTTCGCCGCCGACTGGCTCAAGGGCTTCATATCCGACACCTCGATTGCATTCGTGATTCTCGATGGGATCCTGCGAATCGCGCTGATAGTGCTCTACATCTGGGCGATCTCGCGTTCCAAGGAGATTCGGCGCGTATTCCAGTACCACGGCGCCGAGCACAAGACGATCCATGCCTACGAGAACGGCGATCCGCTCACAATCGAAGCCATCCAGCCGTATAGTCCGCGCCATCCGCGCTGCGGCACCTCGTTCATCCTCATCGTCGCCATGGTGGCCTTTGTGGTCTTTCTAGCTCTGGCTCCGCTGCCGTTTGTGTGGCAGGTGATTGCCCGCATCGTGCTCATTCCTTTCATCGCAGGCTTGTCCTACGAGGTGCTCAAGCTGGGCGCAAACCGAGCATGGATGGCCTGGGCCAACCAGCCCGGCATCTGGCTGCAGCGGATCACCACCCAGGAGCCATCGGATGACATGGTCGAGGTCGCCGTCGCCAGCCTCCTGGCCGCGCTATCTGAAGAAGAGCTATCCGGAGTCGAGGATCGCGGGCCGATTGCGGCGGCTGCACTGGCTGCCGAGCGGGAGCTACCCGCTGATGGATGATCGACTGCAGAAGAAGCTGGAGGAGGTCGAAGCCAGGTATGCCGAGACGCTCAACGATCTGGCCGATCCGGCCGTGCTGGGAAACCAGGATCGCTACCGGGAGGTCTCGAAGCTCCACTCCGAACTGAAACCTGTTGTCGACGCGTTCCGCGACTACCAGGCCGCGGCCGTCGAGATGAGCGATGCAGCCGAAATGGCTCGCAGCGAAGAGGATGCCGAGATGCTCGTCTACCTCGAAAACGTGGCGGTGGAGCAGCGTAAAAAGCTCGATGACCTCGAGACCGAACTTCGGGTGATGCTCATACCGAAGGATCCGAACGACGACAAGGACGTCATTCTCGAGATCAGGGCCGCCGCCGGTGGCGAAGAAGCGGCGCTCTGGGGGGCCGATCTCTACCGCATGTACGAGCGCTTTGCCGAGCGCCACGGCTGGCGGACCGAACCGATCAACACCTCCATCACCGGTGGCGGTGGCTTGAAAGACGCAACCTTCTCAGTGAAGGGCAAAGGCGCCTACTCCCGGCTCAAGTATGAAGCCGGACCACATCGCGTACAACGGGTGCCGAAGACGGAGTCGCAGGGGCGAGTGCACACGTCTATCGCCACAGTCGCGGTGCTACCCGAAGCCGAGGACGTCGAGATCGAGGTACACGACAACGACATCACAGTTGACACCTTCCGTTCTACCGGTCCCGGAGGCCAGTCGGTCAATACCACCGATTCGGCCGTGCGGATCACGCATCTCCCCACCGGACTCGTCGTGACTTGCCAGGACGAGAAGTCTCAGCTGCAGAACAAGATCAAGGCGATGCGGGTCTTACGGGCTCGTCTCTATCAGCAGCAGCTCGCCGAGCAGCAAGGGGAGCAGGCTTCGGCGCGACGGTCGCAGGTCGGTTCCGGGGAGCGCGCAGAGAAGATCAGGACGTACAACTTCAAGGAGAACCGGGTCACCGACCACCGGGTCAGCCTGACTCTGCATTCACTGCCGGAAATCCTCGATGGGAGCCTCGACGAGTTTCACACCGCGCTGATAGCCCATGATGCCGCCGAGAGCCTTGCCTCTGAAGGGGATTGAGGACTAGGCAGTCTGGGCATCTGACCGGGTCTCGACCACACTCAACCGGGTGCTGGGTTGGGCCGGTTGCGGGTTGACCAAGTGGACCCGACCGGGGAGGCGGATCCAGAAGCAGGCACCGCCGAGGAGGCCGGACCTGCGGTAGCCCGCAGCGCCGCCGTGGGCCTTGGCGATGGCGTTTGCTACGGAGAGGCCGATCCCCGACCCGGGGATGGATGCATTGAGGCGGTTTGGCCCCCGCTCGAACTTCTCCCAGATGAGGAGTTCGTACTTGCGGGGCACTCCTGGGCCGTCGTCGTGGACCTCCATCATGAGGTCACCGCTGTTGGCTTGCGCGGTCACAACGATGCGATCCCCGCCGTAGCGAACCGCGTTGGCGAGGTAGTTGGCCAGGGCTTGCTGGATGCGGGCGCGGTCGACGTACGCCACGATGTTCTTGTCGGCCGCCACCTTCACGCTGCTGCTGTCGATCGCTGCTGCGTTCACTGCACCCCAGGCCAGAGTGTCGACGGCAACCGGTTCGACATCGAGATCCATCTTGGCAATGTTGTCGGAAGCGAGCATCACGAGGTCGGAAACGATCCGGGATAGGTAGGAGGCCTGCTGGTTGACGATTGCCGTCATTTCGTGGCGCTCGGCCTCGTCATCGATCTCATCTCCGTCGAGCAGTTCCAGAAAGCCGACCATCGCGGTTAGGGGAGTGCGGAGTTCATGGGAGATCGACGACACGAGTGCGGTCTGCTGGACGTCCACCAGCCGCCGATTCTCCCGGATCGCCACGGCTTGTCTTGCGATGACGAGACCGCCGATGGCCAATGTCGCATAGAAGAGCCCGGCATCATCGGGATTGAGCGCCCCGCTCGGGACACGGAAAACCAGCAGGCTCACCATGACCGCGGCAGAACCGTAAGGCAGTACAACCGCCCACGCCGGCGTCTTGGTGCGCGCTGCATACTCCCGGGGCTCCGGTCGGGCATGCACTATGACCGCCGTTGCCAGGAACAGCGTGACTGCCAGGATGTTGAATGAATAGATTGGCTCGGCTTCCGTGAAGGTGCGGCCGACGCCTGAGGTCAAGAAGGCAAAGTCGGCAAGGCCCTGCGCCATGGCGGCGATCGCGATGAAGACGAGCCGCAGGTCGAATCGGTAGCTACTGCGTCTGACCACAACGATCATCAGCACGACGAGAACGAGCGCATCGAGCACGATGTAGGCGGTGCCGACGAACCGGCCCCACCGGTCCTGTTGGCCGAGTTGTTCGGTCAGATCCCGCAGTGTTGTCGCCCACAGGATGGCTCCAACGGCGACAGCACCGATTGCGCCGTCGAGAAACAGCCTGATCCGCTGCCAGGCGCTCCCCGTCGCATGAGGAAGCTGCGCCAGCCCGGCGATACCGACGAGGTAACCGGCGATCCAGAAAAGGTCAAAGGGTCCGAACGCATCGACTTCGGAAGCGATCACCCAAGTTGCGCCATGGGCGACGATCCCCATCGCCGCGAGGCCGATCCCGGCGCCAAACCATCGCCAGGCGCGTCTCTCGTTCCTTGGCAGGGTGCGAGAACGGATGAAGAAGTTGATGCTTCCCAATGCCAGCCCGATGGCCGCTGAGGTGGCCAGCAACGCCGACGCCAGCTCTTTCTCCAGGAAAGGCGTAGCCGCGATGGCGAACACAAGAAAGCCGAAGACGGCTCGCAGCCTCCAGCCTGCCAACGTCGAAACGGCCGCCGATGCGGTCGTAGATCGGTAGGACATCTCCAACCACTATCGGTAGAAAACGGCGCTACCCTAAGTGTCCGTGTGGTCGGAATCTGTCGTCTCGGTAGGGATGGTGGCGGCCGCCGAATCCGTCAGATCGATAATGATTTCCGGTTCGGGAGCCGGGATGCGACGCACGATTGCCGCGATCAACCCTCGGAGATCCTCTTCGCTGTGGTGCAGGGTCTGAGTGAACCGGATTCCTGCGGATCCAATGGGCACCGCTGGATACCCGGCGGGGTTTACGTAGAAGCCATCGTCCATCAGGTCTCGCACCAGCCTGATCGCGGCGTCGACCTTCCCCACTCGAATGAACCAGATCGGGCTCTGGTCCTGGCGCTGAACCGGGAGGCCATGTTCCAGCAGAAGCTCTCGAGCCAGGTCTATCCGCTTGTTGAGGCTGCCCTGCAACGAGGCATGTTCCTCGGAGAGGTGGATGTCCGCAGACGCTACGGCCGCGGCCAACGACGCGATTTGGACAGGGCCAGAGAACGTGAAGCTCGAGCCGGTGTAGACGACCCGCTGCCGCATTGCCGGATCGCCGAAGGCAAGCACCGCCCCATTGGCCGCAAAGGACTTCGAGAGCCCCGCCACCAGCACCATGCGCGGGTGCCACGGGACATGTTCGAGGACGTGGCCACGGCCGTGGCGACCGGCCCATCCGAGGGAGTGAGCCTCGTCGTAGTAGAGGTGGAGGTTGGGAAACTCCCCGAGCAGCGGTTCGATCTCACGCACCGGAGCGAAGTCGCCGAACATCGAGTAGAGACCGTCGGCCGCGTACCATAAGTTGGTGAAATCGTCGCTGCACCTCTCGAGCCGCTTCCGTAGTGCGTCGACGTCGTTGTGGCGCACGAACTCGACCCGGATTCCTTGCCCGCGGAGCACATCGGCGGCTAGCCGCAGCGAAGCGTGCGAGAACTGATCGAGGAGAACGAGGTCGTCCGAACGGACCAGTGCGGGCAGCGCCGCCAGATGAGCCAGCGTCGTGGTCGGCGCGATCGCAACCGAGGCACCCAGAATGCGGCCGAGTTTCTCCTCGAGGTCGGCGTAGAGCCCAATCGACGTATACATGGGCGAGGACGAGTGGCTCGTTCCGAATCTTTCGATGCCGTCGCGCGCCGCATCTTTGAGGCGCTCGTCTCGGTTGAGAGCCAGGTACGAGCATGAGCCGAAGTCAACGAGCTTGGCGCCGTCGACGGTCATCGTCGACCCATCGAGCCGGTCGTCCTCGGTGTGGAGCCGGCCGATGCGCATCTCTACTCCATGCGCGATGGTGCGTTCGGTCAGATCGAGCAGGCGCTCGCGCCTCGATGACATACATGCCTTCCTCAAGTTGTCTTCGATGACCGCACCCACCGAAGGGGGCACCATAGCGGCGCCAAACATCCCAGAAACAGGAAAACCGAGCGATCCGCCCGGTGCTCAGTCCCAAAGCTTCTATGTTTCTCATGTTATGGCGCTGTCAGTTTCACAACTACTGGCGGAAGTCCCCGATCTCGCGGACCATGAGGCAAGAAGGCTGCTCCAGCTGGCCGCGGCCAAGGGTGTTCAGTTCATGATCGGAGACCCGACGGTCGACGCCGCCTCGGCAGCAAGGTTCCGGCAATTCGTCATCCGACGACGAGCCGGCGAGCCGCTGCAATACATCGAAGGAAGCGTCCAATTCGGTCCGCTGCAACTGAACATCGACCAAAGAGCTCTAATCCCTCGTCCGGAAACGGAGCGGCTATGGGAGATCGCCGTGGCGGCACCAGAGCAGCCGCCGACGACAATCGTCGACCTCTGTACTGGAAGCGGAAACCTTGCTCTCGCATGCAAGCACGTCTTTCGCGACGCGATGGTGGTGGGGGTGGATGTTTCGTCGGCTGCTGTCGAGCTTGCTAAAGGCAACGCCACCAAGCTTGGTCTGGCCGTCGAGTTCTATGAAGGTGATCTCTTTGACCCGTTGCCGAGCGCGATTCGGGGACGAGTCGACCTACTGGTTGCGAATCCTCCATACGTTTCAGGCGACGAGGCAGCCATGCTGCCCTTGGAGGTGATCGGCTTCGAACCTTTCGAGGCACTGGTCGCAGGCCCGATCGGCACTGAGATCTTGGGACGGATCGCGCGGGAAGCAGAGGAGTGGCTGGCTCCCGGCGGGGTGGTCGTTTGCGAAATCGGTGAGACTCAAGGCGACGAATGCCGCCGGCTGTTCGCTCCCTTTGCGCCCCGTATTGAATGTGACCTCGCAGGCCGACCCCGCTACGTTCTAGGGCGGGCGCCACAGCGCGCTGATGTCCACTAACTTGGGACAGAACGGACAATGGGAGCAGGAATGTCGATCGAGCTAGCGGTTGCCGCACTCAGGAGGGGCGAGATCGTCGGGGTCCCCACCGATACCCTCTATGGCCTCGCCACTGACCCCTTCCGAGAAGACGCGCTCAACGCGATTTTCGAGTTGAAAGGGAGACCTGCCAACAAGCCACTGGCCATTCTGGTTGCGTCGCTGGAACAAGGTATGACCATCGCCGAACTCTCGGATCGAGCCTTGGACCTCGCCGACTTGCACTGGCCGGGAGCACTCACCCTCGTGTTACCGCGCCTCCCGTCGGCCCCGAAGTGGCTGGGCCACGCGGGACGGAGAACTGTCGGATTGCGATGCCCGGATCATCCGGTCGCGCTCGAACTCCTCGAAACATATGGGCCCCTTGCAGTGACCAGCGCCAACCTCGCCGGCAACGAGTCGGTGCTGAATGATCTCGACGCACGCGATCTGTTCGGCGACGCCGTTTCCGTCTACCTCGAGGGGCGGGCCAAGGGTGGCCAGGCCTCGACGATTATCGACCTCACCGAGCCATCGCCCCTGGTCCTGCGGGATGGGCCGGTGCGCGACCTATAGCGCTCCCGAGACCCGGTTCGGCTGTCGGTGGCCGGGTAGGGCTGAGTGCCACCTGCACTGCTAGCCTCGCCTCTGGACTCCACAGCTGAAGGAACCAGGCCATGTCGGATATGCGGCCAATCGAAGAGGTTGATCCCCAGCTCGCCGAGCTGATTCAAAGAGAGGTCAAACGGCAGCGAGATCAAATCCACCTGATCGCTTCGGAGAACTACGTCTCCTACGCAACCATGCAGGCATCAGGTTCGGTGTTGACCAACAAATACTCTGAGGGATATCCCGGCCGTCGTTACTACGAGGGTTGCGAATTCATCGATGGGGTTGAGAGCCTCGCTATCGACCGTGCCAAGCGCCTTTTCGGAGCGGACCACGCCAACGTCCAAGCCCTCTCCGGCTCACAGGCCAACATGGCTGCGTATCTCGCGGTGCTCGAACCTGGGGACAAGATCCTCGGAATGGCTCTCGACCAGGGTGGGCACCTGACACACGGCGCGTCGGTCAACTTCTCGGGCCGAATCTTCGAGTTCTTTGGGTACGGCGTCGACCGGGAGACCGAGCAGATCGACCTCGACGAAGTGCGGCGCCTCGCGCACGAGCATCGGCCCCAAATGATCGTCGCCGGGTACTCCGCCTACTCGCGATACATCGACTGGGCAGCATTCCGGGAGATTGCGGACGAGATTGGAGCGGTCTTCCTCGTCGATGCCGCCCACATCATCGGTCTCATTGCAGGGAGCGCACATCCCAACCCCGTACCCCACGCCCACATCGTGACTGCGACGACCCACAAGGCCCTGCAGGGAGCGCGCGGGGGAATCATCTTGTGCAAAGAGGAATTCGCCAAGGCCATCGACAAGGCGGTCTTTCCCGTTGTCCAGGGCGGGGCCATCAACAGTCAAATCGCAGCCAAGGCGCTTGGCTTGGAACAGGCCTCCCGCGCCGAGTTCAAGACATACGCAAACCAGATCGTACGGAACGCCAAGGTGCTTGCCGGGGCCATGGACGACGAAGGGTTGCGGGTCGTCAGCGGCGGCACCGACAATCACATGTTCCTGGTGGACTTGCGTTCGATCGACACCGAACTCACCGGAAAAGAAGCGTCTCAATTCCTCGACGCCCATGGGGTGACGCTCAACCGCAATGCCATCCCGTTCGATCCGCGTCCGCCGTTCATCACCTCGGGTCTGCGGCTGGGAACACCTGCAGTGACTTCTGCCGGGATGATGCAAGAACAGATGGTGTTGCTCGGCAAGCTGATCGTCGAACTTCTTCGCAAGCGGATCGATCCGTATTCGGTGAATCTGTACACAGGGCAGGTGCGGGAATTGGCAGAGGCTTTTCCCGCGTACCCGGCCGACTTCCCTGGGTACGTGTAGCGCTGGTCGCCCGAGCCGCCTTCCCGCGCTGGTCCGAGCCTCGACGCTCGCGGAATCGGATCTCACGGTCGCATTAGGCTTGCGGGCGAGAAAGCGTTCTGAGTACAGTGGCGACGACTTTGTGAATGCGTTCACATGATGTGAAGGCAATCGACAGAAGATGCGCCGGGCACTCCGAGTGGGGCCGGTGAGAGCAGTTGAGTTACGACCGAGATGGAAGCGGGCGGAGTGGCCTCGTTCCTGATCGCCGCTCGATAACGGGTGGGTTCTCGTCGGGCGCCGACCTCATATCGTCGGTCGTGGCTGGCCTGCTACTGGGCCTGGCGCTCGACTGGTGGCTGGGTACCTGGCCGGTCTTGATAATCATCGGGACGCTCGCGGGGTTCGGCAGCGGCTTCTACAAGCTGTGGCGGCACTCTGCCGTCCTCGAACAGCAAGCGAAGGAACGAAGACGTGGAGACTGAGGTCGAGGGCGAGGTGGTTACCGGGTATGAACCTGCCCCGGGACCACGGAACATCGAGGCGATCATTGGGCTGGCAACTGCCCGGCGAGCTGTCTGGATTGGTCCGCCGCTCGTCCTGTCGTTCGGCTTGCTTCGGGGTGGTGAAGGAGCGCTAGCCGCAACCATAGGTCTGCTGGTTGTGGTCGGTAATTTCCTGCTCGCGGGGTTCTTGCTCTCCAAAGCTGCGGCCATATCGCTGAAGCTCTATCATGCCGCCGCGCTGGCTGGGTTCTTCCTTCGCTTGGCCCTCATCATGGTCGTGATGTTGGTTATTGCACAGCTGATCGAGGTAGACCGGTTGGCGATGGGAATCTCGGCTGTTGTGAGCTATCTGGTGCTGCTTTCATGGGAGACTGTGGCGGTAGCTCGGGGTGAAACAAAGGAGTTGGAGTGGAGCTGATCCTGGCGGCCGGCGAATGTAACGCCGCGGACGAGATCATTTGTGTGCCGGAGAGCGTCAATGAGCTCTTCGAGAATCCGTTCCTGGGTGGGGTCAACCGAACGATGGTGCTCACGGTTCTCGCCGCGCTCATTGTGATCGGCTTGCTCTACTACGGGATAGTCCGCAACAGAAAGCGTCTGGTTCCATCCAAGTTCGGGTCTGCCATCGAGGCTCTGGTCACGTTCGTTCGAGACGAGATTGCTGTCGGCATCATCGGTCCCCAGCACGGGCTCAAGTACTTCCCATGGCTGCTTTCGATCTTCATGTTTGTCCTCGTCGGCAACCTCTTTGAGGTGGCCCCGTTCATCAATTTCCCGATCTCGTCGCGCATGTGGGTGGTACCGGCCCTGCTCTCGCTCCTCACATGGGTGATATTTGTCTTCTCCGGCTTCAAGGAGCAGGGCTTCACCTATGTGAAGGACATTGCCTGGCCACCGGGCGTACCGGTGGCGCTCAAACCTCTCGTGGGCGTCATCGAACTGGTTTCCACATTCCTGGTTCGCCCTTTCAGCCTGGCGGTCCGGCTCTTCGCCAACCTCGTTGCCGGCCATGTCATGTTGACGCTGCTCCTGGTTTCCGGATGGGTCTTCATCTCCGGCCAAGGTGGTCTCGCCAAGGTTCCGATCGGTGCCGGGTGGCTGGTTGTTGGATTGGCCATCTATGCCTTCGAGATCATCGTCGCCATCCTCCAGGCCTACATCTTCACATTGCTTTCCGCGGTGTACGTGCAAACCGCCGTACATCCCGAACACTGAGTACTCGCGTAATCGTCCGACAGAGAAAGGAAACAGCGAAATGGAAGCACTCCTGGCAGTGCAGGTTGTGGTGGCAGAGCTGACCGGTGATATCGGTGGCTCGCTGGCCCTCGTTGGCTACGGCCTCGCCGCAATCGGACCCGGTGTCGGCATCGGCATCGTCGCTGGTAATGCGGTGCAGGCAATGGCTCGTCAGCCCGAAGCCGCCGGCATGGTGCGAACCACGATGTTCCTGGGCATCGCCTTCACGGAGGCGCTCGCCCTGATCGGGTTCGTTCTGTTCTTCCTGGCGTAAGGAGCCAACGTGAACGTGTTCACAACGTTGCTCCTCGCTGCCGAGGATGGTGAGGAGACCTCGGGCATCGACCTGTTACTCCCGCGTGACGTCAACGAGATCATCGTGGGTGTTATCGCGTTCATCATCGTGTTCGGGTTCATCTGGAGGGTGGCTTCTCCGGCGCTGAACGAGATGCTGGAGAACCGGCAGAAGAGGATCAAAGCCGACCTCGAAGCTGCACAAGCAGAGAAGGCCGAGGCCGCGGCTCTCAAGGAAGACTATGCCGCCCAGCTCTCAGGGGCGCGAGAAGAAGCCACGCGGATCGTCGAGGACGCTCGTCAAGCCGGCGAATCGGCCCGAGCCGACATAGTGGCCCGCGCCGAAGGTGAGGCCGAAGATATCAAGGCTCGGGCACAGCAAGAACTCGAAGCCGAGCGGGAGCGGGCAATGACCGCGATGCGACGCGAGGTTGCCGGGCTATCGATCGACGTTGCCGAGAAGCTGGTCGGGCGCAACCTGGACCGAGCCGGTCAGCAGGCCCTCGTCGAGCAATTCATTGACGAACTCGGAGATACCGAGGACTGATGATGGAAACCAACCACATCGACGGCTACGCCCGGGCACTGCTCGGCGTCGTCAGCGCCGAAGGAGATGCGGACCGTCTGTCGGACGAGCTGTTCCGCGTTGCCCAGGCGTTCGGCGAGTCAGAGGAGCTGCAGGGAGCGCTGAGCGATCCTCTCATACCGTTCGAGAAGAAGCAGAGCATTGTCAGCGATCTGATTGGGAAGAGGGCATCTTCGGTGACTGTGTCGCTGGTCAACATGCTTGTCGGCGTCGATCGCTTGAAGGACTTCGAAGCGATCACCAAGCGCATGTTGGGACTTGCTGCAGAAGCCGAGGGTCACGTCGTTGCCGAGGTGCGCAGTGCTATCGAGTTGGATTCCGCTACGCGCGAGCGGCTGACCGCAAGGCTGACGGAGGTCACCGGCAAGGCGGTGAAACTCAACGTCGTCGTCGACACTTCCGTGGTTGGAGGGCTGGTCGCCCAAGTTGAAGACACATTGTTTGACGGGTCGGTGCGCAGCCGGCTCCTGGAATTGCGAGAGGCATGGGCATAGCGAATGGCTGATCTAACCCTGACTCCCGAAGACATCACCGGGGCACTCCGGCG
>JASJAS010000114.1 GCA_030066875.1 Acidimicrobiia bacterium | reverse complement strand
CCACTAGGGCAGAACCGATCGTTGGCAGGAGGATTGCAGCCTGCCGTGACCCCTGCCGCCGCCAATCGGTTGATGTCACCTTCGAACGTGGTTCCATCGTCGTCGACGAACCAGTCTCCGGGGCCGGGGTCGGAGTAGCCGTACGCCCTGACCAGGAAGGCGGCCATCTGGCCACGAGTGACGTTGCCACTAGGGCAGAACCGATCGTTGGCAGGAGGATTGCAGCCTGCCGTGACCCCTGCCGCCGCCAATCGGTTGATGTCACCTTCGAACGTGGTTCCATCGTCGTCAACGAACCAGTCTCTTCCACCGTCATCTGTGAGACCGAGAGCTCGCACCAGGAAGGCCGCCATCTGCCCGCGAGTGACACTCGCACCGGGGCAGTACTTGTAGTTGAACGGTGGATTGCAACCTCGGGTGATTCCGGCAGCAGCGATAGCCTCGATGAAGCCTTCATGAACGCTGTCATTGTCGTCATTGAACGTGCCGCCGGGCGGGAGCGTCTGCGCAGCTGCGGTAGCCCCGGCCAGGACGAAGAGCGCGATCAGTCCCATACCAAACCGATACCTCATAGGCAGCGACGTTAATCAGGCTTGGCAGTTATTTCGGAGCTTTCCCAGCGCTAGTGTGCGCCGCGAGACCATGAGTGAAAGCGAACCACGAATCGAGGAACTCGAGCAGCTGTTGCGTGACGAGCGGGCCCTGCGCATCAGAGCCGAAACGAGAGCAGCGGACGAAACCGAGAAAGCCCAGATCTGGCGCACCCGTGCAGAGGAACGAGCCGATCGAATCCAGCGGCTCACCGATCAGAGCCGTCGATCCAAGCGCCGCAAGCGCGGTGGCCGGCCTCCGCTCCCGACGCCGACGGTCGACCCAAGAGAGGCGCTGGAGGATGAGCAGGAGAGAGGTCCATCCCGGCTCGCCTCGGTCCGAGTAGCCGCCGCCGTCGCTTCGACCACGGATCTGATGCTGACGCCCTTTGCAGTGGCCAGCGACCTCACCGCGACATCCTGGCTCCCCGAAGCCGACATGGTTGTGCTCGACACGAAGGCACTCGAGACCCTGCCGACAGAAGTGCAGGAGCGACTAGAGGCATGGAGCATGCAAACTGCCCGCCAACCCCTAGTTGTCGTCGCCGCCGCAGGAACCCGATCCGACAGCAACTTGATTCGACGCGCCGATCTTGTCGTCGCTCGCGACCGAGACCATGAGACACAATTGATTGCCAAGGGTCTAAACGCCCGAAGCATGGCGCCGGTGTTCGACCCGAGTCGACACAACCCGATGGGACGAGCCGGTGCCGAAGCCGGCGACGCCACATGGGAAGAGCGAGAGAGTATCCCCGTGCTCCGCCGGATGGACCAGGTGATTGCCGTCGGGTCGAGCCCGCCTGCCGATCCGCCGGCCTGGTTGATCGAGGCGGCGGCAAGAGGGGTGGCAATTCTCTCGACCCCCGCTCACACCACAGATAAGGACACTCTGGCCCGTGCCGGTGCCGCGGCGCGGCGGTGGGCCTTCCGCCACCACTCACCCACGGTACGGGCTGCAGAGATCGCCCGTGGTGCGGGTCTGAGCATCCCCGATCCCCGCCCGAGCGCGGCGGCCATCCTCGTCTCGATGCGTCCCAACCAGGCGGCTACCGCCCTAGAGATGATCCGCAAACAAACCTACCGCCCCCTCTCGGTGGTGGTCGGCTTGCACGGGGTGGCTCCCACTCCCGACCTCGCAGCAGCCATCGATCGGGTGTCGGCAACAATGCCGACGACGACCCTGTCATTGTCTGGGGCAATCTCGCTGGGGGAGTGTCTCAACCGGGCGATCGCCACCACGGGGGCCGAGGTACTCGTGAAGATTGATGATGACGACTTCTACGGCCCGCACCACATCGAGGATGGAATCCAGGCGATGGAGTACTCCGGAGCGGCCATCGTGGGCAAGGGGGCCCAGTTCACCTACATCGAAGAACAGGACAGGACAGTGCTGCGCCGTCCCCGAGAGGAAGAGGTCTTCCTCGGCGGATCGCCTACCGGAGCGACGATGCTGCTACGCCGCGCCACCTGGGAATCTATTGGATTCCCCCACCGACCGCGCCAGGTCGACGTCTTATTCACTAGAGCTGCGCGCCACAACGGAGCCGACGTCTATTCCAACTCCCGCTGGGAATTCTGCTACATCCGCCAGAAAGGCGGCCATACATGGACCGCACCTGCGGCCACTTTCCTGGCCGGGGCAATCCCACAGTGGGAAGGCTTCGATTCCGGGGCCGTGCTGGCACCCGACCTCGCCGGAGATCCTGCCGACTCGTGACCTGGCTTCGCTCCCTCTTCGCTCGGCTACGTCGCCGCACGGTTCCCTCCCCCGGCAACGCTCGGGCGGAACTGATTCCGCCACAGGCGACCCCGATCTCCCTCCCGGTTCGGCCCCCCCGGTCGATCGGCGACGGTACCCCGCATGTCTGCTTGGGAGAGGGGGTGCCCTCCTCGGTCGGCCAGACGCTTGCGGACGCCGGGATCCACGTCTCCACCGACATGCGGGAGGGAGGAATCGTGTTGCTGCGCGCCGGCGACCCGACTCTCGCTCAAGCGCATGTTCCCCCAAACTCGGCACTCTGGTGGTGGGTGGATTCTGGTGACGAGACCGCGGTATCCGCCATCCGCTCCCAACCCGGCGAAGCAGTGCTCGTGGCAAGCGAAGCGCTGCGGACGTTTCTCGAGCGGGAGTATCCCGCAGTCGTCGGCGATGTGTGGTCGCTCGACGGCCCCCGCCTGAACAAGGTCTTGAACCGCTACTACCCCACGAGCAGCAATCGGTATCGGCTTGGCGTGGTCGGCTACAACCTGAAGTTCGCCATGCCGATCGTCACCAACCTCGTCCGCAACCCGGGGATTGAGGCATTGATAGATGAATGGCCGGTCTTCGCGGCAGAACCGACCCCGGCCACCGATCAAGTCCTCGAACATTCGGATGTGACCTGGTGCGAGTGGTGTGGGCCCAATGCTGTCTACGCGAGTCGCAACAAGAAGCCCGGACAGCGATTGGTGGTCCGGCTGCACCGCTTCGAACTAGAGACGCCCCACTGGCAGAGCATCGACCATGAGCAGGTCGATGCATTCGTGACCGTCGGCGATTACTACCGCCGGCTCGTTATCGAGCGCACCGGGTGGCCCGCCGAGAAGGTAACGGTGATCGCCAACCTGGTTGACGATCTGCAGCTGCAGCGCCGCAAGCGCGCCGAGGCGCGTTTCAATCTAGGTCTCCTCGGGGCCTCCTCTTCGCGGAAACGGCTCGACCTGGCGCTCGACATCATCGAAGCAGCTCGCCGCGCCGAGCCCGGCTTCCGTTTGCGCGTGAAGACCGCGCTGCCCCGAGACGAGAAGTGGGTGTGGGACGACCCGGCGGAGCGGGAGTATTTCGCCGAAGTGCTCGAACGTCTCCATCGCCTCCAGGAGTCGGGCGCGGTCGTTCTGGACCCCTTCGGCCGAGACGTCGCGGAGTGGTTCGCCGGCATCGGCTTCATTCTGTCGCTGAGCGACGACGAGAGCTTCCACCTCGCTCCGGCAGAGGGGATGGCGACGGGTGCGGTTCCGGTGGTCCGCAACTGGCCGGGCGCCGACTCCGTGTACTCGCCAACGTGGGTGCTCGAGGGAGTAGATGCAATGGTGGAGCGAATACTCGATGTGGCTCGCGACAGCGAGGTGTGGCTAGAGCGAAGCATTCAAGCGCGTAACGAGGCCGTCGCCTCGTTCGCCCTCGATTCGATTGTCTCTCAATGGGACGAACTGCTGGGTCGGGGTGCAGCACACGCCCTCCAGTAGAGTTCCCGTGATGCGAGTTCTTGTCCTTGCCCGCGCGGACATAACGAGGAATCCTGAGGCCCGGGCGCTCGTCCGGAGTCTTCGATCGGTCGGCCACGATGTGACCGCGGTCTGCGGTGATGCCGGCACGGAAGCGCTCCCGGATATCGCCTTAGAGAGGGTCCCGGTTCGACGCCCGTCCGGGTGGGGACGCCTGGGATGGCTGCTGCGACGGATCCAGCCGGCCAAGCTGCGCGCCCTGTTGTTCGATCGTGCACTCGAGCGCGTCGCTCGGTCGGTCGACGCCCACCTGATCTATCCCATCGGTCTGCAAGATCTCGGCCTCGCAGCCACCGTCGCCACTCCAGAGCAGGCCGTCATGCGCAAACCTCATTGGCCGGCATCCGGACCGCGCGACATCGTAGATCTGGCTCCCAAGCACGTGGAATACTCGTCCTCTGCTGGCGGACCCCCACTCCCCTTCCACACGCCGCGCGACACCCGCGACGGCTATGTCCCGGCGCCCGGCAGGCACGATGGGATTCGCGTCGCTTTTGTTTCGCACCGTACGACTACGACACCAGCCCTCTACCTAGAAAGCGCTGCGGAGCGGGCCGGCATGGTTGTTAGTCGCCATGATGGGAGACTCGACTGGAGTGAGGTGCACCCGGAAACCGCAGCGGTTGTCTTTGTCGAGAGTCCCTACCCGGCGATCGAGGTAGCCGGTGCCAACACCGACGGTGTCCCGACCCTGTTCTGGGTACACCACGGCGAGCATCACCTTGCAGCGAACCTCCGCCTGCTGGAAGCCTATGGGGCTCATGCTGTGCTCCTGGCCCACAGCTGGCACCTTGCCCACCGCTTCCCCGTACCGGTGCACCGCTTTCCGTTCGCCGTCGCGCCTGAGATTGCGGCACGACCGCAGCCCTTTGACCAACGCGTCACCGATGTTGCCATGATCGGGGCCGGGGTCTCAGGGGGTGGTGGTCGGTATTCGCGACGATATGATTTGGTTTCTGCGCTACGCCGGCAGTTCCCCACCACCAGCGCCTTCGAATACGGCGTGCTTCCTGAGGAGATGTGCCGACTCTATGCAGACTCCAAGATCGTCCTCAATGAAGGAGGCGACCGTCACCACCCTTTGACGATGCGGGTCTTTGAGGCAACCGGAGCCGGTGCTTTCCTTCTGACCGATCCCGCCCCTGGGCTGGAAACGCTGTTCCCCGACGACCAGTACGCCACGGTCGGCGCCGACCTTGCGTCGCAGGCAGTTGCGCTACTCGCCGACCCGGCAACGGCGTCGCGAGCTGCAGCCGCCCACCGGCACGCTATGCAGCATCACACCTACGACCACCGCATCGATGAGTTGCTCGCCGTGGCAGCGCACACGCAGGTGTTCCCTTCCCTCCCGATCACGGTGCAGTCGGCGATGGCCGCGCTCATTGGGGCCGACCCGGACGTATTCGACGTTGCCGCATTTGGATACGCCGGACTGGAAACAGAGCTGGCCACCCATGTGATTTGGGACGGGTCGGATCTCCTTACGCGCACGCCACAACGGGTCGTCGACGCGGCGGTAATAGGGGCCGAATACGCCGGGGAAATGGCGTTGGCCGCAGGGAGGGCTCGCCGCTTTGTCTATGCCGCTGCGACACATCGGGCGTCGCTCGAGGAGTGGGCCG
Source organism: Acidimicrobiia bacterium (assembly GCA_030066875.1). Classification (GTDB taxonomy): domain Bacteria; phylum Actinomycetota; class Acidimicrobiia; order Spongiisociales; family UBA5794; genus JAAETI01. The sequence continues at coordinate 5,865 of JASJAS010000114.1, read as the reverse complement.
AGAGTCGAGGCGGATCTGCCGTGGAGCAATTCGGCGGACTCCTTCGACTCGACCTCGGCGCGGACGGCTATCGGCTGCGGGAACCCGGCCATCCGCTGGCGGACCAGCCTTTGGCGGGTCCATGAAGCCCCCCGAATCACCTCCCGCCTGGACCGGACCCGAGAACGACTATCGGGGGATCGCCAGCCGCGAGCCCGTTGCTGCCAGCGTTGCGGTGGTGATCCCGGTTTTCAATCGGGCCGCTGCTCTGTCTCGCACGTTGGCCGGCCTGGAAGCACAGACTCACCGGGACTTCGAGGTAGTGGTCGTCGACGACGGCTCCGAAGAAGACATCGCAGCCACCGTCGAACTGTCCAACCTGGGAAACCGGATTCAAGTGCTTCGCCGGGAACGGGACGGCTTCGGCGCCCACCGCGCCCGCAACCAGGGTGCTGCGGCAACGTCAGCCGCCGTCCTCCTGTTCATCGATGCCGATTGCATTCCTCATCCCGACCTGATCGACAGGCATCTCTACTGGCATAGCCGGGCCGGAAACGTCGTCGTTGCAGGAACTCGGACACACCTCGATGCCTCCGACCTCGGCCTCGGCGAGATACGGGATCGCTCTTTCATAGCGTCCGCCGATCGTGCCACGTTCGTCGTTCCCGCGGACTGGCGCGGCTTGTTCTACCGCCGCAACAAGCAATTGACGATGGGCGACGCGGCGTTCCGCGCCGGCGTCAGTTCCAACCTCTCGGTCCGCCGCGACAGATTCAATGCCGTCGGTGGTTTCTCCACCGTATTCACCGGCTGGGGCGGGGAGGACACGGAGCTCACCTGGCGCCTTTGGAACAGCGGCATGTTCGTGGTCGCGGAGAACCGGGCCCTCATCTACCACCAGACTCAAGATGACCCGCTGGGCGCGGAAGGCAGATCCGAGGCTCGCAACCGTGCCCTCGCGCTGATCGCCGACCTGGTGCCGCATCGCTTCTACCGCAAGGTGGCATCACCGTTCCACACTGTCCCGAAGGTGTCGTGGCTGGCTCGCACTGAGAGCGCCCTCGAAACCAATAGGTTGTGGCGTGAGCTGTCCCAGGCCACGTTCGCCGACTCCGAGGTCGTGCTACTCGGACCCAAGTCGGCCGTTGAACACATGGAATCCGCCGCGGCCAGCTCGACGCGGCTCACAATCGTTGATGTTTCGCAGGGCCTCGCCGGCGGGCTAGCTGAGACCCGTGGGGAGCTGGTAGCCCTCATCGACGGAAGATCTCGCATCGATCGCCGCCTGTTGGCGCGTGCGGTGGCCCGTCTCGAACGGGACCAACGCGCCGGCGCCGCCCGCTGCGCCTATCGACTGCCCGGCAACCGGCAGTACCGCCGCCTCGATGACATCCTGCGTTTGGATCAAGATCTCGGCCGAAACGGGTTCCCTTTCTTCGGTCTGGCCCGGCGCCGCGAACTACTGAAGGATCCAGAGCTGCTCGCCAGGCCCTCGGAGCTCTGGCAGGCGGCGTTGGAGCGTTCCCGGATCGAATTCCTCATCAACGATCACGCCGGCATCGAACTCGAGTACGAGCCAGAGGCTCGACTGCCGGGACCCGGTGATCTCGTCGCGGCCGGCGGTCGCGAGGTCGCCAAAGCCGGTAAGCGAGTCGTCGACTCGTTGCGGCGACGCCCCGGGCCACCATTGGCGGGCACCGACCAGACGGAGCTCGCCGCGTCTCCGGCCGACGAACCGGTACGCATCAACTACGTGGGGTTCACCGGTCGGGACAACCTCGGTGATGAAGCCGTCCTGGCCGGTGTGCGAGCGCTTCTCCCCAACATGACGATAGGGCGCGATCTCCCCGACCCCGACGTTCTCATGGTCGGCGGAGGGACCCTGATCAACGGCAAGGGCTACTACCTAACCCGGGTCTTGCGCAACGACTCACCCGATCTGGAGCGGGTCCTGTTCGGCACCGGAGTCCGCAGCCCGGCCTTCTGGGGCACGACCGAGGACATGAGCGAGTGGCACAGCTTCATCGAATCGTCGCTCTACGCCGGCGTGCGCGGACCGGATTCTGCCCGGTATCTCGATGAGCTGGGGTTTCGCGGCGAAGTCGACATTCTCGGCGATCCGGCGCTTGCGCTCACGCCGCCTCCGGGGGGCGAGAGGGTGTCCGGCCGTATTGTGGTTTGCCCGGTATACACCAATGGCAACCTCTGGGGCGGAGACGACCAGTCCGTCTTCTCTGCGATGGCAACGGCCGTCGAAAGATTGCGCGGTCGGGGTCACGAGATCGTGTTCATGTCGGCATTCCCCGCCGATGATCGCTGGCTCATCGAGATAATGCGACGCGCCGGCGCCGCAGATTCCGCGTACGTACCGGGATATGCCGACCTCGGTGCAACCATGCGATGGTTGGAATCGGCCGAACTGGTCATCGGCGAGCGCCTCCACGCTTCCATCCTGGCCGCGGCTTGCACCACGCCATTTGTTGCGTTGGAGTACCGACCCAAGATTCGCGATTTCGCCAGATCGATCGGGATGGAGGAACAGGTAGTGCGGACCGACTCGGTGCACGATCTCGACGATCTCATCGACCAGAGTCTGGCCAGAGCTACTGACATCACCGCTGAGCTGACACAGCAAGTCAAGACGATTCGGGCTCACCAGCGCCACGTTGCGAAGCAACTCACCGCCCAGCTGATGGCATCGCTGCGGTAGCTGAAACTGGGGCGACCACTGGTACCCTGCCCGGTCGATGAAGATCTGCATGTTCGTCAAGAACTCCTTCGAGTACGACGCCAGGGTCACCAAGGAAGCCACGACACTGATCGAAGCCGGCCACGACGTGACCGTCGTAGCCATTCACGTGCCCAACAAGACCGCTGAGACGGAGACGACGCCCGACGGTATTCGCGTTGTCCGGGTGAGCCGACTCAGCTTCGGCCTGGGCACTCTCAACAGGATCGCGGCTCGCTACGCCGGATCGATCGAGACCCGCCACGCCCGGCTCACCGGCGAAGAGGTCGACGAGGGCCGCGCTCGGGAGCTGGGGCAATGGATGCCGACTTCAACGGCAACCCCCGGCGACGAGGTAGCGGTGGTCGTGGACACCGCGGCGCCGGCAACAAGTAGCTCGGCTCTCAAGCGGCTGTGGGGCAGGATCACCACCCCGGTGCTGCGCACCGTCGCCCGGATCGCCCGCTTCTGCTTCAAAGCCGTTCGCTTCCTGGTTGGCAAGCAGGGACGGGCGCTCAAGACCTGGGCGATCAACCGGCGCATGATCGCCGTCGGGATGGAGCAAGCGGCGAGCGTGTACCACTCGCACGATCTCAACACCCTGTACATCGGGGCCATGTGCAAGAAGCGAACCGGTGCCCGGCTCGTTTACGACTCTCACGAGCTGCAGACCGAACGCAACCGTATGACGAAGTGGTGGCGCCGCTGGGCTGCCTGGAACGAGAAGAGGTGGCTCCCCTATGCCGATGCCATGATCGTGGCTTCACCGTCGTGGATCGAGATCAACCGCCAGAAATACGGCAGCGTCCCCGACCCATCGGTGACGGTGATCAACACGCCGGAGTTGGAGGTCATCAGCGAACCCGCTGACCTGCGCGGTGAACTGGATATCGCAGCAGAGACTCCTGTGCTGCTCTACCAAGGCTCGATCCAGGAGAACCGAGGCATCGAACCGGCCATCGACGCCATCACTCTCCTTGAAGATGCCGCTCTGGTGATTGTCGGCTACGGATACCACAGACCGGCTTTGGAGGCCCAGGTCCGGGAGCGGGGACTCTCGGATCGGGTCAAGTTCTTTGGTCCAATACCGAACAACGAACTGCTGCGATGGACCGCGGCAGCCGATATCGGCTTGTGCAACATCGTCAACTCCTCCCTGAGTTACTACACGTCGCTGCCGAACAAGCTGTTCGAGTACATCATCGCCGGCATCGCCGTCATAGGTTCGGACTCTCCCGAGATCGGCAGGATCGTTCTTGAAGAAGGTGTTGGGGAAGTCGCCGACCCGGTGGACCCCGAAGACCTGGCCCGGGCGGCTCGCAGCATCCTGGCCGACCTCGATCGTTATCGCCGGGCAACTCGCACAGCCGCACAGAAGTACAACTGGTCGAACGAGGAACAGAAGCTGCTCGAGGTATACGCCACACTCGGCTAATGGCCGATCCTGCTTCGCCGACAGTGGAAGTGCACACACTCCCGAACCAGGACCGTACGGTGAGCGATATCGTCCTCGTAGGACCATTCTGGACTAGAGCCGAAACCGCCGAGTACTTGGGAATCGCACCTGAGGACTTGCAGGCACGACGCGACGTCCTTCGCCTCGAGGGTCGCTGGCTCGAGGAGACCTACCCGGCGTTGCAGTTCGCCGGACGCGAGGTTCGCTACGACGTTGCCGTGATCGTCGAGTCTCTCCGCGACGAGCTGCCCGGCACTGCGATCGCGGACTGGCTGACCCGGCCCAATCAAGCCCTTGGTGCACTGAGTCCCCTCCAGTGGTTCGACTCGGGCCAGGATGTGAACACGGCACTCCAGGTCGCTCACGCCGATATCGAATCGGCGGCCTCCCGGGTGGTTCCACTATCGCGGATCGCGGCCGCGGCCGGCTAGCTCCCGAGACCGAGAGCTCGAGCGAAGAACGAAGCCATCTCTGCCCGACTCAGGCTGCGGTCAGGGCAATACTGCGTGTTCTCCGGTGGATTGCAGCCGAGGGTGATCCCGTGATTGGCGAGCTTGTTGATCGACTCCTCGAACGGATTGCCGTCGTCATCGGTGAAGAAGTCGATTCCATCGGGGTTGTCGTAGCCGTACGCCCGGACGAAGAACTCGGCGAGCTCATAGCGTTGCAGCGGTTGGGTCCAGCAGAACTCCGTCTCGCCGCACCCGAAACCCACCCCGGCTTCGGCAAGCGCATTGATGTCGCCCTCGAACAGGGTCCCGTCGTCGTCATCGAAGAAGTCCAACTCGGAATCCGGAAGCTCGAGGTTGCGTCGCAAGAAAGCAGCCATCTGGCCACGCGTGATGTCATCCTCAGGGCAGAATCTGTCGTTCAGCGGGGGGTTGCATCCCGCAGTGATCCCTGCCTCGAAGATCAAATCGATGTTGGCCTGGTGCACTGACGTCTCGTCATCACGGAAGTAGCCGGTATAACCGGATCCGGCCTCGTCGAGGGGAGCGTCGAGGACGATCGCCGCATCGACATGGGGCGTGGGGTTGACCACAGTCCCTGTCGGGTCGTGGAGTTCGAAGTGGAGGTGGGGACCGGCCCATTCAGCGTTCCCGCTATCACCAACCCACCCGATCAGTTGCCCTGCATGGACATGGACACCGGACTCGAGTCCCTCAACGATGCCGTAGCCGAGACCATCGTCGGTCCCCGGCGTGTCATTGTTGAGATGGATGTACCACGACTCCCAACCGTCATCATGATGAAGCGCCAGAGCGCAGCAGTTCCCTCCGATTTCGTCGTGCATCCAGCCAACGGTGCCGTCGGCAACCGCAACCACCGGAGTCATCTTCTCCGCCATGATGTCGACACCGTGGTGGGATCGACCACCTGAGCGGGGTGCCCCAAATGTGTCGCTGTAGTGGTTCTCGCCGATTACCGGAAAGTACATGCCGGCACCGTAGATGTCGGCGGCGGCTTCGGTCGTGGACGGAGGTGAGGCCAGCGTGCTCACCACGAGCAGAAACGCGAGCGTCGCCCGCATCGTGCCGTTCATGCTTCTTCTCTCATTCGCTTCGTGGCTGCCACGCCACAGAAGCTCAGGCGTTCTCTTGCGAGGCCTTGTCGTCTCGCATCGAAGCTTCGACCCCTATCTCCGCTCCGAATCGCCTATATCGGCACGAACCGCAGTCGACTTGAACACTCTCAGTGGTCG
>JASJAS010000113.1 GCA_030066875.1 Acidimicrobiia bacterium | reverse complement strand
GCGGTGCGACCCGGGTCCCCTGCCCGTGTCGCCGACCGCCTCGATCGTTAGATGAACTCGATGGTGTGGCTCATCTCGGCGGTCTTTTCCACCATGGTGAATACCGAGCAGTATTTGGATTCGGTCAGCTCGATCGCACGCTCGACGCGGCCCCGGTCGACGTCTCCTCCCACCAGGTACCGCAGGCGAATCTTGGTGTAGACCTTGGGAGCTGTCTCCGCTCGTTCCCCGCTGACCTCTACCTGGAGCGATGTGAACGGTTGTCGCATCTTCCTGAGAAACTCCACGACGGTAACCGCACTGCAGCTGCCCAACGCCACCAGCACAAGCTCCATCGGACCGGGACCGGTCTCCTTGTCACCGCCCTCGACCCGCAACTCATGACCGGAGCCGGTTGAGGTGTCGAATTTGTCATCGACGACGTGGGTGACTGTTGCTGTGGATGGCATGGCGTCTCCGTTTGTCTTCATATCGTTCTTGCGGATCTCCGGGGCCCATAGGGCCGTTCCTGTACGCAAGAACGGAGCACTGGAGCGGGTGAGGGGAATCGAACCCCCGTATTCAGCTTGGGAAGCTGATGTTCTGCCATTGAACTACACCCGCGGGGAAGTCGATTGTACTGCTTCGTGGCCGGCCCGCACCCAAGCCGCGGTCACGCGGCGATCAGGCTGGCAACACCCCACAACGTGATGAGCAATCCGACACTGAGCAACCACCACGCTCGACCTGCCCGGAATCGACCACTGGTTCCGGCTGGGTGCTTGCCTCTGGCGTGTTGGACGATCGCGAATGCGTTGCCGAGGACCATTGCGGCTCCCACGGCGAGGATCATCTGCGCCAGCAGATCGTCGAGTCCAAGCAGGTCGGTGATGTCCATGCGCTCAGGACGCTAGTGCCGGCATTGCTCATTGCTGAATCGATATAGAGTCGATAGAGGACATGCAAACACTCACAACGAACACCCGCCGCAAGATCCCGCAGATCGGCCTCGGCGTCTACCAGAGTGCTCCCGGCGCGGCCACTCGAGACGCGGTGCTGGCTGCAATCGAGGCCGGATATCGGCATATCGATACGGCATCCATCTACAGGAACGAGACGGACGTTGGTGATGCGATCGCCGCCAGCGGTCTCGATCGCAGTGACGTCTTCATTACGACCAAGCTATGGAATGACGACCACGGCTATGACAAGACACTGGCTGCGTTCGACCGCAGCTTGGAGCAGCTCAGTCTCGACTACGTGGATCTCTACTTGATTCACTGGCCGGTCCCGGTCTTGCGCCTGGACACCTGGAGAGCACTGGAACGGTTGACCATGGACGGCAGGGTCCGCGATATCGGTGTCAGCAACTACATGGCGCGACATATCGACGAGATTCTCAACTACGCACCCGTCGTCCCTGCGGTCAACCAGATCGAGTTGTCTCCATACCTGTACCGGACGCGGCTCGACACCGTGGAGAGGTGTCGCGAAAACGGCATCATTGTCGAGGCCTACAGCCCGCTTACCAAGGGCCGCAAGCTCGATGACCCCGTGCTGACCGACATCGGACGTCGCCACAGCAAGACCCCGGCCCAGGTACTTATCAGGTGGGCGATCCAGCACGACTTCGTACCCCTGCCCAAGTCGGTGAACCGGGCCCGCATCATCGAGAACATCGATGTCTTCGACTTTGTTCTGAGCGATGAAGAGATGGGCCGCCTCGACGGACTCGATGAAGGTTTGGTCACGGGGTGGGACCCGGCCGGTGTGGCCTAGCCACACCGGGCGACGTGGCCTAGCGGCCACGTCGGGCGATGTTGCTTCGCAACATCGAGCTATCACGCGCCGGACCGGGCGACGTGGCCTAGCGGCCACACCGGGCGACGTGGCCTAGCGGCCACACCGGGCGATGTTGCTTCACCTTGTCGGTGATCAGTTAGCCTGACCGGATGCCCCGACCATGTCTCGTACTTCGTGTCTTTACCCGGAACGGTGAGGGCGGCAACCACCTCGGTGTGGTGACAGACCTCCAGGGTCTCGATACGTCGAAGATGCAGCAGATTGCCAATGATCTCGGGTTCAGCGAGACGGTGTTCATCGATCTCGGTGCCGGGGAAGCTCCACACGTACGGATCTTCACGCCCGAGCTGGAACTACCGTTCGCCGGACACCCGCTGGTCGGTTCCGCATGGCTGATGCTTCGCAGGTTGGGGACGGGCGTTGACCGGTTGGAGTGCGGCATCGGCGATGTCGCCATCCGCACCGAAGGAGAGCAGACCTGGGTCGACGTCGCCATGAATGTGGACAAGGCTCGTGTCGATGACAGTGGATTCGCCGCCGCGGTCCGGTTGGCGGAGGCGCAAAGCACCTGGCGCGTGGCAATGCCGCTCGACTATCGCATGGTTGAACTGGCCAACGCGTCCCATGCGTCGCAGGCCGTCGTCGATCTGGAAGCATTCGGGCCGGCCTTTGGTTTGGCGGTCTACGCCAGATCGGAGGACGCGGTTCGGATGCGGTTCTTCACACCAGAAGCCGGGGTCAACGAGGACCCGGCGACCGGTAGCGCGGCAGTTGCACTGGCAACTATGTATGCCGCCCGGGGCGAATCGGAAGGGAGCCTCACCATCGATCAAGGGGAAGAGATCGGCCACCCGAGTCGCATCAATCTCCGCTGGTCGGGGTCTGCAGCATCGATCGGGGGGACCGTTGCGGAGGACGAAACCCGGGAGCTTGCCATATGACCACCGAGGTCACAATCAAGCCCGAAACCGCCGACGATCAGCAGGCCATCTACGACATGAATGTGGCGGCATTCGATGGAAGGGTCGAGGAAGCTGATCTAGTCGATGCCCTGCGCACCGCCGGCGACTTACTCTTGTCGCTCGTCGCCTGGCACGGAGATCAGATCGTCGGGCACGTGGCCTTTTCTCGTGTCACCATCGATGGTGCCGAGGGCCCGGAGGGTGGCGTTGCCCTGGCGCCGGTCGGCGTGCAGCCAGAGCATCAGAACTGCGGTGTCGGCACCCGACTCATCGAGGCTGGAATCGGGCAACTCGCCGAACTTGGCGAATCTGTTGTGCTGGTTGTGGGCAACCCGGCCTATTACACCAGGTTCGGTTTCTCCATCGAGCAAGGTACCGGCTATCCGAGCGACTACAGCGGCAACTACTACATGGCCTTGCTGCTCGACACCACCTCTACCACTCCTCGGGGTCCGGTCCGCTATCCCGATGCGTTCGCTCTGGTCACCTGAGGCTTGTCGATGAGCACCACCACTCCCGGCCCGGCTGGTCTCGAATCGTCTAGGCCCTTCCACACCAGAGAGGTACCGGCGATTGTCGATGAACTCGACGTCGATCCCCGCGCCGGATTAGCGACTGTCGAAGCGTCCCGCCGGCTCGAACAGGTGGGTCGCAACGAATTGGTGGAGACGGGGGGTACGCCACCCTGGCAGATCTTCTTCAACCAGTTCACGGACACCATGGTGATCGTGCTTGTCGTCGCGGCAGCAATCGCCGCTGCGATCGGCGATGTGAAGGACGCCATCGTGATCCTCGTCATCGTCATCCTCAACGCGGTGCTCGGCTTCGTCCAGGAGTACCGCGCGGAGCGGGCTATCCAGGCGCTGAAGCTGCTGGCGGTGCCCAGCGTGCGAGTGCGACGCGACGGCGGGATGGTTGCCGATGTCCCCGCAGTCGACATCGTTCCCGGCGATGTGGTGCTGCTCGAGGCGGGCTCGGCGGTGCCGGCAGATGCTCGCCTCTTTGAGGCGACGAGTCTTCAGGTTGCCGAGGCGGCCCTCACCGGGGAGGCGTACGCCGTCGACAAGACAACTGGGGCGCTGTCAGACGAGAACCTCAACGTGGGCGATCGTCGCAACATGGTCTACATGGGGACGAGTGTCACCCACGGCAAAGGGGCCGCCGTCGTGGTCGCCACGGGTATGGGTACCGAACTCGGTCACATAGCAACACTGATCCAGGCGATTGACCGGTCGGCGACACCCCTGCAACGGCGCATGGCACAGCTGGGCAAAGGTCTCGCCATCGCGGCACTGGGAATCGTCGCGGTCGTATTCGTGCTGGGGCTCGTGCGGGGCGAGGAGCTACGAGAAATGTTCCTCACCGCCATCGCGTTAGCCGTTGCCGCGGTGCCGGAGGGCCTTCCTGCGGTGGTAACCATCGCGCTTTCCCTCGGCGCCCAGCGAATGCTGAAGCGCGAGGTCCTGATCCGCAAACTCCCGGCGGTCGAGACGCTCGGATCGGTGACGGTCATCTGTTCCGACAAGACGGGGACTATCACACAGAACCGCATGGTTGCTACCGAGCTGGCAACACAGTCCGGGGTCGAGAACCTGGTTGATGTGGAGGTCGCAGAAGCGGATCGAGAGAAACCCACTTGGCTGGCTCTCGCCGGCGTCGCTCTGTGCAACGACTCGGTTCTGGGGCAGGGGCCCGTGGACCATGTCGGGGACCCCACCGAGCTGGCGCTGGCCGTCGCAGCCCAAGATGCAGGCCTGGCCAAGGCAGCGCTCGACGAGCAATGGCCCCGAATTGCCGAGGCTCCGTTCACTTCAGAACGAAAGCGAATGACCACGGTTCACGAGGTACCCGATCAGATGCAACCCGTTGTGGGGTCTCGCTGGGTCGCGATGACCAAGGGAGCGCCGGACGGACTGCTCGATCTCGCCGAATCCATCTGGCTTGAGAGTGGCCCAACCAACCTGACTGCCGAACTCCGAGCCGCGACAGAGCAAACCAACGCAGACCTGGCGGACGCCGGCAGGCGTGTTCTCGGAGTGGCACTGCGGCCGCTGGATCGACCGCCTGCCGACGAGGAAGTCGAAGCCCTGGAAGACGGGTTGACCCTGCTTGGCGTGATCACCATGGTCGATCCGCCTCGTCCCGAGGTGCCCGATGCCGTGCGCGCCTGCCGGCGAGCCGGGATTCGCCCGATAATGATTACCGGCGATCATCCACTGACGGCGCGACGCATCGCCGCCGATGTGGGTATCGGCGACGGGGGCCGAGTCATCACCGGCGCCGAGTTGAACGAGATGGACGACGCCCAATTGGCGGAGGCGGTTCCCGAAGTCTCGGTGTTCGCCCGCGTGTCCCCGGAGCACAAGCTTCGCATCGTGAGCGAGCTCCAGGACCAGGGTCAGGTCGTCGCGATGACGGGCGACGGGGTGAACGACGCCCCGGCCTTGCGCAAGGCTGACATCGGCGTGGCCATGGGCATCACCGGTACCGACGTGTCCAAAGAGGCCGGGGGAATGGTGCTCCTCGATGACAACTTCGCCACCATCGTGAAGGCGGTTCGCGAGGGCCGCACGATCTACGACAACATTCGTAAGTTCATCAAGTACACGATGACCAGCAACAGTGGAGAGATCTACACCATGCTGCTGGCACCACTGTTTGCGCTCCCACTGCCGCTGACTGCGATTCAGATCCTGTGGATCAACCTCGTTACGGATGGGCTCCCCGGGCTGGCTCTCTCATTTGAGCCTTCGGAGAAGAACGTGATGGACCGTGAGCCTTACGCTCCCAACGAGAACATCTTTGGGCGGGGCATGGCTCGCCACATCCTGTGGGTGGGCTTGGTGATGGGCCTGGTGTCGTTGTTGTCCGGCGTGTTTTTCTACAACGCTGACAACATCGCCTGGCAGACCATGATCTTCACCGTGCTCACGTTGTCGCAGATGGGCCAGGCGATGTCGGTGCGGTCGGACCACGAGTCATTGTTCACGCTGGGGCTGCGCTCGAACAAGCCGTTGCTGGGGGCGGTACTCGTGACCCTGGCCTTACAGCTGATGGTGATCTACTGGGGGCCGCTGCAGCGGGTGTTCAACACCAAACCGCTGACTGCGGGCGAGCTGGGCTTCGCCCTTGCTGCGGCAACGATCGTGTTCTGGGTTGTCGAATTGGAGAAGCTGATCCGACGCCGTCGTGCGCGCCACCGAACCGTTGCGACGTAGCCGAGCTCCGATTGTGCCGATTGCAGCGCGCGGTCGGCGGGCTAGTAGCCGCCGATGTCAATCGAGTAGGCGTTGTAGATCAGATCGGCACCCGACTGGCGGTGGCGGGTTATCTCTGTGAGCAAGTAGACAATCCCGCTACGGATGTCTTCGACAGGGGGATCGTCGACGTCGCGCGCACCTGCAATCTCTTCGAGGATCGCGGTAGCGGCCTTGCTCAGCACCACATGGTGGGCTTTGGTCTGCTCGGCATCTCGCTGCAGCCGTGGGGCCCTCTCCACGATCTGGTCTAAGAGGGCGCCTGGCGTTTCCACTCCAACGATGTGGTTCTGGAGCGCGGTTTGGAGTTGTGTCATGGCCTGATTGAGATCGTCGAGCCAGGATTCCCCGCCCGCCGGAGCGGCCGCGGCGTGCTCCACGTCCTGGAGCGCCTGCTCCATATCGGATCTGCGCCGCGCGACGCCAACCAGGGGGTCGTTGGCTCCTGTCACATGACCTCCACGTCGGGTGGTGCCATTCTGGAGGGAAATCAGTGTGCGGTCCAGTGGCAAATTCAGAAGCAGCACCTGGCGCCGGCGTCGCAGAAGCGTCATTCTGTGTCACCGAACGCCCATCGAGCCAACGTATGCGCCGCCTGGGTGTACTTAGAATTGTTTCGACTCGAGGAGCATCGTGAAGATCCGTCCCTATGAAGCAGAAACCGACTTCGAAGCCGTCGTGCGCATCTGGCGCGAGGTCGGTTGGATAGAGGCCGCCAACGATGATCACCGGGATGGCGTCCGTCACTTCACGGCCGATCAGACCGGCTTGGTTGCCGTTGCCGACGGTTCGCCTGAGTGCTACGTGTCCACGAGCACCGGATCCATCCGCTATGCGGACGTCGACCTGCCGCTATCGGCGGTGACAGCCGTCATGACGAGTCACGTCGCACGTCGGCGGGGTTTGGCGCAGCGCCTCACTTCTGCGGCCGTTGCCCGGGAAGCTGAGGCGGGGGCGCTGGTTAGCGCCCTTGGAGTGTTCGACCAGGGCTTCTACAACAAGCTCGGCTACGGCACGCTCGGGTACGAGCACTGGTATGCCCTGGATCCGGCTCATCTTCGGGTATCCGCCAAGGCGCGACCACCCCGGCGGCTATCGAAGGACGACTGGGAGGAGATGCATCGCGCTCGCCTGCAACGACTCCGCGGTCACGGCGCCTGCAACATCGATGCCACGTCGGCGACGCGCTCCGAAGCCTTGTGGGCGACCAACGGCTTCGGTCTCGGCTACAACGACGGTCCCTCCGGAGAGCTGACCCACTACGTCTTCTTCAGTGCCAAGGATCTCGAGAACGGACCCCTCAACGCTTGGTGGGTTGTCTATCGGACGCGTGATCAGTTCTTGGAATTGATGGCGCTGCTCGCCGGCCTCGGCGATCAGATCCACCTCGTCAAGCTGCGAGAGCCACCCGGCGTCCAGCTACAGGATCTGATCGACCAGCCGTTCCGTCGCGCTCGGATCTCCGAGAAGTCGACCTATGAGTCGCGCAACTCGGCCGCTGCATATATGCAGATGCGGATCTGTGATGTTCCCCGGTGTGTTGCCGCCACTCGGTCGAATTCGGGCTCGGTGCGTTTCAACCTCCAGCTGAGCGACCCCATCGAGCAGTCGCTCGGCAGCGAGCGTGGTTGGCGCGGTGTGGCCGGTGACTATGTCGTGGAGTTCGGCCCTGAGTCGACTGCCGTTCTCGGCCGAGACGAGGCGCTGCCAACACTGCGGGCGTCGGTCGCCGCGTTCACCCGCTTGTGGCTGGGAGTGGGCCGCGCTGCAGGGCTTGCTATGACTGACGATCTCAGCGGTCCCGAGGAGCTGTTGCATACCCTCGGTGAGGTCCTGCGACTGCCGCCACCGCGACCCGACTGGGACTTCTAGGACCTTGAGTCTCTTCGCCAACCGTCGTTGTTGCGTAGCCGAGCATCACAATCGGCGGTGACCTACGCACGAATGATGGGGCAGCGGCCGGTCCACTTAGAATCGGCCCCGTGACCAAGGGAATTGCCAGCGCACCGGGTTCCTCAGCCAACCTCGGCCCCGGTTTCGACTGTCTCGGGCTCGCCGTCGAATTGAGATGTCGAGTCGAGGCTGAGCTTGCCGATGACTGGGCGGTCACGGAGCTGGGACGTACATACGAGCCACGGCCGACCGACTTCGTGAGGCGAGTAGCCGAAGCGACTGTCGGCAAACCGGTTCACTTGAGGATCGACAACGAAGTCCCGCGTTCGCGTGGACTCGGTTCCAGCGCGGCGGTGATGGTCGCGACCGCAGCTGCCGCGTTACGGGCCTCCGGCCATGAACCGACTTCGGCCGAGCTCTTCGAGCAGGTCACCGCCATCGAGGGTCACGGTGACAACGCCGGCGCTGCCGTCTACGGGGGTTTGGTTGCGGCTGCCGACGGCACTCTGCGTCAGCTCGAGTTGTCACCCAGCCTCGTGTTCGTATTCGGTATACCCGACGAGCCTCTCAAGACGAAGCAAGCCCGGCATGCACTGCCCACCGACATCTCTCGAGCGGCTGCAGCCCGCAATGTGGCGCGAGTTGCGTTCCTGGTCGAAGGCCTTCGCACCGGTGACCCAGCCGCTTTCGAGCATGCCGCGGACGATGAGATCCATGAGGTTCACCGCAATCCGTTGTCGCCCGTTACCGGGCGAATGATGACAGCGGCCCGGGAGGCGGGGGCTCTTCATGCAGCATGGAGCGGCGCCGGACCCACCGCGCTGGCGATATGCCGCGAAGCTGCCCCGGTTGTCGGGGCAATGCAACGAGTGCTGGCAGACGGCGGCCGGGTTGTCGTTCTCGATGTCGCCGAGAGTGGGTGGGCTTAGCTAGCCGATCCCGGCTTTGCTGCGTGCGTGGCTGACGAGCGCCGTGAACAGAGCGAGCGCGGCTTCATCGTCGTTGACGACCAGATACTCCGGGTGCCACTGCACGGCCAGCAGCGGCCACGAGTGATCCTCGGGATCGAGCACTTCGATCACGCCATCGCTCGTCCAGCCCGCTGCCCGCATTCCCGGCGCAACGTCGCGGACCGCCTGGTGATGAATCGAGTTGACACACGCTTCCGTGGAGCCGATGGCTTCCGCCACCAGGCAGTCTGGTTCGATCGTGACGGTCTGGTGACAGTCGACCACTTCAGGTCCCCGGACGGCGTGATCGGTACTACCGATCTCCGACGGGATGTCCTCGATCAACGTGCCCCCGAGCGCGACGTTCAACACTTGGAGCCCGCGGCAGATGGCGAGGACGGGGACCCGCCGTTTCTGTGCCTCTCGTACCAGCGCAAACTCGAATTCATCTCGCTGCGGATCGATGGCGTACATGTCGTCGTGTAGCCGGCCTCCGTAGAAGGATGGGTCGATGTCGCCACCGCCGGAGAGCACCAGCCCGTCGATTCGGTCGAGGATTCGGGGCGCTTCGTCTGCAGGAACTGGTGGGAGGGCGATCGGGGTGCCGCCACACCGCAGCACCGCATCGGTGTAGACCCGGTTGACGACGTGAGCTTCGAGGTCTCCGCCTGAAGTCTTGATGACGGGCAGGCGCGACGTGATACCGATGATGGGGTTCATGGTCGAAGGAGTCTAGAGGTGCGCAGCGCTCATTCGGATCGGACAACCGGCTTGCGATTTCGCCGCCGATTCGCGAACCTATGGGTCCTGTGGCCGTCGGGCACGTCCCGCGGCCGCGTTTATTGTCACCAAGTCTGAGGTTTCCATTGGGTTCACTTGTAAAGAAACGCCGCAAGAAGATGTCGAAGCACAAGTACCGCAAGCGGCAAAAGGCCAACCGGCACAAGAAGAAGTGAACTCCTGTTCACGGAGTTCGATTTCATCGAACTCCAGAGCGATATCATCGCTAGCGATTGCATCGCCAGAAGACCCCCGGTTTGATGACCGGGGGTTCTCTACGCACTTCTGGCGTACCAGGCCGGACGATATTCCGCTCTGGCACGCCAAAACGCGTGATGTGATTTCGTCACGCGGGCGCGCGCGACCGATCGGCTCTTCGTTAGGCGCTTTCACCCTTGCGATAAGGCTGACCATCGGCGGCGGGCATTCGCAGTCTCTGTGTCGCAAAGATCAGCAACACCAGCACGGCGATGTGCGGCGTGATCTTTGGAAGCTGGTTCGGGACCGAGTCCGTGCTCAGGTACCAGGTGAGGATGACCGCCGCCACCACTGCCATCCACCCGGCGACCCTCATCCGCCGCTTGTACAGCGCCCGCAGAATGAAGATCGCCAAACCAAGCACGATCAAGAGCAGCAGGCCGTGGGCGGCGCTCGGGTCACGCAACCTCAACGTCTCGGCAAAACCAAAGAGCAGAGCGCCGAGGGCCGTGCCCACGGGCCGCCAGTTGCCGAAGATCATCGTTGCCAAGCCGATGAAGCCCTTGCCCAGCGTCTGCCCTTCGCGATAGAGCCCGGAGAGCTGCACAGCCAGGAACCCGCCACCAAACCCGGCTAGAGCTCCACCGATGGCGACGCCGAAGTACTTGTACTTGTACACGTTGACACCGAGCGAATCGGCTGCATGCGGATGCTCTCCACAACTCCGCAGCCTCAGGCCGAAGGAGGTCTTCCACAGCAGCAATGTGGCCGCGGGAACTATGAGGATCGCCAGCAGTGTGAACCACGACATACCCGATACAAAGCCGCGGGTGACCCCGGCCAGATCGGAGATGAAGAACACGTCCCAGTCCTCTATCGCCCCCAACATGTCGGGGCTGCGCCAATCGCCGATGACGCCACCGGCGAGGAACGGCAGATTGAACGTGCTCACCCCGACGATGGTCGGTGATTGGGTGATCGATCCGCCCCGGTCGGGGAAGTGAATGCTCGACAGGAAGCGGGCAATCCCCGGAGCCATCAGGTTGATGGCGACACCGGCGATGATGTGGTCGACGTTGTAGGTAACGGTGGCCAGTGCGAGCAGCAAGCCGCCCATGGCTCCGGCGATAGCGGCGATGACCATGCCCCACCAGGGGCCGTACAGCATGGTGCCGAATGCGCCGAACCAGGTGCCGAGAATCAGCATTCCTTCGAGACCGATGTTCACGATGCCGGTTCGTTCGGAGAAGATACCGCCGAGGCCGGCCATGAGGATCGGTACCGACCAGGCGAGGGCGATGGTCCACGTGCCGCTCGATGTGAGGTCGCTGGTCTCCAGCTTGGCGAACTGCTGGGTGACCGC
>JASJAS010000112.1 GCA_030066875.1 Acidimicrobiia bacterium | reverse complement strand
GGCGACATTGGTGAAATCAGCAGTGACATTGGTCGCCGTACAGCTATATGACGTCGAAGCCCCTGCTGCCAAACCACCAAGCGCTGCGTCACAATCCGAAACCAGCGGATCGGTGACGGTGACATCAGTGAGTCCAACATCACCGGTGTTGGTTACCGTGATCGTGAAGATCGCATCACCACCCACAACGACCTGCTGGCTATCCGGGGTCTTCTCAATCGTGATGGCCGGGTCGATCACATCCACAACGGCGGTATCACTATCGGAGACCTGACCACCAGCCGGGTGATCAGCCGTCACATCAGCAACATTGGTCAAATCGCTGCTCACAGCAGCGATCGTGCACGAGTAGGAGCTGTTGGCACCGACGGCAAGGTCACCAAGCACCCTGTCGCAATCCGGGGCCAACACGTCGGTGACCGTTACGTTGCTAAGCGGGGCATCACCCGTGTTGGTTACCGTGATGGTGAACGTCGCATCACCGCCCACAACGACCTGCTGACTATCCGGCGTCTTTGAAACCTCTATCGCGGGAGCGATCAGATCGGTGGAATGAGTGTCGCTGTCTTCTACCGGGTCGCCGTCCTCGTCGTCTCCGGTCGCGGTTGCGGTGTTGACAAGGGGATCCGGATCCCCAGCGCCAATGGTGTAGGTAGCCGCAAAGGTCCAGGTCTCGCCGGCCTCTAAGAATCCGTCGCCGTCGTCGCCGGAAACATAGGTTGCGGCCCCGGCGTAGTCATCGGTGACGGCGAGGTTGGCAACCGGGGTGTTGTCAGAGGTGGCATCGTGGGTGACCTCAAAGGTGAATGCCACCGTGTCGCCGACGAGAGCGTATGACGGGCCACTCTTGGAAACCAGGATCACGGGGAGATGCTCGACGTCGGTCGAGTGGTCGTCGGTGACGTCGGGAAGGTCTTCACCATCTTCATCGGTGGAAGTGACGGTCACGGTGTTGACGATGGGATCGGGGTCGGCAGCCGTGACCGTGTGGGTCGCCGAGAAGACCCAACTCTCGGTGCCGTCGAGGAGCGAGTTGCCGTTGACGTCACCTGACACGAATCCAGCCGGGCCGGCCACGTCGTCGATGACCGAACCGATCGTTACCGGGGACCCGTCGGAGCCGGCGGTGTGGGATATGGTGAACGTGTAGGTGATCGTCTCGCCGATCTCCGCGGATGCGGGCCCGGCCTTGACTACCTGGATCGCCGGGTTGTGCTGGACGTCGATGCGGGCCGAGTCTGAGTCGTTGGTCGGGTCGCTGTCGGTCTCGGTGACGTTACTGACCGACGCTGTGTTGACGATGGTGGTGCCGTAGGTGCCGGCATTGACCGTTGCGGTGAGAGTGAGCGTCTCCGTGGCACCGGCTCCAACCGTACCTACGGTCCAAGTCCCAGTGCCGGAATCGTAAGAGCCCTGGCTAGTGGTGTCTGACAGATAGGCGAGACCGGCAGGTAGTGCATCGCTCAGACTGACGCCGGTGGCGTCATCTGGGCCGTTGTTGGCAACGGTCACAGTGAAGGTAACCGTGTCGCCTTCGTTTGGGGTCGGATCGTCAACCGATTTGCCGACTGCAAGATCAATGAGCGGCACATCGATGTCGGCTGAGTCGGTGTTATTGGTGGGATCCGGGTCGGGACGGTCGGTCTGAGTGATCGTGGCGGTGTTGGTGATAGTGGTCCCGGCTGTGCCGGCGTCGACCGTTGCCGTAATCACAAGCGTGGCAGAGCCCGACGGTGGAAGGTTGCCCACCGACCAGACACCGCTGCCGGAGTCGTATGCGCCGCCGGAGTCGTCCGACACATAGGTGATGCCTGCTGGTAGAACATCTGCGAGTTCAATCTGGGTGGCAGCAGTGGGCCCGTTGTTGGTTACTGTGACCGTGTAGTCGATGGAATCACCCGGATTCGGGCTGGGGCTGTCGACGGTCTTGGCAACGGCTAGATCAGCTCGAGCCACCAGGTCGACAACCGTGTCGCTTGCCGGAGCAGCCCCGGTGGCGGCGACGGTTGCGGTGTTCTCGACCGTGTCCTGCAAGAGGATGGTGTCGGCGACAACCTGGAACGTCACCTGCATGGTCGCACCGGGAGGCAGCACATAGCCGTCGGAAGCCGCAACCAGAGTCGGTGCATCGTTGCCGGCTCCGCCGGCGGCAGTGGCGAATGTGACTTCGAAGTCGTCTACCCACAGGATGTCCCAGTTACCAAGAGAGCTCGAGGTCCGGAAGCGGAAGGTTGTGGTCGCCGTCAGCTCCCCAGGGAGTAGGACCAGATCGCCGGTGTTGCTGTATACCGTGCTGTTGGCCGGCCCCTGGAAGGTGACCAGATCGCGATAGCTTCCCGCAGGTGAATCGGCCACCTCGAGAACCACCCAATCGGAAGTGCTATCGAAGCTCCGTTGGCGGAAGTCGAAGTTCACCGCGGCATATGTTGCGCCGCTGAGATCTGCAGAACGGCGGATTCGGCGGTTGTCGTCCTTGATCCTCAGCTGATAGGGAAGCTGGTCCGGGTTCGTGCCGGTATCGGTGACGATTCGAATGTCACCGCTGGTTGGGCTCTGGCTTGTGCCGCTGTCGCTCTCCTCGAACCATGGAGTGTTCCACGAGGCCGAGCCGTTGCTATTGCTGTAGGAGCGACTGTCGAACTGATCCAGATAGTTGCCACCGGTGAACCCGATGACGGTGGTGGAGCCGGAGACGAAGCTCGTGCCGACCGGCACCGGATCGCTGACCGAGACTCCGTCCAGGAACATGGTTCCGGCATTGGTGATGTCGAGTGTGTAGGTGATGGTCTGGCCCGGCTCCACCAGACCGGCAGCGTCAGAAGTCTTGACGATCTCCAAGCCGGCGAGGGAGACGGTGATATCGACCGAGCCAGAGTTGTTGGTCGGGTCGGGGTCGGAGACGTCGCTGCTGCCAACCGAGGCCGTGTTCGTGATGGTCGAAAGGGCAGTACCGAGATCGACTGTTGCTGTGATACCGAGGGTCGCCGTGGATCCGACCCCGATGGTGCCGACCGTCCAGACGCCGGATCCAGAGGCGTAGGTGCCTTGCGACGGCGAGGAGGAAACGAAGGTGAGCCCGGGCGGAAGCTGGTCGTCGATGGTGACCCCGGTCGTCGCGTTCGGCCCGTTGTTGATAACCGTCACCGTGTAAGTGATTGTGTCGCCTTCGGTGGGGGTGCCATCGGACACGGTCTTGCTGACGGCGAGATCGGCGTAGGCGTCGGGGAAGATATCGACCGAGGCGGTGTCGTTGTTGGGGACGGCGTCTCCCTGGTCAACTGCGATCCGGGTGGCCGTGTTAGTGATCGTCGAACCGGCAGTTCCCGTGTCGACGGAGACCGTGATGTCGAGGAACGCGGATTCGTTCCTGAGAATCGATCCGACGTCCCAGAGCCCTGAGGCTTCGTCGTAGGTCCCCTGACCCGATGCGGAGACAAACGTGACGCCGGCAGGAAGCACGTCCTCGACGATGACGCCGGTGGCATTGGCCGGACCGGCATTGAAGATCTCGACCGTGTAGGTAATGGTCGTCCCTTCGATGGGGAACTGGTTGTCAACGGTCTTGTCGACCCACAGGTCGCTGCCCGGCACGTAGCAAACGGTGGACTCGTAGTCGCCGCCGTTGTCGACCGTACGGGGATTCGTTGCAGCACCCGTTGTGGTGTTGATCTCGAACAGCTCACCCGGGGTTGTTCCCGATGTGCCCCAGAGATAGCCCTCAGCATCGAAGCGCATTCCTTCGATGTCACCGGCGCCGAAAGGACCGACGTCAGTGGCGTTGCCGGTGAGCGGGTCCAGCCTGACGAGACGGCCCGGACCGCCGCCGCCGGTGATCGAGGCGTAGAGCTCGTTGGTGAACGGATCGAAGGCGAGATCGTCGATATCGTCGTGGCCGAGCGTTCCAACGTTGGTCGACACGTAGTCGATCCCCGGACCGAAGGCATCCTGCACGATGGTGCCGTTGGCGTAGTCGATCTGGATGAGCAGGTCGTTGCCGGACTGGCGCTCAGAACCGTAAAGGACGTTGGTGGTGTAGTTGAAGGCGAGTCCATCAACGTCATCGATATCGATGTTGCCAAGAGCGCCTCGGGCGACACCGAACGGGCTACCGATCGGCGTGAAGACGCCCGTGAGCTTGTCAATGTTGCCCAGCTGGTCGGCGTTGGTGGCGAAGAGCTCGAGCGTGGCGGGGTGCATGTCCATCGCTTCGATGTTGTAGGTCCCGGTCCCGGTGCCGATGCTGGTCTCGTTGGTAGCCGGGTTGAAGTCGCCGCGATCAACGATGGTCAGCAGGTCGTTGCCTCCGTTGCCGCCGCCCGAGTCGGCGATGAGGTAGCAGACACCGTCACCGGGGGCTGCCTCTGCCGGTGTCGCGGGTCCGACCGGGAATGCCCCGACCACCACTGTCGTCAATGACAGCGCATACGCGGCAACCGCCGCAACCCTGCGGCGGAAGGTGGTCCCGAAGCCTCCCCGAGAGCTTCGGTTTGTAGGGGTCTCCATCTTCGTCATTCCATTACTCGGTCTTCCGTGACCCGTCTCGGTCCTGGCCCTTGACAGATCCGAGCTTCGTGCTCGCCTTCTAAGGGTTTTCATCGACATTGCATGGAATGAACTGGAGGCGGTTTTTCTGCGTTTCTGGGGTGACTAGTCACCCAAAACGAGTCAGTCCGCTCGCGGCGCAGCCGCCGCCCACCTGTGGTATCTGCACACGCGAATGAGCCTTTATTTGCTGGCTCTCTAGAGGAGGCCCCTGTCCCGCATCCAGTCGTCGTTGTAGATCTTGGATAGGTAGTTGCGCCCCGAGTCGGGCAACACCACGACGACCAAGTCTTCAGGGCGTGCGGAGGCCACCCGGAGCGCGCCCGCCACGGCCATGCCGCTGGACCCTCCGGCCAGGATTCCTTCAACCTCAGAAAGCCGCCGGGTGGTCGCAAAACTATCCGCATCGGAAACCATCTCGAACTGGTCGACAAGGCCCGGTTCGTAGGTTTCCGGCCAGAAGTCTTCCCCCACTCCTTCGGTGAGATAGGTGGTCACATCCGCATCGCTTTCCGCGGTGTATATGGAACCCTCAGGGTCGACGCCCACCACCCAGAGGCCGGGCTTGCGTTCTTTCAGAAAGCGGCTCATCCCGCTTACCGATCCGCCGGTACCAAGCCCAACGACCAGCACGTCGATCTCGCCGTCGGTTTGCTCCCAGATCTCGGGACCGGTCTGCTCGTAGTGAGCCTCTGGGTTGGCCGGGTTCGAATACTGATCCGGCCGGTAGGCGCCGGGTATCTCCCGGGTGAGACGATCGGCAACCGAGTAGTAAGAGCGCGGGTCGTCTGGGTCGACGTCGGTCGGGCAAACCACCACCTCGGCGCCATAGGCCCGGAGCAGGTCGCGCTTCTCTTTCGACTGCTTGTCGGCCATCACCGCAATCAGCTTGTAGCCGCGCAGGGCTGCCACCATGGCCAGCCCGACGCCCGTGTTGCCGCTGGTGGGCTCGACAATCGTCCCGCCCGGCTGCAACCATCCGTTGCGCTCGGCACGCTCGATCATGCCGAGCGCGATCCTGTCCTTGGTTGATCCGCCCGGGTTGAGGTACTCCAGCTTGGCCACCAGGTTGCCCGGCGGGTGAAGCCGGGAGAGGCGCACCAGGGGCGTGTTGCCGATCGCGGCTACAACGTCGTCGTGAACATCCATCTGTGCACGTTACCTCCGCCCCTCTACTGTTCTTGCGGATGTCGGGTGGCATTGACCCCGCTGAGATCCGCAAGAACGGAGATGACCCACCCCACCCGGGGTGGGGTCTGCTATCCTGTTGCCCATGAAACCCGAACACAAGAAGGCCGCGCTGAACCGGCTGAAGACGGCTCGGGGCCACCTCGATGCAGTTATCTCCATGGTCGAAGAGGAGCGCTACTGCCCGGACGTGATGAAACAAGTCTCGGCCGTGCAGGGTTCGCTCGAGAAGGTCAACCGAGTCCTCCTGCAGAACCATGTCGAGACATGTGTGATGCATGCCGTGGAGGACGGACGATCCGAGCAGATCGTCGACGAACTCCTGGAGTCTCTGCGCTATGCGCCCGGGATCACCGGCCCCTAGTCACAGCGCCCAGAAGCGAAAGGATCAACGACCATGACAGAAGTGACTCTCAACGTTCCCGACATCTCCTGCGACCACTGCAAGATGTCGATTGAAAGTGCGGTCAACGAGCTCAGCGGCATCGAGTCTGCAGTCGTGGACATCGCGGGTCGCACCGTCGCCATCGCCTACGACGAAGGCACCCAGACTCGGCAGGCCATCGTGACCGCGATCGAAGAACAAGGCTACGAGGTTGCAGCGGGCTGAGCCCGAGCGCTGATGGCCAAGCCCACTCAAGAAACCGTCACCTTCGACGTCGAGGGGATGACTTGCGCTTCTTGTGCGCTGCGCATTGAGCGCGTGCTCGGAAGACAAACCGGGGTCTACAGCGCCATGGTCAACTTTGCAGGGCAAGAAGCCAGAGTCACCTTGGCCCCGGATGCAGACCGAGTGCAGCTGGCTGCGGCGGTGGCGAAGCTCGGCTACGAAGTCACTGAAGTGGGCGAAGAAGATGAGCGCGAATCGGTAGTCGCGCGCTATTCCAAGGAGGTGCTCTACCAGCGCCGCAACGTCCTGCTGGCGGCCCTGTTCACCGCGCCGCTGATGGCGCTGTCGATGCTGGGCGACGACTCCACTTGGCAGCGCTACGCCCAAGCCGCACTCGCGGTTCCAGTGGTATTCGTATTTGGCGCCCAATTCCACAGGATTGCCTGGAAGCGGCTGCGCACATTCGACGCAACTATGGACACGCTGATCTCGATAGGAACCTTGGTCGCCTTCGGCTACTCGATCTGGGCGCTATCTACCGAGGATCCGGTGTTCTTCGAGACCTCGGCAATGATCGTGACCCTGATTCTGCTTGGTCGATACTTCGAGGCGAGGGCCAAAGGAAGAGCCTCCCAAGCGGTTACCAAGCTTCTCGAGCTGAGCGCCCGCGAGGCACGCGTGATCCGCAACGAGTCTCAAGTAATGGTTGATCCTTTGGACCTGCGCCCGGGCGAGCGCATGATCGTGCTTCCTGGAGAAAAGATCCCAACGGACGGCGTCATCGTCGCCGGTCAGTCCACCATTGACGAATCCATGCTGACCGGCGAATCCCAGGCGGTCACCAGAATCGTCGGCGATGAGGTGTTCGGGGCTACGGTCAATCAAGAGGGTCGACTCGAGGTTGAGGTTCGTCACGTCGGACCCAATACAGCCCTTGCCCGCATCGTTCGGCTGGTCGAAGACGCTCAGGCGTCCAAGGCCCCGGTGCAACACCTGGCCGACCGGATCTCCGCAGTGTTTGTTCCGGTGGTCATTGCCATCGCAATCGTCGTGTTCGTCGGCTGGTTGCTCGGAAACGGCGATGTGGCAGGGGCGCTCCGCAACGGGGTTGCTGTTCTCATCATCGCTTGTCCTTGCGCTCTCGGCCTGGCAACTCCAACCGCCATCATGGTCGGGTCCGGTCGCGGCGCCGAACTCGGGATCCTGTTCAAGAACGCCGAGGTGTTCGAACGGGCACACACCATCGACACCGTGCTCTTCGACAAGACCGGCACACTCACCAGAGGAGCCATGACTCTCTCGGACGTTTCCACCGCGGAAGACGAGACGCTATTCCTCCGCCGGGTCGCCACTCTCGAAGCCGCAAGCGGACACCCCATCGGCATAGCCGTGGCGCTCGGTGCCGAGGAAAGGGGCATCGTGCTCGGCGAACCGGAGAGCCTCTCCGCTGTAGCCGGCTCCGGTGTGGTCGGGGTAATCGACAGCGTTGAGGTCACCATCGGCAAACCCAAGCTCATGGCCGATCGCGGACTCCACGTGCCCGGCGCGTTCGAGGACGAGATGAGGGCCTTCGAGCGGCAGGGCAAGACCGCATTCCTCGCAGGCTGGGATGGAGAGGTGCGAGGCATCCTTGCTGTCGCCGACACCGTTCGGGCCACGGCGGCCGATGCCGTCGCCCAGCTCTGGAAGGAAGGTGCGGAGGCGGCCATGATCACCGGCGACAATCGGACAACGGCCGAAGCAATCGGACAGCAAGTCGGAATCTCAAACATCGTCGCCGAAGTGCTGCCGGGCGACAAGGCGGCCGAGGTTGTGGCCCTACAGGCGTCGGGTAAGACGGTTGCGTTCGTCGGCGACGGAATCAACGACGCTCCGGCATTGACCGCAGCCGATCTCGGCATGGCCGTCGGGAGCGGAACTGATGTAGCGATCGAGGCCGGGGCCATCGTTCTGGTTTCCGGAGATCCCCGCTTGGTCCCCACGGGGCTGCGGCTGGCCAAGGCGACCTTCCGCACGATTCGCCAGAACCTTGGTTGGGCATTCGGCTACAACGTCGCGGCAATACCGCTCGCGGCCGCCGGGCTGCTCAACCCCATGATCGCCGCGGCCGCGATGGCCTTCTCCAGCGTCTCGGTCGTCACCAACTCACTTCGACTCCGCCGCTTCAGCGGGTAGGAGGGATCTCATGTCGAAGCTCGACCGCACCGCACGGGCTACATATGGGCGGCATCTGTTGGCCGGCGAGACCGTCCTGGCTACCGCGGATGCAGTCGCCACAGGTACCGGTCGAGTCGTAGGTGCAAGTGCCGCGATCGGAGCGCTCGCCGGCGTGTTGATGTGGGCCACGCTTGACATGGCGGCGCTGTTGCCTCTTGTGGTGGTCGGCGGCTTTGCGGGAACCATCGGTGGGACGATGCTCGCAGCGTGGCAGGCTCGCCGGCCGCACGGTCCGGGAGCCTCGGCTGTGAAACTCGTGCTCACAAACCAGCGATTGTTGGTGCTGCGACAGCGCAGCGCTTTCCGTACCCGGCCACTGCGCACCTATCCGCTCGAACAGCTGTCCGATGTCGAGGCAAGCCCGACCGCCATCGGCCGCTACCAGCGGATCGCTATCAACCTCACCGGCGACCCAGGCCTGCGGTTCTTGACCAGAGGCGGAGAGGATCTCTTGAAGGAGCTGAGCGACCGATCGAAAGGGGACACGTAGCCACGGCCGCCTCCCTTGGTCCGCCCAAACATGTAGATTGAATTCATGGACGCGATTCATCGCTTCGCCAAACCGCTGCTGCGCCGACCCCGCGCCATCATCGCGTTCGAAGGCTGGGGAGACGCTTGTGAAGCTGCATCCGGTGCAGCCAACTATCTGATCGGCGTGCTCGATGCGGGTGAACCGTTTGCGGTGATCGATCCCGAAGAGTTCTTCGACTTTCAGGCACACCGTCCCACCGTGAGCATCGGTGACGGCGAGACCCGGCGGCTCTCATGGCCGACGACTCGCTTCCACGCCGTCTCACTCCCCGAGGATGATCGCGATTTGATCATCGTTACAGGCGACGAACCGTCGTACCGGTGGAAGACTTTTGGCCGGCACGTCACCCAGGTCCTGTGCGACAACGACGTCGAAGACGTGATCTTGCTCGGCGCATTCATCGGCCAGGTTGCCCACACCCAGCAAGTGCCGGTGATCGGTGTCGCCACCGACCCGGCACTCGTCATCCGCAATGGCCTCCTCACCTCTGAATACGAGGGACCGACCGGGATTGTCGGGGTAGTCGTCGAAGCCTGCCGCGAAGCGGGAATCCCGGCGCTTGCACTGTGGGCGGCAACCCCGCACTATCTGGCGGCGAATCCCAACCCCAAGGCGATGCTTGCTCTTGCCACACGGGCAACATCGATACTCCAGGTAGCCGCCGATTATGCCGAACTCGAGACCGTTACCGACGAGTACATGGGCAGGGTGAATGCGGCACTCGAAGCTTCCGAGGAGTTCTCTGAGTACGTAACCAAACTCGAACAGATTGAACCTACCCCGGACAGCCTCGAATCGGGTGCCGCAGAAGGTCTCGTCACCGAAATCGAGGACTATCTCCGCTACAACCAGTAGCCGGATTCGGAGGTCCCGCTCCCGAGCTCATGCGGCCCAGATAATGGCAAATTGCATGTGCAAAACCCTCCCCGAGTAGTTAGCGTTACAAGTATGAACAGGCGACGGCATGGGCACGTCGCCCTTCTCACCTAGAACTGGAGAGGTACACAATGCGTAAACGGCTTTGGCTTTTCGCCGTCGTTATGGCGTTTGCTCTCATCGCTGCTGCATGTGGCGGAGACGACGATGACGCCGGCACAGAGACCACTGCTGCCTCCGATACGACAATGGCCGACGAAGCCCCCGCGGGAGCAAATGTCGGTCTCGTATTCGACATCGGCGGTCGTGGCGACCAGTCATTCAATGACTCCGCTGCTGCCGGTCTGGACAATGCAACTGCGGACTTCGGGATCAACCCCTCGGAGGCTTCCGCCAACCAGGACGGTTCCAACCGTGAGGAACTCCTGAACCTGCAGGCCGACCAGTCTGAACTCGTATTTGGCGTTGGATTCCTGTTTGCAGAGCCGATGACCAATGCGGCAACCGCAAGCCCGGATGTCAACTTCGCCATCGTCGACGATGCGTCAGTTGATCTCCCCAACGTTGCCGGTTTGGTGTTTGCCGAAGAGCAGGGTTCGTTCCTTGTTGGTGTCGCCGCCGCTCTCAAGAGTGAAGCCGGTCACGTCGGCTTCATCGGTGGCGTCAACATCGAGCTGATTCAGCGTTTCGAGGCCGGCTTCATCGCCGGTGTGGAGGCAGTGGACCCCAACATCACCATCGAGAACCAGTACATCACTGAGCCGCCCGACTTCGCCGGTTTCAATGACCCTGCCTCCGGCAAGGTCATTGCACAGTCGATGTTTGAGAGCGGTGCGGATGTCGTCTACCACGCGGCAGGTGGCTCCGGCGCCGGTCTGTTCCAGGCGGCCAAGGAGTTCTCCGAGGCCGGCGGATCCAAGGTATGGGCGATCGGGGTTGACTCCGACCAGTACCTGACCGCAGGCGCCGACGTG
>JASJAS010000018.1 GCA_030066875.1 Acidimicrobiia bacterium | reverse complement strand
CGGGACGGGGGAGCGGCTGATGACAGGGAGAACGATGACTGCACCGACCGATGACGCTGACGTCGTGAACGACGAAACCGATGTCTACGGGGAACCAACCCCCAAGCGCAGTCGGATGTGGTGGTGGGCAGGTGGGGTTCTCGTAGTTGCCGTCGCCGCGCTTGCTGTTGTGATGGTGCTCAGTAGGAACGCTGATGACGGGCCGACGGACACGACTGCGGCTCTGACTTTCGAAGAGGTGGCCCGCGCCGATCTCATACAGATGGATTCGTTCGACGGGACGTTGGGCACCGAGGCGGGTGACCCCGTAGTCAGCCCGATCCCCGGCACGGTCACCGCAACGGCCGAAGTAGGAACCATGCTCGAGCAGGGTGATGTCTTCCTCACTGTCGACAACGAACCGGTAGTTCTCCTCTACGGCACCCTGCCGGCGTACCGGACGTTGACGGCTACAGACGAAACGATGACTTTGGCAGGTGCCAAGAGCGGTGTGGTCACCGATGTCGTTCCCGCGGGCGTGACCGTCGAGCAAGGCGACGTGCTCTATCGCGTGAACGGTGAACCCGTAGTCGTTATGTATGGCGACATCCCGGCCTATCGGACGCTCCGGGACCTCAGCGAAGACATGACCGGCACCGATGTGCTGCAGCTCGAAGAGGCTCTCGTTGCCCTTGGCTATGACCCGGACTCGGTGGCCTCGGTGGATGAGGAGTTCACCGATTTCACGGCGACCATGGTTGAGCGCTGGCAGGAGGATCTCGGAGTTGAGGAGACAGGAGAGGTTGCTCTCGGTGATGTGATCTTCATTCCCGAGGCATCGGAGATACTG
Source organism: Acidimicrobiia bacterium (assembly GCA_030066875.1). Taxonomy (GTDB): domain Bacteria; phylum Actinomycetota; class Acidimicrobiia; order Spongiisociales; family UBA5794; genus JAAETI01. The sequence goes on along the minus strand of JASJAS010000018.1, from coordinate 26,861 downwards.
TCGGTGAACGTTGCGGTGGGTGACTCGGTGAACGCCGGCCAGCCGATTGTGACCATCCTGACGGGCGATCCGCTGCAGGGTGACGATGTGTTCCAGCTCGAGGAGGCTCTTGTTGCCCTCGGCTACGAGGGCCCGGTTGTTGACGGTGTCTGGGACAACGGGACCAAGAATGCGGTTCTTGCCTGGCAGGCCGATACTGGTCTCGAGGATGATGGTGTCATCGACCTTGGTGAGGTGGTCTTCCTCTCCTCGACGGTCAGAGTCAACGAGGTGCTCGCTTCCGTCGGCTCATCTGTGAACGCCGGCACTCCCGTGTTGGGCATCTCGTCCGCCGACCAGTTCGTGACCTTTGATCTACCCGCTGCGGACCAGGGCCTCGTCGTCGTTGGTCAAGAAGTCATCATCGAAATGCCCGACGGAAGTGACGCCGGTGCGACGGTCGTCGAGATCGATTCGGTGGCAACGGGGGGCGGCGGCAATGCAACATTCGGGGTCAAGATCGTGCTCGACGATCCTTCGGTAGCAGTTGGCCTGGACGAGGCACCCGTCGATGTCGAGATCATCTCGGACTCCGTGTCCAACGTCATCGCTGTTCCGGTCTCCGCTTTGGTGGCTCTTGCCGAGGGCGGGTATGCCGTCGAAGTGCAGACTGCGACAGGCACTCAGCTAGTAGCGGTCGAGCCCGGCTTCTACGCCGACGGTTTGGTCGAGATCGAGTCCAACGGATTGAGCGTCGGCGACATGGTGGTGGTTCCGTGACCTCTCGTTGCTCCGGTGGCTTCTTGGTGACCGGGCGAAGAATCCCTCGGATTCTTCGAGGTCGACATGACGCAGGGAGTTAGGCAATGACTGCCACCCTGGCCGCAGATCCTTCGGCTTCTTCGGCGGGTTCGGATGTGGTTCTGTCGCTCGAAGGCGTGACGAAGGAGTATCCGACAACGCCACCGGTTCGTGCGCTGCGAGGCGTGGACTTTGCCGTGACTCGCGGTGAGTTGATCGGCGTTGTCGGCCCCTCAGGGAGCGGCAAATCCACTCTGCTCCACATCATGGGGACACTCGACCGACCCACTGCCGGGGAAGTTACCGTCGCCGGATATGACGTTGCTGATCTGAGCGACAAGGACCTGTCGGCGCTGCGATCCCGGCATATCGGTTTCGTCTTTCAGCAGTTTCACCTGCTCAGCGGGTACACGGCTCTGGACAACGTCGCCGACGGGCTGCTCTATACCGGTCTCAATGTGCGCACACGTCGTGAGTTGGCTCGGCGGGCGCTGTTGCGTGTCGACATGGGGCACCGCCTACACCACGTTGCCACCAAGCTGTCGGGTGGAGAGCGGCAGCGGGTGGCCGTCGCCCGGGCCTTGGTGGGTTCGCCGTCGATCGTGCTCGCCGATGAGCCCACCGGGAACCTCGACACCAAGAACAGCGACGCCATCGTCGAACTGATTCACCAAATCAACGAGGAGGGGGTGACATTCGTCGTCATCACCCACAACCCCGACATCGCCGAAGCATTTCCCCGCACTGCAGGGCTGCGCGATGGTCGCATCGAGTACGACACGGGGGTTAAGCGATGAGCAAGAGCAACGGCCTCGTTCCCTCAAAGCTGCATGCGGCCGACGCGGTGCGAACGGCAAGTGTCGGACTTCACACGAGGAAGCTACGGGCGGCCCTCTCCGCCCTTGGCATCATGATTGGGATCGCGGCGATGGTCGGTGTGCTCGGTCTGTCCGAATCGTCGAAGTCGGACCTGCTTGCCCAACTCGACCGGCTGGGTACGAACCTACTGACGGTGCAAGCGGGTACGGGCATCGGGATCGGCAGCGGCGAGCTGCCTGCCGAGGCTACGGGGATGATCTCGCGCATCGGACCTGTGGAACAGACCAGCACGATCAGCTCAGTCGACGCCAACGTATACAAGTCTGATTACATACCGGAGGGGCAGACCGGCGGCATCACGGTGCAAGCTGTCGATGTCAATCTGCTCGACACGCTTGCCGGAAGTGTCGCCGATGGCAAGTTCCTCGACGAGGCGACGGCGACTTACCCGACGGCCGTTCTCGGCTCAGTGGCGGCGGAGCGACTCGGGATCCGCGAGGTAACAGGGACTCAGCAAGTTTGGCTTGGAGACCAATGGTTCACAGTGATCGGGGTGCTCGATGAATTCGAGCTGAACCCCGACCTCGATCGAGCTGCCCTCGTGGGGATGACGACATCGGAGACCTTTCTCGATCACGAGACCGTTCCTTCGTCGATCCTGATTCGGGTTGATCCGGATTATGTCGATGATGTGACCGCAGTTCTGTCGGCGACTGCGAACCCGCAGAACCCCGAGGAGGTCGAGGTGGCAAGACCCTCCGATGCCCTCGAGGCCAAAGAAGCTGCGGACGATGCGTTCACCGCGTTGTTCCTGGGCCTGGGTGCGGTTGCCCTCCTCGTCGGTGGTGTAGGGATTGCCAACGTGATGGTGATCTCGGTACTCGAGCGGCGTTCCGAGATCGGGCTGCGGCGAGCGCTGGGTGCGACGAAGCGTCACGTTGCAGTGCAATTCCTCGGCGAGGCGCTGCTGCTATCGGCCGCGGGGGGCGTAGGAGGGGTCTTGCTTGGCTGGGCGGTGACCGGCGTCTACGCCAACATCCGCGGCTGGACCACGCTGATCCCACCGCTAGCGATCGGTGGCGGCATCGCCGCGGCCCTGGTGATTGGGGTGATCGCCGGGTTGTATCCAGCAATCCGCGCTGCCCGTCTCTCCCCAACCGAGGCACTCCGTAGCGCCTGACGGGTCTCTGCCGGGCCCCGCTGTCCATCTCCTAGTGGGGAGGGTTGACCTTCTGTTCCGCATTTGTTATATAATTACTAGAACAATTTTGGAACCGGAGGAAACAGAATGTCCGAAGTCTCTAGTGGCATCTCCTGGGCGGCAATTGCGCCGCTCTTGGTCCTGGCGGCGGCGTTTGTCATCTACTGCTGGGTCGATATCGGCAGGAACGAAGTCAAGCACTTGCCCAAGTGGGCCTGGGCGATCATCGCAGTCATCTCGATCCCGATAGGCGGAATCATCTACCTCGCCATCGGACGCGACACAACGACCGGGTCATGATTCGAACTCTCGATCTGTACAAGGACTACAGCTCGACCCGGGCGCTGAACGGCGTAGATCTGACGGTTGATTCGGGGTCTGTGTACGGGCTGGTCGGCCCCAACGGTGCGGGCAAGACGACGCTGCTCGGGGTCCTGTCGGGGTTACGCAGCGCAACCGCAGGGCAAACCGAGATCGGCACGGATCGAATCGCGATGCTCCCCGACACCCCTTTCTTCGATCCCTGGCTGACGGCGCATGAGGTAGTAGCCCTGGCACACAGTATGAGTGGCTCGACCGATGTCGCCAGAATCGACGAGTTGCTCGAACTCACTGGGATCGCCGACGCAGCGGACAGGGCAGTCGGTGGCTTTTCTCGGGGTATGTTGCAGCGGCTCGGGTTGGCGTCGACCTTGGTCGGCGGGCCGCAACTGGTCCTGCTCGACGAACCTTGCTCCGCTCTCGATCCACTGGGTCGAAGGGAAGTCCTCGACCTAATCACCCGCCTGCGGGGCGAGGCAACAGTGGTCTTTTCGAGTCACATCCTCGCCGACGTCCAGGAGGTTTGCGACACCGTCGGCATCCTGCGCGAGGGAACTCTCATCTTCCAGGGACGCTTACAGGATTTGCTCGTGGGCCACGCGGTGCCGCGCTACCTCGTCAGACTGCGAGGTTCGGTCGAACCGGTGATCAATCGGCTGCGTGAGGCCGATTGGGTACATGACGTCGCGGTGCTCGACCCCGAAATGATCAGGGTCACCGCCGGGAGCCTCGAGGTTGCCGAGGCTGAGCTCGTCGCGGTTTTGGCCGGCACCGGGGCACATGTCGTCTCGCTCGTGCCGGAGGCGCCGTCGCTCGAGGACGTCTTCCTGGAGGTGGTGCAATGAACCTGTGGCGTCTCGAGGTCATCCGGCTCTTCCGTACGAAGCGCTGGATCGCACTGCTCGGTGTCTACGTCTTCTTCGGATTGGTGGGTCCGTTGAGCGCCCGCTACATCCGGGAGATCTTGGAGAGCTTCGGCGGTGGAGTTCAGGTAATCCTCGAAGATCCTGTCGCCGCGGACGGCATCGCCAGCTACGTCTCCAACGCCGCCCAGATCGGATTGCTCGTGTCGGTCGGCATCGCGGCAGCAGCGCTCGCCTTCGATGCAAAGCCACAGATGGGGATCTTCCTGCGCACTCGGGTACGCCATGTTGGGGAGATCATCGCCCCTCGATACCTGACGATGGCAGCCGCGGTTGCGATTGCATTCACCGCAGGGTCGATTGCTGCTCTCTACGAGTCCACGGTGTTGATGGGATCGCTCCCTATCGGCGGTTGGCTGCTCGGAACCATCCTGGGCTGCCTCTACCTGGTGTTTGCGATCGCGGTGGTCGCCGCAGTGGCGGGCAAGACGCAATCGGTGCTGGTGACCGTCGTGGTGACCATCGGTGTTCTGCTGTTGCTCCCGATTCTCGGGATTGCCCCGGCGATCGGGGAATGGCTCCCGAGTCACCTGGTGGGCGCCATGGATGCGCTGGTACGCGATACCGGCATTGCGGACTACTGGCGAGCTACCGCGGTGACGATTGTGTCGACCGGGGTTGCGCTGTGGCTGGCGGTGCGGTGGGCCGCCCAGCGCGAGCTCTAGCGGCTAGTCGGCCTTCGAAACCACGTAGTCGCCCGTCTCGTCATCCCATTCGAGCCCGACAACACCGCGGGCACTCGCCGCTTGAACGTAGCGCAGAAAACCCGAGTAGCCGAGCCGCCGTTCGTTGAAGTCTCCCTGGCGCTTGCGTATCAGGTCCTTCAAACCCGATAGGGCCTGCTGGCCCGTCTTGTCGATGACGGCAGCCAGCACCGCGAAGTCTTTGGTGTCGCCGTCGGTCTTGGGAAAGTCGACAACGGGATCCCCCCGGGATCCGTCTTCGCTCAGCTCCACGATGGAATCGCCGGCGAGGTGTCTGAGCAACTCGCCGAACGCACGGAAGCCGTGTTCGGCCTCGCTGAACGTTGGGTCCTTGCGCAACAGCGCCCGTTTGAGGGTCGACGAGCGCACGGGGCCCTCCGACGACCGCTGGATGCCGGCCAGCGTTGTCGTAACCAGAGCGGCCACATCCTCCGGCGCGTGCGGTTTTGCGCCTTCCGTCGCCTCCGGTGGCTTCTGCTTTGGCTTCGGCTTCCGTGTGGGTAGCTCGACCCCGCCGAGGCGCTCGTAGAAGAGGAACTCGTCGCAGGCAGGGGGGAGCATTGCCGATGTCGATGCCTGCAGCCCCACACCGATGACGCGCTTGTTCAACTCGCGTAGCTTCTGGACGAGCGGTGTGAAATCGGAGTCGCCGGTGCAGATCACGAATGCGGTCACGTAGTCACGCTCAAAGGCCAATTCAACGGCGTCGACCGCCATCTTGATGTCCGCGGCGTTCTTGCGCACCCTGCCGCGTCGTTGCGGTATTTCGATGAGTTCGACCTGGTTGTCGGCGAGCATGCGGCGGTCACCTTCAAAAGATGACCAGTCGGCGTAAGCACGGCGGACGACGACGCGACCACGCTCTGCCAGAGCGTCGGCGATCGGCTTGAAGTCGAATTGGATGCCGAGATCGTCCCTGGCCCCGATCGCCAGGTTCTCATAGTCGATGAATAGCCCGATGCGTTCTTCTTCCATGGCGCCGAGAGTAGCCCACGCCGGTGCCGTTGCCTGGCCCCCACCGCTTTTTTCCTCGACATGTCGGCGGGTCTCCTTGCTATGTTTGCCCCCGACTCGTCTGGTGACCGAGTCATGTCAGGGAGGGGAGCAAGGACGAGGGTCACCGACGGACGCGGTGGCCCTCGTTGAATCACAGGGCGAGCCCGATCGGTGTGCCACGAGCAGCCGCCAAACCCAACCTCCTCGAGTTCTTCGCTTTTGTTTCCCTCAGGTTGTGTGGATGCCACACGTCTAGGTATCGATCTCCCCAACCCAGATCTCGATCCGGCTCGGTCGGTCGGGACGGGGCCTGTCGACGGACATGGCAACCAGCCGATCCCGCAGTATCGAGAGTGTCGGATAGGGGGCCGGCCCGGGAACTTCGATCTCGACCCAAGAGACGCCGTCACGCGAGAACAGTGCTTGGTCGTATGCGAACGCGTCGGGATAGCCGACGAACCCCGCAGGACCGCCGATCGTGTAGCTCACCGTTGGCGACTCCGGCAAGACCTCCCACGAGGAGCCCAGGTCCCGCACACATTGCGTGCCGTCATCCGCGGTGAGGTGCATGCGTCTTCCGCTCACCGTCAGCTCGGCTGGACCGCACTGGCGCGGCGGCTGCTCCTCTTCCTGTTGCCAGGCCCTGCCGGACGACGAGACCCATAGGGTGGGACGCTCGGTTATGCCGAAGGACTCGTCGAGGTCGTAGTTGGCTGCGACAAACCCATCGCCCCATGCCTGAGGGAACAGAAGGCCCCAGGGCAGCGCGTTGCTCGAGGTCACGGGAAGGAACTCATCGCCTGCCGAGATCCAAGCCATCACCAGCGGGATGCGGTTCAGGCTCGGGCTGGCTGTGGTCGGATACGCACCCCTGGGCAGGGGCACCGTTTGCAGCACCTCCTCTCCCTCTGCGGTTACGAGATGGATCCAGACGCTGTCCTCAGTGGCGACCAACTCGGGAACACCGGAAAGGACCGGCACTACCTCGGCGTAGTCGACCCCTCGCTCAGTTCGAGTCTCAAACAGGACCCCGTCCTCGCGTAACACATAGCGCGGGTCGGTGAGATCGATATCCGTCGGTAGGTGCGGCCCGATCACATCTCGCCAGATGTCGAGATACCCGACGGCCATGACCAACACGTCGCCCTGTCCATTGACGATCGGAGTGAGGGATTCAAGGCGGTAATCGGTCGGTGTTGCGAGTTCGACCCGAAACCAAGATGAACCACCGACCACTCGTCCTGGTATGGACCGGTACAGAGCCAGCTCATCCGTTCCCCGGCCGGTCATCAACAGCGTCGATCCGGAGGCGGCGAGGTCAAACCCTTCTACCGGTTCGTCTGCAACCAGCGGACGGCTACTCCACTCGAGGCCGTCGGTCGACTGCCATAGTTCACTTGCCACTTCGCCCGTCGTGGAGTCCTGGAAGTTGACGATGACATGCGTGATTCCGTCGATCTCGACCATCGTTGACGTACCTGCGTAGTCGAAACCCGACGGCACCGTCGGTACCGAGGTCGCCGCGGTCCAAGTGACGGTCGGCAGTGGTCCCGTGTCTCGGATGACCCCGGCTTCGCTCGCCGTTGTCGGCGGTGCCGTCGTGGTGACCGCCGCACCCCCTCCCAACGATGCAGCCACCCAGCCTACGAGCCCACCTAGTGCCAGCAGCACTGCGCCGAGCAGCAACCGCGGCGGGTTGGGTTCACGTTGTTGCGGGTTTGATTGAGGCAACGGGCGGACGGGGTTTTCGGTCGTGGGTGACGGCATATCACGCACCGGTCGGCTCACCGACCCACACGGTCCACGGCCGTTCGTCGCGTGATCCTCCCGTGCGAGCGACCACAAGGAGGCGCTCGCCGACCAGATGAGCGCTTCCGCCCGTTGCGCCGTCGGTCAGGGAGGATCGGCGCCAATCGATTCCGTCGACAGATTCGAGAAAGGCCCGCTCTTGCGAATTCACCGCCACCGCAAGGAAACGATCACCGTCGCCTGTCACCCAGACGAATGCGTTCTGCGACACCGCCGTCTGTGGGCTCGGATGGACTTCCCAAACCTCGCCGTCTGCCGATGTGCACGTGTAGTCGAAGTCCTCGCTGACCAGGAGCAGGACTCCGGCTCCCGCAACCGCAGGGCGCGCATTGCCGCACTCCGACGGAGGGGCCCCGGGCGCCGCCTCCCAGGCGGTCCCATCTTCGGACATCAGCAATCCGTATCGCTTCTTGGCCCAGGCCGGGACGGCGGCGACGAAGCCGTCCTCGAAGCTCATGACGGTGGGCGCAAGGTCGCTACCCGACTGCGGGGCGACCGTGCGGAATGAGGAACCGGTCGGCGAAGTCCACATCGACCAAGCATGGACTTCGACGACATCCAAGCCGGCGCGACCCGACACGGGACGAGTGGAGTACGCAGGGGGGATCGTGAGCATGCTCGCGGTTTCGACCCCGTCGGCGCTCACCGCGCTCGTCCATATCTCTGTACCGGTTACGGTCATCGAGGGACGACCGTCGAGCGCGATCGGATTGCCCCACCGGTCGGTAGTGCCCGGGATGGAGCGCGCGTCGATGGCATAGAGCATGTCGGCCACAACCACCACCTCGCCGACGGCATTGACTTCGGTCTTCACCCTGGAGAACACTCTTGCCAAATCCCCGATCGGGAAGCGGTTCGAAGGAAGGGGCACGGGCCTCCACGAGATGTTGGGCGCTTGGATTGATCCCGTGCTCCGCCACAGACCCGGCTGGTCTCCATCCCACCCCGAGATCAACAGGTCCCCGTCGAGGACGTCGAGATCGGTGGGAACCGTGTCGGGACCGAGGTCGAGGGATACCTGTTCCCACGCTGCGCCGTCGGCGGTACGCCACAGCGCCCGGCTCAGGCGATCGTCGATGTCCTCGACGATGAGGGTGTAGATCGCGCCGTCGTGCTCGATCGCGGTATGCACGGCCCAAAGCCGCGGATCACGGTCAGGCGATGCCTGTTCAGTCCAGGCATAGTCGACGACTTCGAGTGGTTCCGCTGCCGTGGCTGCCGCAACCTCGACGGTGGTTGTCGTCGTGGCGGCTATAGGGGGGGTGGGATTGCCGGGCACACCGAGCAAGTAGCCGGCGGCGATCCCCACGACCAACAGGCCCAGGGCCAGCATCGGTAACTGGTTGCGGGACCGTGGGCGAATTGGCTGCCCGTCCAGGGGTCGGACCGCACCAGGGGGTGGTCGTTTCGCCATGGAGCGAGCGTACCCGGCTGTGCTGAGTCAAGATGACGGTCTCGCCTGTCTCCTGATAGCGTCGTGCTGCGGTCGACCAAGGAGCAAGATGCCAGCTGAGTTCGCTATCACGTTCGACTATCTGTGTCCCTTCGCCCGCAATCTCAATGAGTCGGTGCTCGAGGCGCTTGCCGGGGGAGCCGAGTGGAAAGTGCACTTCCGGCCGTTTTCGTTGGCGCAGACGAAAGTGGTGGAGCGGGAGCTCGACGTTTGGGATCGTGACCGCGGTGCAACCGGCACCAGGGGCGTCCTCGCGCTGCAATGGGGTATTGCCGTCCGCGACCGATGGCCGGCCGGCTTCTCCGACTTCCATCTGGCTGCATTCGCGGCGCGGCACGAACAGGGCGCGGACATCGGTGACGAGGCGGTGCTGGCTACGGTCGCGGGCTCTGTCGGGCTGGACGCGGCTGCCGTTGCCGGCGAGGTTGATTCGGGCCGACCACTGGAGTCACTGGCAGCCGAGCACTTGGATCTCGTCGCCGGATGGGATGTGTTCGGCGTACCGACTCTCATCTCCGGTGAAGAGGCCGTGTTTGTTCGTCTCATGGAACGACACCGGCCGGAGGTTGTGCAGCGGCTCCTCGACCTCGTCGGGTGGCGCGATCTCAACGAGTTCAAACGTACCCGGATCCCCCGCTGACGTCGGATCTGCGGCCGGCTGGTTGATCGAAGCAGTCGTGCCTCGGTACCGTTCCGGGGTGGAGGGAGTCCGATGATCCGGCTAATCATCCCTGCGTTCAACGAATCGGGGTCGTTGCAGAGCCTGCTACCGCGTCTCCCGGCAACTGTTGCGGGACATGAGGTAGAGCCCCTGGTGGTTTCCGATGGCTCCACCGACGACACCGTGGCGGTTGCCCGCCGACTCGGTTTCGCCGCTCTCGATCTCAAACCCAACCGGGGGAAGGGCAGTGCGGTGAGGGCCGCTCTCGCCGAGTTGGCGGGTAGGCAGTGGGACATCGCCGTACTGATGGATGGGGACGGGCAGCATGACCCGAACGATCTCGAAGCGCTTGTCGCTCCATTGATCAACGGGGATGCGGAGATAGTCGTCGGCTCTCGATACTTGAAAGACGAACGCCGAGGCGGCACGCCGCGCAATCGGTATGCCGTGCGCTGGACCACTGTCTTTGTTCTCGAACGGCTTTTGGGCAGGCGCTACACGGATCCATACTGCGGATACCGGGCCTTCACCCGCGACGCACTAGACAAGGTCGAGTTCTGCGGCAACCGCTATGAAGGCGAACTCGAGGTCCTCTTCGATGCGCGGCGGTGTCGTATCGACGTCGCGGAGGTGCCGGTTCGCAAGATCTACGGATCGGCGACCTCCAAGATGTCGGCGGACGGCGGCAAGCTGCTTGGCCGGGTGCGGGTCATCCGCCAGTATCTGAGCACGATCGTTCGCAAGACCAGACAGTTGCGGGCAACCGAGCGAGAGGACGGTTCGGCGGTGTCGAGCGGGGAAGGCCAATGAGTTACGAGGACGATCTGCTGGCAGAGTTCGCCGACCTGGTGGCCAGGGACGAACTGGTCGGCCAGGCGTCTCGGTTCCTGGCCGATACGGCTGGTCTCGTTGATCGATTTCACGCCACAGGCGAGTTCTACATACCGCCCGACCCGTTCAAGGGCACTGCTCGCCAGCCAGAACCAGAGCCGACCGCGTTCTACACGATGTTCTGGAGGATGTTCGACAAGACACCTGCCTCGATGCTGCAAGGATTTGCAATCCCGCTGCGCCGGATCCTGGCGCAACGCATCTTCAAGCACTGCGGCGACAACACGATCATCCACCACAACGTCCTCTTCAACGTTGGCAGCAACATCGAGTTGGGTGAAGGCGCGTTGCTCAATCGATACGTCATGCTCGACGATCGGGCGTCGCTCCGCATCGGCGCCTACACGATGGTCGCGGCGGGCGTGACTATCGAAACTCACACCCACCCGTTCGACGACTTCACCCAACCGATAGCGATTTCGGGAAGGGCGGGGCGGGCCGTGACCATAGGTCCCAACACGGTTCTCGGCTACAACACCGTCGTAATGGCGGGCGTCACTATCGGCGAGAGGTGCATCGTCGGCGCCAACTCGGTGGTGACCAAGGACGTTCCCGACTTCACCGTCGTTGGCGGCGTTCCCGCCAAACCGATCAAACGGATTCTCCCACCTCCAGACGACGTCGACGTTTGGCAACCACCGCGTGGCTAGTCCGCAAACGGCGCCGGCACCGAACCGAACGCAAATGACCAACTTCACATCGGATGTTCCTGAGACAAGGGTCAGGTCCCTCAATCGGAATACTCCACGGCCGCACCGCGCCTACGTGCTCTACTGGATGACCGCATATCGACGGGTTGAATCCAACTTCGCGCTGCAGCGTGCCGCCGATTGGGCCCGCTCACTGCAACTACCGCTCGTGGTCTTCTCGGCGCTGCGGTTGGATTATCGCTGGGCAACCGCCCGCACCCACGCCTTCATCCTCGACGGCATCGCAGACGTCGATCGAGCGCTGGATGGTACCGCTGCGGTCCATTTCACGTTTGTCGAAACGGCGCCGGGCGCCGGGAAAGGCCTGTTGGCGGCTCTCGCAGACAATGCGGCCGTAGTAGTGGCCGACGATGCACCGGTCTTCTTCCTGCCCGCCATGACCGCGAAAGCCGCGCGCGATCTCCCCGTCCTCGTCGAGGGGGTGGATCACAACGGGATGCTGCCGCTGGCGGTGACCGATCGCAACTTCTTGCGCGCCTACGACTTTCGTCGGTACCTGCAGCGAGAGCTTCCGGCGCATCTCGAAGCCCGGCCCGATGCCGACCCTCTACGCGGCTTGGTTCCCGCCGCATCCGGGCTGCTCGACGACGTTGCAGCGAAGTGGACTTCACTGCCACCTTCTCGGTCGGTGATCTCCGCTCTACCCGTCGACCGGTCGGTCCCAGCTGTGGAGCAGCGCGGAGGCGAGACGGCCGCCCGGGATCGACTCAATGAGTTTGTTGCCGACCGGCTTGGCAGATACGAGCAACGCAACCATCCAGATGAGGACGCCGCTAGCGGACTGTCACCGTACTTCCACTTCGGGCACGTTTCGCCGCATCAAGTGTTCGATGCCGTTGCGGAAGCCGAAGGCTGGTCGCCTCATCGCCTCGGTGACGGGGCCGACGGACGGAGGTCCGGATGGTGGGGGATGTCGGCGGCTGCAGAGAGTTTCCTCGATCAGTCGGTGACGTGGCGAGAGTTGGGTTACCACGCCGCCCGGCACCAACCCCACAATGCCGAATACGCTGCGCTTCCTGCATGGGCGCAGCAGACGTTGCAGGACCATGCAGCGGATCCTCGCGAATACCTCTACTCGACGGAGCAGCTAGCGGCCGCAGGCACGCACGATGAGCTGTGGAACGCAGCACAGCGCCAGCTTCGTGACCAAGGAACCATTCACAACTACCTGCGAATGCTGTGGGGTAAGAAGATACTGGAGTGGAGCCGGACGCCACAGATCGCACACGATGTCATGTTCGAGCTCAACAACCTGTATGCCCTCGACGGACGAGACCCGAATTCGGTGACGGGGATCCATTGGGTGTTAGGTCGATACGATCGACCGTGGGGCCCGGAGCGGCCCGTTTTCGGCAAAGTGCGCTACATGTCGTCAGATTCGACGCGCCGCAAGCTCCGCATCAAACGGTATCTCGCAGTCGGCCAGGCACTGTTCTAGCCGTCCTCCACGACAGCGTCGCTCATGACGAGGTTGATATCGGGGTTGCTGCCTTCACTGACCGTGTAATACGAGTAGCCATCCGGTCCGAAGGCGATTGCTTCACCTTGGACTTCAGCTGTCGACGGGGTCCGGCACGGTTCTGCAGCGAACGTTGCGGCAAGCTCGATCTCCGCGCGTTGCCAGAGCCAGACCTGGTTGTAGCCGCGGAAGACGATCAACGCGCCTGATTCGTCGATGTCGGCTGCGGTGACGAAGGCCCCCGACTCGAGATCGAAGGTCCCGATCTGTTCGAGATCCACGCGCTCTCCGCTGACGAGGTTCGTGCCGGGAGCGCGGAAGATTCGCGCGGGTTCGCCGGCGCCACCTTTTGTTATGACCACGATGTCGCCGGTCAGCGGGTCGACCATCATTGCTTCCGAGTCGGGGCCGGCTTCCGGGTAGACCAGATGAAAGGTGTCGACCGAGTCTATGAACCCACCTGCCGGGTCTGGAGTCGGTTCGGGAATCCGGTATACGGTCACTGCCTGCCGAAAACCCAGATTGTCGCCGATGTCTCCGAGGTATAGGTAATCCCGGGCGGGGTCGGGTCCCGGTCCCAGCGCCATGTCTTCCCAATCAAAGGCGAGGGCGTCGATCTCGAATGCGCCCTGTTGGCTGCCGTCTTCACCCACCGCATAGACGATCGGATCGTCGCCCGAGTCGTTGTGCGCCCAGAGGACACCGCGGTATCTGCGGCTGGCCGCGATGCCCGAGGTTTCGGTGAGGGCGCCGGTTTCGATGATCCCGGCGACTATGGGATCGCGAAACGAATCGCAGATGCCTGCCGGGATCGTCGGCGCCGCTAGCGGTTCAGGGGTAGCAGTCGTGGGGGCAAGTTGCATCGTCGTGACGGTCATTGGGGGCAGCGACGTAAGCGGAGGTTCGCTGGCGGTTGGCGTCGAAGCCGATCCCGAGCAGGCTGTTGCCAGCAGACCGATCGTAAAGACGGTACGGAGGGTGCGATGCTTCACAGAACTCACGGGCTGCAGCCTAAGTCCGTCGGCGGCTTCTGCGGACTCGTGTGGACACGCAGTCCTAAAGCCTCGGCGTCACCCGATCGACGTTTACTACCGTAGTGAAAGGAGGTGAGCCGAGTGGGTTACCTGAACGAGATCCTGATCGGGAGTGTTCTGCTTACACTTGGTTGGTTCTTCTTCACAGAGGTGTTCCCCAAGTGGATGGCGAGTAGGGCTGCCAAGCCGCCCGAGCAGCAACTCACCACACTGCCGGGTGCGGAGCGGCAGCCCATCATCAATATCGATGCTGAGGCCTCGATAGAGTCGAACCGGATCACACACGATGCCTTTGTAAGCGAAGCATCGGACCTCGTGCTTCAGTCGCGCGGAGCCGAGCTGTTCACCGCCGACCTGCTCGCCCAGGCAGCGGAGAAGGCAGCCGACGCCATCAAACTGCGTCCAGGCAGCTTCGATGCAAACATGATCGCGGGGGAAATCGCGGTCAAGCGAGCGATGCTTGCCGACCCAACAGAAGCGGTCACTTTCCTCGAGGAAGCCGCCGTCCGCTTTGCCACCGCTACCGAGACCAAGAAGGGTGTCATCGATGCCTACGTCGGTAGAGCCTGGGCTCATCTGGAGCGGGCCTATCGGTTGGAGGGCGACGCATCGGCGACCGCCTATCTCGACTCGGCAGAGGTCTTCCTGAAAGGGTTCAGGGTGAGCCCGCAGAATCTGTTTATTCTCCGCGGATGGGGTTTGGCCATTGATGGCCTCGCCCGGACGCTCGGCGATAACGCCCAACCCGTACGAGCCGCCGAGGATGCATATCGGTTGGCCCTGGCCGAGCATCGCGGTGGAGATCATGAGCTGCATGCTTGGTATGCCTCGGCGAGATCAGCAGACGAGCCGTTGCGAATCGAGATGCCTGCAGTGCGCGATCTGCGCTGACGTACCGATCACTAGCGCTCTCGTGCCGGCGGCGTTGACTCTTTCCTGATAGCGGCCCCATGGGGTATCGTCGCGGTATAGGGCGAATGGACGAGGAGCAGGGATGGCGTTGCGACGCTCGCGTGGTCAGGATGGGGAGCATCGAACCAAGGGGTTTGCTGATCGGATAGCTACGGCAACCAAGCCCGAGCCGTCCGGTTCGGCCAAGCCCGAGCGGTCAGATGTCATTCCCCCCGGTTTGACTCGCTACCAGCGACGTTCGGCGAACCTCCCCGGGGGAGCCAAGACGCTCACCAGCGAAGAGGTGACCAACATCGTCATTGATCTTAGCAAGGACGATGAAGGGGACGACGCCTAGCGAGGGCTTCTGGTGACCTCGCCGCGAATCGGACCGCTGGCCCATTCGATCGGTGTGTGCCTTCCTTCCGGTCCCCATGTCCCGGCTGGATAGGTCAGCAGCGGATGGCCGGAGGCTGCGGCTGTGACGACCGGGTCAAAAAGTCGCCAAGATTCCTCTACTTCGTCTGCACGCACGAACAGCGTCTGATCTCCGTTCATGATGTCGAGGATCAATGTCTGGTAGGCGTCGGGGATGCTGTCGAAGCGGTCTGCGTACATGAAGCGCAGCTGCTCGCCGACGAGCCGTAGCGATTCGCCCGGCGACTTCACGTCGAAGTGGAGTTCGAACCCCTCATTCGGCTGCAATATGAGCTTGATGACATTCTGGTGGGTTTCGCACTCGTCGAGCTCACCGTGAAACAAGCAGGTCGGGGGCGGTCGGAACCGAACGGCGACATGGGAGTTCTTCTCCGGTAGGCGCTTCCCGGTGCGGACGTAGAACGGCACGCCCTGCCAGCGCCAGTTGTCGATGTCTATGCGGAAGCTGATGTAGGTCGGCGTAGTCGAGTCCACCGGAACCGCGTCTTCCTCGCGGTAGCCGGGCACGGTCACACTCTCGACCTCGCCCCTCTCGTATTGGCCAAGAGTGAGTTCCTCGAGGTCGATGCTGCGGATCGACTTCAGAAGCTGGACCTTTTCGTCCCTGATCGCGTCCGCATCGAAGGAATGAGGCGCTTCCATCGCGACCAGGGCAAGTAGTTGGGCTAGGTGGTTCTGCACCATGTCGCGCACAACGCCTGCGTTGTCGTAGTACGCAGCCCGGGTTCCGATCCCCAGCGTTTCGGCGACGGTGATCTCCACGGCATCGATTCTGTCCCGATTCCAGCTTGTTTCGAACAAGAGGTTGGCGAAACGAAAGGCCAAGAGGTTGCGTACCGTCTCCTTACCCAAGTAGTGGTCGATGCGATAGACCTGATCCTCGTTGAATTGCTGGTGGACCAGATCGTTCAGCCTCTTGGCGGATTCGAGATCGCGCCCGAATGGCTTCTCGATCACCAGTCGGGTCCAGCCGGGACCCGCATTCAACCCGGCGGCGCTGAGGTTGCTGATGACCTTGGGAAAGGCGCCAGGGGGAAGAGCCAGGTAGAAGATCCGGTTGCCGGGCAGGACGTGTTTCTGCTCGATGGCTGCGAGCTTGGCGCGCAACCTTTGCAGGTCGGGTTCATCGCGCGTTAGCTGCTGGAAGTAGACGCGGTCGTCACACCATGGCGCCGCGCCGTCAAGACCGGCCTCGACCAACGCCTCACGGGCCATGACCCGATAGTCGGCATCGTCGATGTCGGCCGAGGACAGCCCAAGAACGACCGACTGCTCGGACATCCCCGAGGCGACCAGGTTCCGGTACATCGCCGGCAACAGCTTGCGACGAGCGAGATCGCCGGTACCGCCGAAGATCACAAAGACATGGGGCTCGGGCATTCACTTCTCCCGGGATGGTGGGCCGCTAGCCGTGCAACACCGTAGCTGCTTCGCATGTTCCGCCGAGGCGGAGCTAGTAGATGAAGTATTCGATGATCCGGGAGAGCCGGGTCTTTCGAGCCGACAGATTGGCGTACACCACAAGCGCCGGAGCATCCATCATCTCTGTGATGCGGTCGGCCAGGTCCGCAAAGAGGCGGAACCGGGAGGCGACCGCCCCGATGACGACAAGATTCGCGCCTCTCGAGAGACGGGCCAGCGTGTCCACCAGTTCCTCCGCCGGCTCGATCCGACTCTCCGTGGGGAGGGTGATCATCGTGTGAAGGTGGTCGTGGTATTCCTTGATCGAAGCCAGCTGTGCCTCGGTTGCGTCTTCGTTGACCACATGTACGAACCGAATCGATGCGTGCTCTCTTTGGGCGATCCGGTCGGCGAGGCTGATCTTGAGCACATCGTAGGGCCCGCCCGAACCCATGATCACAATCGTCTCGATCTTCTCCAGCCCGCGGTTGCGGAACAGGATCGTGTCGCATTCGGCGTTGTCCCGCAGCCAGCGCAAGTCCCGTACGAACGGCTTGTTCTCACGGATATCGCTCGGCATTTCGGCTAGGAGGAGGTCGATGTCGCTTTCGTTGATCCGCTTCTGATGATCCTCCCGGATCGCACAAGGGATGATCTCGCTGAGTTGCACACCGACCTTCTTGGCGATCGCCTCGATCTCGAGAGCCCACGCCTGTTCTTCTCGGGTGCCGCCTGAACCGCCACGGTCGACCCGGCTGATGTCGATTCTCCCGCCCGCCCGCGTCAGATCGGCCGCGATCTGGAGTATCTCTCGGAGGCGGCGTCGCTTCATTCCCCGCCAGCTGAGCACCAGGACGTGATCGGCGCCGGGCCGGGCAAGGGCTTGCTCTGTCATCGTGACCAGCCGTTCAGTGTCGCGGATGCGCAGTGCATCCAATGAGGCGCTCTCCCGCGACGCTCGAGAACGGCCGAATGCCCGATACCACAGGACACCGCCGGCGACGATCAGGATCGCACCGATCATGGGGATCATCCCCATCTGGGTGAGCAGGATCAGCGACCCAGCGATACCGAACAGCTGAGTCCACGGATAGAGCGGAGACTTGAACGAAGGCTGATACCAATCGAGGTTGCCCTCACGGAAGGCAATCACTGCAAGGTTGACGAGAGAGAAGACGATCAACTGGAACGCCGATGCCAGTTTTGCGAGTTCGAGCAGTGGCACGAACGCGATCAATGCCAGCAACACGGCTCCGGTTACCAGGGTCGATGCCAACGGAGTGTTGCGTGAGCTGACTTTGGCGAGGAAAGGCGGAGCGAGCGCCCGCCGCGCCATGGCAAACGGGTAGCGCGACGATGCCAGGACTCCCGCGTTCGCCATGGATATCAGGGCAACGATCGCCACGACGGTGACAATGTCCACACCGAGGGGTCCCATGAACTGTTCTGCGGCCGTGGTCATAGGGGTGACGGTTGCCGACAATGCCTCCGTACCGGCGGTACCCACCATCACCCAGGCAATCAAGGGGTACACGATGACCATGAGCGAGATCGACAGCAGGATCCCGGCAGGCAAGTTGAACTCGGGTCGGCGAACTTCCTCGGCGATCGAGGCAACCTTCGTGACGCCTATGAATGAAACAAACACCAGACCGGTTGCCGACAGCAAACCTTTGATGCCGTGCGGCATGAATGGCTGGAACTCTGCAGCGTTCACTGAGCCGGCGCCACGGAGAACAAAGACGGCAAGCACACCAAGAACCAATGCGATGAGAAAGGACTGGAAGCTGGAAGACGTCTTGGCGCCGGCGACATTGATCAGGATGAGCACGACGCCGAGCGCCAAGGCCACCGGTCGCTCCGGGAGGTTTTCGAACAGACTGAGGTAGGCCCCGAGTCCGACCAACGCAAACGCAGCCTTGAAGACGATGGAGAACCAGACTCCGACGCCGGCGATAGTGCCCATGAGCGGCCCCATCGCCCGGTCGATGTAGAGGTACGTCCCACCCGCCTCCGGCATCGCCGTGGCCATCTCAGATTTCGAGAACCCCGCAGGGAAGATAACCAGGCCGGCCAGGAAGTATGCGAGTACCACTGCAGGACCGGCGATCTTGGCAGCCAGGCCGGGCAGGACGAAGATGCCGCTGCCGATCATGGCACCGACGCTCACGGCAAAGACGCCGTAAAGCCCGAGTTTGGCTTCCAGGCGTTCGGTCAATTCAGATCCTCAGATCACTCGAGTGGTGGGGGCCGGGCGGGTGCCGCGGGTTGGCCGCAATCTTATCGAAACCTGATTTCTGCCTTAGGGAGATCGAGAATTGTGCCGACGATAGTGGTGCCATGAGAAGTGACACCATCAAGGGTCGTTCTATCCGGCCCCGTTCGCGCCGTCCCAAGCAGTACGGATCCGACCGCATCTGTCTCGCCGACGATTGTGATACCCAGCTGTCGCGCTACAACTCCAAAGAGTATTGCCACAACCACGCACCGAAGCGGTATCCCCGGGTGCGTGGGCGCATCATGGAGACGAACTAGAACGGGAGATCGGAATCGGGTCCCACGGGTAGGTCTACCGCCCGACCTCCGGCCACGCCGCTGCGGCCCGCGCTCGATATCGGCGAATGGCCCCAATCGGGCCGGTGGGGAATGCGCCATCCCTTGAGGTCTTCTTAACCATCTTCTCCCATGCCGCCCTCTCATGCTTCTCTCATACGCACGTGCTAGAACCAGTGGTTGAGCAGCTTCCCCAACAACTCGAGGAGTCCAGGTGGCTGAGCAGCCGAGAAGTCGCGTCCTCGTTGTAGAGGATGACGGGGCGGTACGCCGCGCCGTCGAGAGAGCCCTGACCTTCGAGGGCTATGACGTTGCTACGGCCCGAGACGGTGCCGAGGCTCTGGCAATCGTGCTCAACGATCAGATCGACGCGATAGTGCTCGATGTAATGATGCCGATAGTCGACGGTCTGGAGGCTTGCCGTCGAATCCGGGCCCGGGGGGACACAACCCCGATTCTGATCCTCACTGCGCGGACCGAGATCGACGACCGGGTTGCGGGCCTGGATGCTGGCGCAGACGACTATCTGGTCAAGCCTTTCGCTCTCGAGGAGCTACTTGCCAGGCTGCGGGCGCTGCTGCGCCGTTCTTCTGGGACCGTCGCCGAGGTGATGAAGGTCGGAGATCTCGTGATGGACACCGGCTCGCGCGAAGTCCGGCGCCGCGATGAGGTCCTCAACCTCACCAAGACCGAGTTTGATCTTCTCGAGCTGCTGATGAGCAACGCGGGGATCGTGATCGACCGGAGCACCATCTACGACCGCATCTGGGGCTACGACTTCGAGACTTCCTCGAACTCGCTGGATGTGTACATCGGCTACCTGCGCAGAAAGACTGAGGTAGGCGGGTCGCCACGCCTCATCCAGACGGTCAGGGGCGTTGGCTACGTGGTCCGGGAAGACTGACCTTGAGTTTCCGGGTTCGGATCGCGCTCATATCTGCGACGGCTGTTGCTGTCGCTTTCGCGGTCGCCGCCTGGATCACGTACGGCACGGCGCAGCGCGAGTTGATTGCCGAGGTCGACATCAGCCTGCAGGAGCGAATCGAGCAAATCGAGCAGAGCACCAACCCGATCGAACTCATCGCGGTTCTTGGTGCCTTCGACGAGCGATTGCCCCGAGGGCCGTTTGAACGGGGGGTGAGAGGCTTTGATGCAATCTTCTGGCAATTCGTGCCGAGCGGTGGTGCCGGCACCGCCATAACGGACTTTCCCGGAGAGGGTGGATTGCCGTTTGGCCCCGCGGAACAAGCAGTCCTCGAAGGCGAGGCGGTGATTGCCGTCCGCACTGTGAACGTTGGCGACGACAACCTGCGGTTGATGACTTCGGCGCTGCCGGCGGGGGCGATGCAGGTGGCGCGATCCCTGGCTGAGGTCGACAGCAGCTTGGAGGGACTCGAGTCGGTGCTCCGCCTTGCCGCGTTTGTCGGCGTTTTGCTGGCTGCGGTGATTGGGTACCTGATAGCCCGTGGGGTCGCCCGACCGATCAGCCAGTTGGCCGCGGCCGCCGAGCACGTTGCGGCGACCCAGGAGCTCGAGGCGCGGATCAAAGTGGAACGCACCGATGAGGTCGGTCGTCTCGCAGAGAGCTTCAACTCGATGCTGGCGGCCCTCGAGAGCTCGCGGCAGCAACAGCGTCGGCTGGTGCACGATGCAAGCCACGAGCTGCGCACTCCGCTCACAGCACTTCGCACCAACATCGAGCTGCTTGCGAAGGTCGACGATCTTCCTGAGGAAGAACGAAGGCAGATGATCGCGGATCTCGACTCTGAGATTCGAGAACTCTCCGGACTGGTTGCCGAGCTGGTGGAGCTAGCTGCAGAACCACGCCGCGACGAGACGGCGATGACGGACGTCGAGTTCGGGGAGCTGATCGAAGCCGTTGTTGACAAGCATCGGCGGCGGACCGGAAGGGCCATCAACGTGTCCACCGACGCCTCGGTCGTGCACGGCCAGTCGTCAGAGCTGGAACGTGCGGTGAGCAACCTGCTCGACAACGCGGCGAAGTGGAGTCCCCCCGATTCTCCGATCGACGTCCGGATGCGGCACGGCCGGGTGACCGTGGCCGATCAGGGTCCGGGCATAGATGAGGCCGATCGACCGTTCGTATTCGACCGGTTCTACCGTGCCACTGGCGCCCGATCCACACCCGGCTCCGGACTGGGTTTGTCGATTGTCGCCAAAGTTGCCGGCGATCACGGTGGTTCGGTGTTCGTCGACGATTCGGCCACCGGCGCGGTCGTCGGCTTCGAGATACCGGTCGCGGATGGCCGTGACCAGGTCTCATCCGGTTCTTAGAAGCGGCACACAACTGCCTAACCGGTGAATTGCATCGTGTTCCTGTAGTGCAGATCAGCTGCCTGCAGAAAGGAAAGAACGCAATGCGAAAGAAGATCATTGCAACGCTGACGAGTGCGGGTTTGGTAGCGGGTGCCGGCATCTCCGCCGTCGTTGTCTCGAGCCCGGGACTTGCCGTTGCCCAAGAGGAAGGCGTCGAAGCCCCTGCAGCCCCCGGTTCCGACCACCGACGGGGTCGCGTGTTCGCGGATCTTGTGGAGTCGGGCGTGCTCGATGAGGACGAGGTCGTCGCGATCCATGAGGTTCTCGCCGAGTTGAGGGAATCCATGAAGGAAGAGAACGGAGACACCGCGCGACCCCAGCGACGTCATCCCGTGCGGGCCGGCTATCGCCTCCACGAACTGCTCGAAGACGGCGTCATCGATGCAGACGAAATCGCCGCCCTGCCGGAGGACAGCCCGATTCTGGACCCGGATGGGCCCTTTGCAGCGTATCTCGCAGATGGCGAGCTTTCCCAAGACGAACTCGAGGAGCTGAGGACTGTCAGAGAGGCCGAGGAGGAAGAGCGCCGGGCCGCGGTCACCGAGGCGGTCACTGCCGCGCTGCAGACCCTGGTCGACGATGGGACACTCGACTCGGATCAACTGGATGCCGTGTTGACCGCTCTCGAGACGGCCCGCGACCAGCGAGCCCACCCGGTGCGACGCGGGATGCGAGCCGGCTGGCAAATCGCGGAGATGTTGGAGGACGGGGTGATTGATGCAGCCGAGCTTGCCGAGTTGCCGGACGGTCATCCGCTGGCCGATCCGGATGGTCCCGCTGCCGAATACCTCGACGACGGGCAGCTGACTCGCGACGAACTGGAGGAGTTGCGGGGCCAGCATGCTCCGCCCTCGGGCAGCGTCGACATCGCGATCTAGCGAACCCAACTTGACTACACAATCCCCGTGGCCCCCACCGTGTGGGGGTTGCGGGGGTTGTTAGCGTGGGCTGGTGGACGATTCCCTTGCCGCAGAATCGGTGGCCGTGCTCCACGAGGTTCTCGGCGCCAAGGAAGGCGCCGTCGCACGGCCCGGGCAGATCGAAATGGTCGAGGCCGTGGCCGCGGCCCTCGGCGATCAGCGCCACCTCGTGGTCGAGGCCGGCACGGGCACCGGCAAGTCGTTGGCCTACCTGATTCCAATCATCCTCTCCGGGTATCGCGTTGCGATCTCCACCGCGACCAAGTCATTGCAGAACCAGCTTGCGGACATCGAGCTGCCCTTTCTTGCCGACCATCTTCCGGTGCCCGTGACCTGGTCGGTAGTGAAGGGTCGACAGTCGTACGCATGCATGGCCAAGCTGGTCGAGAGTTTCGGTGCGGATCTCGACGGCCGCGCGACTGCCGAGATGTTTGCTCTGCCAGGCGACGGTCTAGAAGGTATCGCCGCCTGGATCCGAGAAGGTGGCAGCGGAGACCGCGATGATCTTCCCGAAACCGTTACTGATGAGGTTTGGCGCAGCGCCTCGGTTTCCGGGATGGAGTGCCCGGGCAAGGCAAGCTGTGATCAGGGCGGTTCCTGCTTTGCCGAACTGGCGCTGGACAGGGCCCGCGATGCCCAGCTGACTGTGACCAACCACCACCTGTATGCCTTGCACCTTGCCGCGGACCGGCGGATCCTTCCCGAGCACGATGCGGTTGTCTTTGACGAGGCTCACAAACTCGAGGCGGCTTCTTCGGCAGCCTTCGGGGTCGATGTCGGCGCGGGGCGGTTGACCGCTTTTACCAACAACGTGCAACGCTTGATACCCCCGACGCAGCGCAACGAACTCGTCGACGCGGTTCGCCACTACGGAGGTCTGCTCGATGACATCATTGCTGATCTCCCCGAGGCAAGGCTGTCGCCTGCCGAGGGTGAACTCGGCGAGGTCATACTCGGCGCCTTGCGAGCGGTAGCGAGAGCCGATCGCGCCGTCCCCAAACCGGACGAGGAGGATCCACTGCGCGGGGCTGTTGCTCGAGCGCGCAACCAGGGCGGACACCTGCAGGCCGACTTCGGTCTCGCCCTCGATATGCCGGAAGGCTATGTCGCCTGGGTCGAGGCGGGCCGACGCGTGATCCGGGTAGCACCGGTTAGCGTCGCTACTCCAATCGCGGCCAACCTGCTTGTGCACCACCCGGCAATCCTGACCAGCGCGACGTTGACCACCGGTGGGTCCTTTGCCGCCATCGCCGGCAAGCTCGGGCTGGTCTCCAAGCAACCGGCTGATGATCCGGTCGCGACCGATGTAGCGGAACCCTTGGAGCGTACCTATCGCGAGTTGCGGGTCGAAGGGAGCTTCGATTACTCAAGGCAGGGGTTGTTGTACATAGCGGCAGGTTTGCCCGACCC
This sequence comes from Acidimicrobiia bacterium, assembly GCA_030066875.1. Lineage (GTDB taxonomy): Bacteria > Actinomycetota > Acidimicrobiia > Spongiisociales > UBA5794 > JAAETI01. The sequence goes on along the minus strand of JASJAS010000018.1, from coordinate 3,150 downwards.
GCGCGATGGGGGCTGGCAACAAGCGGCCGCTGATGAGGCGATGCAACTTGTGGCCGCGGCCGGGGGCCGGGCCTTGGTGCTGACGACGAGTTTTCGAATGATGCAGGCGCTGGCCGGAGCGCTCGTCGATGGTCCGTTCGAACTGTTGGTGCAGGGCGAACTGCCCAAACGTCAATTGATCGCGCAGTTCGCTGCGGCCGAAACTTCGGTTCTGGTCGCCACCATGGGCTACTGGGAAGGCATCGATGTGCCGGGACCGTCGCTATCGCTTGTTGTGATCGATCGGATTCCTTTCCCCCGTCCCGATGATCCGTTGATGCAGGCGCGCCGCGAAGCGGTCACCGCCCGCGGCGGCAGCCCGTTCGACGAAGTGGATCTTCCCCATGCCACGGTGATGCTGGCCCAGGGCTCGGGGCGCCTGATTCGCAACGAAACCGACCGCGGTGTGGTTGCGGTGCTCGACCGGAGACTGAGCGCGATGCGATACGGGCAGCGCATACTGCGGTCGCTGCCGCGGCTGCTGCGCACCTCCGACCGGGAACGGGCGCTACGGTTTCTCGCTGAGGTGGCCGCGGCACGATCGAGGAAGGGCGAAACGTGAACCGCACAGCTGCGTATGAGTTTCTCGAATCGTGTTTTCTCAAAGGGGTGGCCGCCGTCGACCCCGAAGCGAGTGTGGTCGCCCACCTCGACGTGAGCACGATCGATGTGCCGCCGATCGTGCTGGCTCTCGGCAAGGCAGCACCGGCAATGACCCGCGGTGTAGCAGCGGCACTGGGTCTGGATCGCCTAGAGGGCGTTGCTGTCAGCAACTACGAAGCCGACGTTCCGACCGGCCTCGAGTTCATCGTCGGGAACCATCCCGTTCCCGGTTATGGCAGCGCTCGCGGGGGCCGAGCGCTCCTCGCCCGAGCTCACCAGCTCAGTGAAGACGATCTCGCAATTGTGTTGATCTCGGGCGGAGGTTCCGCCCTTGCTGAGGTGCCGGTCTCCGGCTTGAGCTTGGACGACATCGCCGCGACCAATGAGGTGTTGCTGCGATGCGGAGCCGACATAGAGCAAACCAATGTCATCAGGCGGCGGCTCTCGTCGTTCAAGGGCGGGGGGCTGGCTGCCGCCATCGCTCCAGCCCGGATGATTACGCTCGTGATCTCCGATGTCGTCGGTGATGCGCTGCAGACAATTGCCTCTGGTCCGACGATTCGGGCCAGCGATACCGCGGACGCCGCGATGGAGGCAGTGACTGCTCTCGGAATCGCAGACCAGCTGCCTCCACCAGTCTTGGAGATCCTCCGTCGCCCCCTCCCAGAGGTAGGGGCGGAACCCGAGCAGGAGATCAAAGTCATCGCCAGTGGATCGGTGGCGGCTCATGCCGCTGCGGTTGCGGCAGAGCAGGGTGGCTTCCCGGCAACCGTGGTCGATTCCAGGTTGGTCGGGGACGTCGCGGCGGCGGCAGGAGAGGTGCTGCAACGCGCAATCGGTAGCGTCTCGGTGTTTGCCGGTGAAACCACAGTGAACGTGGTTGGCCGGGGAATCGGGGGTCGGAACCATGAAGCTGCTTTGGTGGCCGCCACACTCATAGAGAACCGACCGGACACGTTCTTTCTAGCCGCGGGCACGGATGGCATCGACGGGACCACGACAGCCGCCGGGGCGATTGTCGACGGCACGACCCTGGCCAGAGCCCGAGCTCTAGGACTCAACCCGGTGAGAATGCTCGATGACAACGACTCGGGAAGCCTGTTTGCAGCGCTCGGAGATCAGATCGTGATCGGACCGACGGGAACCAACGTCGGTGATCTGTGGATCGTGCTCCGCACGAGTTGACCCGTACTATCGCTGCCATGAATCTCAACCAACGTGAACTGCGGGTTCTCGGATGCCTCATCGAGAAGTCGATGACAACTCCTGACTACTACCCGATGACGATCAACGCTCTGCAGACGGCCTGCAACCAGAAGTCCAACCGGGATCCGGTCGTTGACTACGCAGAAGATGAGGTGGTGCGCGCCATCGACGAACTCCGGTCGAAGGGTCTGGCCCGGACCGTCCACGGCAAGGGTGACCGAGCACTCAAGTACCGGCACGTAGTCGCGGAGACGCTAGAGGTATCGCCTCCGCAGGCGGCTTTGCTGGCGGTCATGATGCTGCGCGGTCCTCAGACCCTTGGCGAACTGCGTAGCCGGACCGGGCGCTACACCGAGTTTCCGGACCTGGACGCCATCGCCGCCGAGCTGCAGACACTGGCAACCGCGGAAGAACCTCTCGCCGAGATGTTGCCACGGCGTCCCGGGGAGAAGGAACCCCGCTATCGACACCTCCTCAGCGGGGAAGAGCCCGTCGCAATGGCGGTCGATGAGATGATTGAAGAAGCCGCGGTCGACAGGGTTGCCGTGCTCGAAGGAGAGCTTGCGGAACTCAGGGAACGAGTGGCAAGGATGGAACGGGAGCTAGGTCTCGATCCCTAGGCCGAGGGATTCCAGGTAGGCGATGTCGGTCTCGAAGGCGAGCGCCGGGAGATCATCCGGCGCGAAGAATGCGGCAGCCTCCGCGTCATCTCCTGCTTCGAGGACGCCTCCCGTGACGGTACCTGCAAACCAGATCCCAACCGTGAGCTTGGCCGGGTCGTGGAAGTTTGAGGCAACCCAGACGACATCGCCGACTTCAGCGATCAGGCCGGTCTCCTCGAACAACTCACGCGCCGCAGCTTGTCTGACATCTTCTCCATAGTCGACGTAGCCGGCGGGAATCGACCACAAACCCGGGCGGGTGGCGCCGGGGGCGCGCTTGACTAGCAGGATTCTTCCCGAGTCATCCCAGATGACAACGGCCGCACCGACTCCAGGATTGCGAAAGTGGACGAACCCACACTCGGGGCATTGCCTGCGGCGGGTCCCACCGACGAGCGCGTTCTCGAGCGCTGTCGCGCAATGGGGACAGTACTTGAACTCACCGGGCCATTCGTGTTGGTGCACCGGACCAGTGTTCCAGGTGTGGCTCCGCCGAACAACATCACGCCGGCAACCGAAGGCCCCACCCGATCTCCGGCTGCCGGTCCCGTGATGTCCGCTGTCGCCGCTTTCTGACCTCTGCGCCTTACTTGTCGAAAAGCTGCCGCAATGAGACTTCGTCGGCAGAATCGGCATCCAT
>JASJAS010000111.1 GCA_030066875.1 Acidimicrobiia bacterium | reverse complement strand
CTCGATGAAGAAGTTGTCCTTGCCGAAGATGTCCTGATACATGCCGGCCGCCGCCAGGGCCGCTTCGTAATCGCGCTCCTGGCCACGGTTGCCTTCTTCTTTGTAGGCGTCTGGAGCAAGCAGCTGCGGGATGTGGCCGCCGAGGCAGCCGGAAAGTGCAACAATCCCGTCGCAGTGTTCGGCGAGAAGCTCGGCATCCATGCGCGGTTTGTAGTAGAAGCCCTCGAGATAGGCTCGAGACGCCAGCTGCATCAGGTTCCGATATCCGGTGTCGTTCATCGCTAGCAGGGTCATGTGATACCGGATATCGTCGCGGCGCGGCGGGCGGTCAAACCGCGAGCCCGGTGTCAGATAGGCCTCGATCCCAACGATGGGCTTGATGCCGACCGCGCGGGCAGCTTTGGTGAAGTCGATGACGCCGTAGAGCACACCGTGATCGGTGATGGCCACCGCCTGCTGGTCGTCGGCGCTAACCGCTTGCACCAGATCTCTGACCCGCGCCGCACCGTCGAGCATCGAGAATTCAGTATGCACGTGTAGGTGAACGAAGCCGTCGCCGACCACCCAACCTCCTTCAAACTACACACATGTAAGCAGGACCCGGGCTACCTGGCGACACCGCGAAAAGCAGGGTCGGCCACCCGCACTACCGGCGAGCTACTATCCCACGTTGGCGACCACCTCAGGCCCATAGCAACGGAGGCATAATGCGCATCGGCATCCTCACCGGCGGCGGCGACGTTCCCGGCCTTAACCCATGCATCAAAGCCGTAGTCAATCGTGTCAGCGAAGCCGGCCACTCGGTTGTGGGAATCCGGCGCGGTTGGGGAGGCCTGCTCAACGCCAACCCCGACGACGCGGAGACCTGGAACGACCACATGGTGGACCTCACTCCGGCCACCGTACGCACCGTCGATCGCACCGGCGGTACCTTCCTCCACACGTCACGAACCAACCCCGGCAAGGTGAGCGAAGAGGATGTTCCCGATTTTCTGGCGCATCGAGCGGAAGGCGAAGGCCCGTTCGACATGACGGATCATGCCCTGCGGGTCGTCGACAAACTCGGAATCGACGTGCTCATCCCGATCGGGGGCGACGACACGCTCTCCTATGGTCTCCGCCTACATCAAGAGGGGGTGCCGGTAATCGGCATTCCCAAGACCATGGACAATGACGTCCACGGCACGGACTACTGCATCGGATTCTCCACCGCGGTCACGCGCGGGGTGTCTTTCATTCACAGCCTGCGAACCGCCACCGGTTCTCACGAACGTATCGCGGTCGTCGAGCTCTTTGGCCGCTATAGCGGTGAAACCGCGCTGGTGACCGCATACCTCGCAGGGGTACAGCGCACGATCATCTCCGAGGTTCCCTTCGATATCGATCGTCTCGCCGAGTTGCTGATGGAGGACAAGGCGGCGAACCCCTCCAACTATGCCATGGTCACGATTTCCGAAGGTGCGCGGATGCTGGGCGGGGAGATGGTGCTCAGCGGCCGCGAAGATGCCTTCGGCCACCGCAAGCTCGGCGGCATCGGCGCTCTCACCGGCGAATTGCTCAAGGAAAAGACCGGCGAAGGAATCATCTTTCAGCAGGTTGCCTACCTGATGCGCTCCGGCAACCCCGATTCGCTCGATCTCATGGTCGCTTTCAACTACGCCGTGATGGCAGCAGATCTAGCCATGGAAGGCGCCAGCGGCCGCATGGTCGCCCTGCGCGGCGGAACCTATACGAGCGTCCCGATCAGTGTGACCAGCGAAGGTGTCAAGCGCGTCGATGTCGACGAGCTCTACGACGCCGCCAACTATCGCGCCAAGGTGCGTCACGTCATCGGGAAACCGATGTTCCTCTACTGAGAGCCGCTACCGCCGGATACCTCTCACGGTACGAGCAGCACCGGACATTGGGCGTCGTGGACCACCCGATTGGCCACAGATCCCAGCATGATTCGCTCGATCAGGCCGGCCCCGCGCCGCCCGATCACCATTACATCCGCATCTACCTTGTCGGCGTATTCGAGCAACATTCGGGCGGGATCACCGACATCCTCGACCTGGATGACCTCGATCTCGCGAAGATCGAGTTCGGCGACAACCGAATCCAGGATCTCGCGTTGCGCATCGGTCAGTGACTTACTCAACGCCGACGGTGTGGGAGGAGAACCGACGATCCCCCACCAGCCCTCAGGCGGCCGCACGATGGTTACCAGATGGAGTGTTGCGCCGTTCTTGCGGGCGATGTCGGCACTCACAGTCGCCGCGTGTCGCGACTGGTCCGAGCCGTCGATCCCTGCCACCACATTGTGCACATCCCAGACAGGCTCTTTCATGGACCCTCCTATGTGGATATCAACAACTTACCGCGCCGGAGGCACACGGTGAAGGCTTCTCCCTCAACGGCTAGCGTGCGACCGAGCCCAGGAGCCTGAAATGTCAGTAATCGGAGTTCTCACTGCCGGTGGCGACTGCCCCGGTCTCAACGCCGTCATTCGCGGGGTGACCGCCCGGGCGGCTGATCACGACAATGCGGAGGTCGTCGGCATCAAGAACGGCTGGGAAGGCCTCATGGAGGGTGACACCGTTCCGCTCGATCGCGACGCGGTGCGCGGCATTCTCTTTCGAGGCGGGACGATTCTCGGCACTTCGCGGATGGACCCCTACGTGCATGGCGATGGCTATCAGAGTTGCGAGAGGACGATCAAACGAAACGGCATCGAAAGCCTCGTCGTCATCGGGGGCGACGGCACCCTCCGTTCTGCGTTGCGGCTTTCGCAAGAAGGATTGCCGGTGGTTGGTGTGCCAAAGACCATCGACAACGACATCGCCGGCACCGACGTCACGTTTGGGTTCGACACCGCGGTCCAGGTCGCAACCGATGCCATCGACAGATTGGCCAGCACTGCGGAAGCTCACAACCGGGTGATCGTGGTCGAGGTGATGGGCAGATCGAAAGGCTGGATCGCTACCTATGCCGGGATTGCTGGAGGGGCGGATGCCATTCTCATCCCTGAGGTCCCCTACGATCTCGAGGCCGTCGCCGACATCATTCGCGCCCGACACCGCCGCGGACGGCGATACTCGATTGTTGTCGTGGCAGAAGGCGTTGAACAGCCCGCCGGCGCTCCGCGGCAGAAGGCGCGCAAAGACGCGTTCGGCTTCGACCGTTTGGGCGGGGTGAGCTACCAGGTTGCTGAGATTCTTGAAGAGCTCACCGGCTTCGAGACCCGGGTTTCGGTCCTTGGCCATATCCAGCGCGGGGGAACCCCCTCGGCATTCGACCGGGTGTTGGCAACCCGGCTCGGTGTCGCCGCGGCCGACTACGCCATCGAAGGCCGCACCGGAGTAATGGCGGCTGTGCGCGGCTCGCAGATAGTCCCGGTTTCTATGGAGGAAGCCTGCGCCGACATCCGCGGGGTCGACCCCTCTCTCTACGAAACCGCAGCGATGTTCTTCGGCTAGCGCCCCCAAACTCGGGACGCCGGTTGCCGCATCAATTCGTCCCGAGCGGTGGGCGCTTCTTGGGCGCTCGTTTCGTGCTCTTCGCAGGGGCGCCCGACGCAGCCGCTTCATGCAATTCGTCGAAGGCACCGTCGATGGCGTTCGCAAAGTCGTCAACGTCGGGTACCACGTCATAGTCTGCGTTGAGACCCCAGAACACGGTGCCTGCATAGGAGAAGAGGGCGACACCCACGCCGTGCTCCTGCCACAGCGGAACCAGCGGGTATGACTCCAGCATCTGTGACCCGAGCAGGTACAGCGGGAATTGAGGGCCGGGAACGTTCGTGACCGTGAGGTTGAAGGGTCGAACACCTGTGGCCAGGCGACTCGCCAACGAAACCAGGGTGGCCGGGGCTCCCGCCGAGAGCCGCACCAGCGTCGACGCCCCCAGCGCCTGATCCGTCACCTTGAGGTGCTGGGTTGCTTGCTGCACGGCCTCGATCCGCCGTAGCGGGTCCGCTTCCCCGACCGGCAGCGCTACCAGCCACATCGCCACTTGATTCCCCAGTGTCCCGCGCTGATCCTGGCTTCGGACCGACACCGGGGCCATTGCACGAAAGTCAACACCGTCCACGTCGAAGCCTTTGTTGTCAACCAAATACTTGCGGACGCCTCCGGCGACCGTGGCGAGTATGACGTCGTTCACCGTCGCACTCATGGTGTTCTTGATCTCCTTGACCCGGCTGAGTGGAGTTTGCAGGGTGCCGAAGAGCCGGGCGGCACCCACTTTGCCGTTCAGGGGTGTCGAAGATGCCTTTGTGAGCCACCCCGAAGCGAGCGAATACCCTGCGGCTCGGGTACGGTGAGCTCCGTCTGCCACCAGGCCCCGCGCATCTTCGGCCATCTGGCGAAGCGACTTCATGGCCTCTAGTGCCCTACCGGTGCGCCGCGCCGTCTCTCGCACGAACAGCTCGCTCCCAGACGGAGCACGGCGCGGAGCGAAAGGAATCGATTCGCCGACATCCTCGGTTGGGGCCAGATTCAACAACACCGCCATCAGGTCGACTCCGGCCACCCCGTCGATCATGCAGTGGTGAATCTTCGAGACAATCGCAAAACGATCGCCTTCCAGACCCTCGACGATATTGAACTCCCACAGCGGCTTGGACCGATCGAGTTGAGTCGACATCATGATGCCGACGAGTGTTCGCAGTTGGTCGAACGAACCCGGTTCCGGGAGCCGGTAATGCCGAACGTGGTAGTCGAGGTCGAAGGTCTCGTCATCGACCCAAACCGGGTGACGCTCCAGGGGCACCCAGGCGAGCCGCTGCCGGTAGCGCGGGATCAGGTGCAGCTTCGACTCGATGAGGGCGTGCACCCGATCAATGTCGATACCTCCACCAGCGCTGCGGAGTGGACCCGCATCGAACACGACGATTCCCGCGACATGCATATGCGTGTTCGGCGACTCCAGAGCGAGGAATGAATTGTCCAGGTAAGAGAGCCGCTCATAGTGCGCAGGCATCTCATCCCCTCCTTGCTTCCGGTACCGGCTGACAGACTACCCAGTAGCACCGGAATAGATCACGGCAGCCGCAACTCACAACTCGACAGACCCGAGCACCGGCTCTCCGAGACGGCGCAGCGAATCGGTGAGGTCCTGGGGAAGAGCCGACACAACCGTGTGCTGCTCACCTCCGGCAGTGGAGAAGCGCAACCGGCGGGCGTGCAGCCATACCCTTCCGGGATCGGCGTCATGTGCAAGCTGCCTCCCGTAGGTTCCATCGCCGACTATCCAGTGCCCGATAGAGGCAAGATGGATCCGGATCTGATGGGTGCGCCCGGTTTCAAGTTCGACTTCGATGAGCGTGACGTCATCCCATCCCGCGAGGCGCCGATAGTGGGTGCGGGCGGGACGGCCGTCCGGAACTACTGCCATGCGAGTTGGGCGGGCCGGGTCTCTGCCGATAGGAGCGTCGACCGTGCCGGTAGCTGCGTCGAGCTCCCGGTGAACCAGCGCAAGGTAGGTCCGACCCACGCGTCTCGCCCGCAACTCGGCCTGCAGGAACTCATGACTGGTGGCCGTACGTGCAACGAGTAGCAAGCCCGACGTGTCACGATCCAATCGATGTACGAGGCCCCAGCGGTGTTCTGCTCCCAGGGCTCCTAATTCGGGATATCGATGGACGAGTCCATTTACCAGGGTGCCCGATTTGTGGCCCGCCCCGGGGTGGACGACGAGACCGGCAGGCTTGTCCACGACCACGACGTCATCTCGTTCAAGCGCAACTCCGAACGGAACCGGCGCCGCAACCAGCGCAACTGCGGTTTCCGTTTGGGGATACTCGATTATGTCTCCGGCCGCGAGGCGCGTCGATCGAGCTACGGCCGTCCCGCCGACCGTCACCCGACCTCCTTCAAACAGGTTGCGGGCTTCGGCGCGCGACAGCCCGGTCAGCACAGCAAGAACACGATCGGCCCGAACACCGGCGAGATCCGCGGGCACCGTTACCCGGCGATGCTCATTCATGCCGATCCGGCATGGCGACCGCAGCAATCAGCAAGGTGGCAACCCCGACATTGAGCGCAGCGTCGGCGATATTGAACGTGGGAATGAACCACCAGTCGATCCAATCGACAACCGAGCCGTCGAGCAGGCCCTCACCACGGAAGATGCGGTCTGTGAGGTTACCCAGAGCCCCTCCCAGGATCAGTCCGAGGGCGATCAGATCGATGCGCCGACTTGTGCGGCCGATCAAGAACAGCAGGAACACCGTGACGCCGATTGCGATCACGCCGATGATCCGGCCGGATCCGGTGAAGCTGGAGAATGCGGCGCCGGGGTTCTGCGAATAGCGAAACTGCAACCAGTCCCCGATAACTTGTTGGGGTCCGTCCTGGAAGTTGTCGCGCGCCCAGTTCTTCGTGACCTGATCTACCAGCAGAATGGCGAGGCCGGTAAAAACGGCAAGTCGATAGGCGACCGGCGGTGCGACGCGTTCAGCGAGTCTGGCCATGACCCACCGGACCTACACCGCCCCGAGCCGGGCCGATCACATCTAGACCTGGTCGGCGTACTCGACGAGTGTGGTGGCGTACGGGAGCGCTTCGAGACGTTCCACGGGAATGGCCTTCCCGCTGACAATGCAGCGGCCGTAATTGCCGCTGTCCATCCTCCGCTGGGCAGCCTGCACCTTTGCCAGCAACTCGCGAGCGTTCTCGAGAACAGAGAGGTCCATTTCCAGCTCTAATGCGAGCGAACCGCCGTCGGCGCTGTTTGGATCGGCACTGTGTTCGGCACTGGCGGAACCGAGGTTTGCTTCGGTGAACACCTTGTCGTACTCGTTGATGACCGCGATCAGGCGCTCCTCCTCGGCGTCCAGTTTGCGCCGCAACCGATCCAAGGTGGATTTGGCAAGATCTCTTGTCACCACGACCTCCTCTGCAGCCCGGGACTGTACCAGGGTGAGCGGAAAACTGATTAATCGACGAGTCGATCCACTCGCTCAGCGAGTTCGTCGACGCTCAAACCCGGTGCCACGAGCCGCTTGCGGCGCGACCCGGCTCCGCCGGCAAGACGTAGCCCAATACCGAGGCGATCCGAGAGATGGTCGATCACGGCTCGGGTAGCCCGGCCGCGCTCCGGCGGGGCCGCAACGCGGATTCTCAATGCATCCCCGTGATACCCGACAACCTCGGTGCGGCGGGCACCCGGCACGACCCAAACAGTGACCATCGCTCCTGAAGGGTGGGCACGTACAACTCGTCCGGCGGTCATGACCACACGATAGGTTGACGAGCTCGAGTGTCAGTCGAGACCGTCGGCGATCTGCTCAGCCAGGTAGCGCCAGTCGTCGAGCGACTCGGCGACTCCATCGGCCCGAAGGTATTCGTGATCGATCGGCGTACCGGGTACATCTATGAGGTACGCCGGGCTGATCTCGTCGGCCAGACGCGACGCAACGTGCGTGACGGCTACCAAGCTGCCGCCGAATCCCGTCACCGGGCTGGGATGCAGGTGCTGGGCAACCCCTTCGATCACATCATGTGGCAGCCCCCACAGGCTGAGAAGCGCTGCGGCGACCTGACCGTGATCTACTCCGAGAACCAGCTTCTCTACTTCGAGCAGGCTTCGTTGCTGCGATCTGGCCTCGTCCACGATTCGTTGCCAGTCATCAGAAAGCTGTGACGCCAGCACGAGCACTCCAATGCTGTGCAACAGACCTGCGGCGTACGCGGCTTCTCGGTCGGCAACCGGCACCATCTCGGCAGCGATCCGTGCTGAGGTAACGGCGTGCTCTTGCAGAGCCGCCGGATCCAACCCGTTTCCACTGGCTCCAAGCTCGAGGTCGCGAAACGCTTCGACCGAGAGTACGAGGGTTCGCAGGGTCTTAGTACCGATGAACACCACCGCTTCCTTGATGCTCGCGGTCGGGCGCGGCAGTCCAAAGAAGGCGGAGTTGACCAGCTGCAGTACCCGAGCGGCAACGCTTGGAGTCTCCTCGACAATCGATGCGATGTCCTCCATGCCCACATCCTCGGACCGCACTGCACGCATGAGGCGGGTGTAAACGTCGGGCTGGCTGGGGAGGGCCCGCATGCGGGCGACGACGCTGCGCAGCGTGGGGTCATCGAGAAGCGCACGTAGATGCATGGCACGGTCGATTGCTGCTTGGATCTCATCGGGCGGACACGGCTTGGCCAGGAATTGATGCACGAGACCGACGGCCTCATAGGTCTGGTCCTTCTTCACCTGTGCCGTCAACATGATGCGGGCGGTTTCCGGGTGTCGCATCCTCACCAGTTGAAGCAATGCCAGACCATCTACGCCTGGCATCTGCGCGTCGCTGACGATGACATCGGCGCCGGCGGTTTCGAGGTGTTCCAGCGCGCTTTCGCTGTCAGCCGCGAACGACATCTCCCACTCGGGATGGGACGAACGCATGGTACGGCGGATATCACGCAGGACCCGCTCGTCGTCATCAACAAATAGCACGTGTGTCATAGCAAACCTGTCCGCCGTCGATTCTCCAAGCGCCCTGTCGGCGACCGTCGCGACCACTTAAGACGCCTCCGCCGACCCATCAACGGTGTACTATCCCTCGCCACAGCAACGACGAGGATACGTCCCAGCGGCGTCAGCGGGGAGAGCGAGTCGGGGGCGGTGCAAGCCCGATACCCGCTGCGTTGGCGACATCACCTTTGAGCTGCGAGAAGAGCCCGGTCGCGAGGCCGGAGGTAGAACTCGCCGGGGAACCCGCCGCAACGGGTCAATAGAGTGGCCGGGGATTCCCGGCAAACCGGGTGGTACCGCGGGAAGCTCCCGTCCCGGTGGAGAACAGATCAGGTCTTCACCAAGGACCGGAAGTGAGCGAAACCCACCAAGCACCCTCGAGCGAACCAACCGCAGGCGACTTCAAGCGCGCTACACCCCACCTGGACTTGCACGCCCTCGACGATCGGGTTCTCGAGTTCTGGGAGGAAACCGATGCGTTTGCCCGCTCGGTCGAACTGCGACCCGAGGACTCCGAGTTCTCGTTCTACGACGGACCCCCGTTTGCCACCGGCAGTCCCCACTACGGCCACATATTGCAGGGCGTGGTCAAGGACATCGTGCCCCGCTACTGGACAATGCGGGGGCACCGCGTTGAGCGCAGATTCGGCTGGGACGTCCACGGCCTTCCCGCCGAGATGGAGGTCGAAAAGCAACTCGGTGTCTCCGGCCCACGTCAGATTCTCGAATACGGTGTTGGAGCGTTCAACGAAGCCTGCCGAGCGATGGTGCAGGCGACGACCGACGACTGGCAGATCATTACTAACCGGATCGGCCGCTGGGTCGACTTCGAGAACGACTACAAGACCATGGATGTCGATTTCATGGAGAGCGTTTGGTGGGTCTTCAAATCGCTCTGGGACAAGAACCTGATCTACAAGGATTTCAAAGTCCTGCCCTACTCCTACGGTGCGACAACACCGCTATCGAACTTCGAGGCGAATCTCGATTATCGCGACGTCGATGATCCGGCCATCACGGTGAGACTCCAGGTGATTGCAGATCACGGCCCGGTCAAGGCGGGTGACTACCTCCTCATCTGGACGACGACACCTTGGACACTCCCGGGCAACCTGGCCGTCGCTGTTGGCACCGACATCGAATACGTCGGTGTCGACGCCGCCATCGGTGGGCTGGAAGGGCGGTACTGGCTGGCAGGTCAGCTGCTCGGGGATTTCTTCGACGACGACGTCACGGTCGAGGCAACCGCGACCGGCTCGGAGTTGCTTGGACTGGAATACGACCCTCCGTTCGACTATTTCGGTCACGAGCGGGACCGTGGCGCCTTTCGGGTGATCGAGAGCGACGATGTGACGGTCGAGGAGGGAACAGGGCTCGTCCACATGGCTCCCGCCTACGGCGAAGCCGACTTCCTCGCGCTCAACGCCGCCGGTCTCGACGTGCTCGTCGATCCGGTTGATGCAGAAGCGAGGTTTACCGATGACGTGCCGGATGTTGCAGGCAAGAACGTCAAGGACGCCGATGTCACGCTGGTCAACATCCTGAAAGACCGGCAGCTGATTGTGCGCCACGAGCAGATCCGGCACTCTTATCCCTTCTGCTGGCGGACGGCGACGCCCCTCATCTACAAGGCCATACCCACCTGGTTCGTCAATGTCGAGGCGTTCCGCGATCGGATGGTCGCGGTCAACCGGACCATCCGCTGGGTCCCCGCAGCCGTCGGTGACCGTCGCTTCGGAAACTGGCTCGAAGGGGCCCGTGACTGGGCGATCAGCCGGAACCGCTATTGGGGAAGCTGCCTGCCGGTCTGGGAATGTGACCAGTGCGATGAGAAGGTCTGTGTCGGGTCTCGGGCGGAGCTGCAGGAGTTGTCTGGGCAATGGCTCGACGACCTACACAAGCACTTTGTCGATGAAGTCACGTTCGCTTGCAGCAGTTGTCCTGGAGTCATGCGGCGCGTCCCAGAAGTGCTCGATTGTTGGTTCGAGTCGGGTTCGATGCCTTACGCCCAGATCCACTACCCGTTCGAGAACGAGGCGCGGTTTGCCAGACGCTACCCGGCCGATTTCATTGCCGAAGGGCTCGATCAGACCCGGGGCTGGTTCTATACGCTCGTTGTCCTCGGAACAGCTCTGTTCGACGAAGCCCCGTTTCAGAACTGCATAGTCACGGGGATGATCCTCGCCGAGGACGGCCGCAAGATGTCGAAGAGCCTGAAGAACTATCCGGACCCGAGTCACGTGCTCGACGAGTTCGGTGCTGACGCGCTGCGGGCGTATCTGATCAGCTCCCCGGTCGTCCGCGCCGATCCGCTCCGGTTCTCCGAGGCCGGGGTGCGCGACGTTGTGCGGACCGTGCTTCTCCCGTTCTGGAACGCCTACTCCTTCTTCACTACCTACGCGGAAGCCGACGGCATAACGTTGGATGACATTTCCGCAGCGCTACCGCCCGACCAACGCGCTGAGATCGACCGTTGGGTGCTTTCGGTTCTGCAAAGCCTGGTACGCACGGTCAACACCGAGATGGAGGAGTATCGTCTCTACAACGTGATCCCACCGATCCTCGGGTTCATCGACGATCTCACCAACTGGTACAT
>JASJAS010000017.1 GCA_030066875.1 Acidimicrobiia bacterium | reverse complement strand
GTGCATGTGATTGGCCCTGAACAGGGGATCACGCAACCGGGGATGACCATAGTCTGCGGCGATTCGCACACTTCCACCCATGGGGCCTTCGGAGCGCTGGCCTTCGGGATCGGGACGTCAGAGGTCGAACATGTTCTGGCAACCCAGACGCTCCCCCAGACTCGTCCCAAGTCGATGGCGGTGAACGTCGAAGGAGAGTTGCCGGTTGGGGTCACCGCAAAAGACATAATCCTCGGCATCATCTCCACCATCGGAGTTGCGGGCGGCACCGGCTACGTCATCGAATACCGCGGCTCGGCGATCAGAGCGCTGTCGATGGCCGGCCGGATGACCATCTGCAACATGTCGATCGAAGGCGGGGCCCGCGCCGGCATGATTGCTCCCGACGAAACCACATTCGAGTACCTCCGCGACCGTAACTACGCCCCCCGCGACACCGAATGGGATGCCGCAGTCCAGTACTGGAGGTCTCTCGGAACCGATCCCGACGCAAGTTTTGATGCCGAAGTCCACATCGATGCCGCCGACCTCGCCCCCTACGTTTCGTGGGGCACGAACCCAGCGCAAACGGTGCCGGTTACAGGAGTCGTGCCCGATCCCGCCCGCTTCGAGGATCCCCTCGAGCGGGACGCCGCAGAACGTGCCCTGGCCTACATGGACTTGAGACCGGGGACCGCGATGCGCGACATCCCGCTGGATCGGGTCTTCCTGGGTTCGTGCACGAACGGTCGCATCGAAGATCTGCGGGCCGGAGCGACGCTGCTGCGCGGCAAGCGGGTCCATCCCAACGTGCATGCCATGGTCGTCCCCGGCTCTGGTCTCGTGAAGTTGCAGGCCGAGGACGAGGGTCTCGATCGGATTTACCAGGAGGCCGGTTTCGAATGGCGCGAGCCGGGGTGTTCGATGTGCCTGGGCATGAACCCCGACATCCTGATGCCGGGGGAACGTTGTGCCTCGACATCGAATCGCAACTTCGAGGGAAGGCAGGGCCGCAACGGACGCACCCATCTGGTCAGCCCGGAAATGGCCGTTGCTGCGGCCGTGGAAGGGCACTTCGTCGACGTGAGAGAGTGGGCCTAATGAAGGCGATCAAAGTCATAACCGGGCAAATGGCGCCGCTCCCCCGCGCCAACGTCGACACCGATGCCATCATCCCGAAGCAGTTCCTGAAGCGGGTCGAGCGCAGTGGGTTCGGACCTTTCCTCTTCTACGAGTGGGCTTACGACGAGGAGGGAGAACTGATCCCGGACTTCGTGCTCAACCAACCGGATTACAGGGGAGCCAGCGTCCTGGTGAGTGGCCCCAACTTCGGATCCGGTTCGTCCCGGGAACATGCCCCGTGGTCGATCGAGGATCGCGGGTTCCGGGCGGTGATTGCACCGTCGTTCGCCGATATCTTCCACAACAACTGCATCAACATCGGGCTACTCCCCGTGGTGCTTACCGAGGCTGAAGTCGCAACGCTCACCCAAATCGCCGAGGATCCCGACAACCTCGTCACCATCGACCTCGCCGACCAGACCGTCACAACGGTCGGATTCGAAGCGCACTTCGAAATCGATCCGTTCGCCAAGCATCGCTTGCTCAACGGTCTAGACAATATTGCCCTCACCCTGGAACACGGTGAAGCAATCGACGGCTACGAGGCGGGCCGGGCGAGCTTCAAGCCAAGGCTGGGCTAGACGCGTGAGGCTGGTCATGACCCTGCTGGTTCGTGACGAGGAGGACATACTCGACACGCATCTTCGTTACCACTTCGAGCAAGGGGTCGATTTCGTCGTCGCAACAGACAACCGATCCTCGGACAGCACGCCCGAGATCCTCCGGGTCCACGAATCCGAGGGACGGCTGCACTACATCCATGAAGCCACCGACGATTTCAACCAGAGCACCTGGGTCACGACGATGGCTCGAATGGCTGCGGACCGGTTCGAGGCAGATTGGGTGATCCATAGCGATGCCGACGAGTTCTGGTGGTCGGACTATGCCGATTTGGCCAGCGCGCTGCAGAGCGTCCCACCCGAGGCGGGCGTCATCTCGGCGCCTCGGGTCGACTTCCTCCCCCGGCCGCTCTCCAACGAACCCGTCTTTGCCCGCATGACTGTGCGCGAACGCAAGTCCTTCAACACGCTCGGAGACCCTCTACCACCCAAGGTGTGCCACCGTGCTGATCCGGCGGTCATCGTCGGACACGGAAACCACAAGATCCACAACACGAGCCTCAAACCCCTCGACGGCCCGTCTCCACTGACGATCTTCCACTTCCCCTTGCGCAGCTACCGGCAGTTCGAGCGCAAGATCGTGCACGGCGGCAAAGCCTACGAGCGCAATCGCACAGCACCTCCGGGCGTTGGCCGAACCTGGCGCGACCTGTACGAGGATTGGAAGGCGGGTTTGCTGCCTGCTCGCTATCGGGCTCGGGTCGCCGACGACGCAGTTGTCAGGCACGGGATCGACGGAGGAACGCTGCTGGTAGACCGCCGACTTGCAGACTTCCTAGAAGATCACGAGATCTCTCTCGGCGGGTAACGGCGGCGTGGTTCCTGACTAACGTCGCTGTCCCATGGAACGACCCACCAGACAGGAGCAAGCGCAGGCCATTCTCACCGGCAAGGCACAACGTATGGCGTCGCGGATTCTCGGGCGACGTGCGAGCGGGGCAGCCGACTTCGAAGAGGCCTTCAACCTCGAGTGGATCGACCTCATATCCGAGATCCCGACGGAGGAGGCGATGATGAGCCTGGGGCGCAACATCGTCGGGCCCAAGGACGGCCTCTACATCCTGCGCGACGGCGATCGCTTCCGGGTCTATCTCCAGGAGAAAGGCGAAGACCTCTACATCCTCGGCGGAGCAGGCTTCGAGGAGGCCCGCGACGCGGTGATCCAGCGCCTCATCCAGCTGCAGGGACTGCCGTTCATTCCGCCCGGCCGCTAGAGAAGAAACACCCCGTCGCCGTTCTTGATCGTCACCGGTTCCTCCAGACCATCGACGGCAAAGATGAAACCCCTCATCCCCCCTTCGAGAAAGGCCAACTCATCGGCGATTTCTTCGCGCTCCGCCTTGTAGGGCAGCGCCAGCATGAACGACGTGAACTGCTGGCACGGCCTCGCCACGAACGGTTGGGTCAGAATGGCGGCACGGCCGTCGGCGCCGCGAATCACCACTCCGGTACCGAGGTCCTCGAGCGAGATCCGTTGTGAAGCAGTCACCAGGATGTTCTCGCCCGCCGTGCCCAGCGGGACGTCTCGGAACCGATCCCGCATCATGTCGTAGTGGCTGGTGAATCCCATCGACACCGGCCGTCTCCCACCTCGTCCCGGCCACGAGCGGTGGTGAACGTCGACGGCCCACATTCCGTTGGTGCGGCCGAGGACACCAGATGAATCGATGCTCATCTCATCTACCTCGACAAGTGGAGTCGGGTCGAAACGATCGCCGGGAACGAGGAGATCGCCGTGGATTTGCAGTAGGACAACCTCACCGATCCGATCAGACATCGTGCCCCCTCTCTCGCATCACCTCGTTGAGCAGATCAGGCCGGTCGGACACGATACCGTCGACCCCGAGGTCGAGGAGACGGTGCATATCCGCCGCTTCGTTCACCGTCCAAAGGTGGATGTGGGAGCCGGAGCGATGGATGGCATCGACCAGCTTGCGGTCGATGGGATAGGACTTGTAGTCGAACGGAAGCTGATAGGCGGCGACCCGACGCCGCACGCTGCGCCCTAGGCGCGAGGCGGCGTACATAGCCGCAGCCGCCGACGGGCCCGACGAGACGGCAACGGCGCCGCGGGTGATGCGACGAAATTTGGCGATCCTGCGATCCACAAATGAGGCGATCAGCGTCGTTTCCTCCCTGCGGTGGCGCTTGATGACATCTGCAACGGCCCACTCCATGCCCGGACCCTTCAAGTCAATGTTGAAGCGAACTTCCGGCCAGCTCGAGAACACCTCGTCTAGCGACCGTATCTTCACTCCGGTGCCGCGCAGTGGGTACCCGGCCGATTCGTCGAACCACCATGCTGCGTCCAGATGCTGCAGGTCTTCGAGATTCCACTGGCTGACCGGCCCGGCTCCGTTGGTGGTTCGCTCCAGTGTGGCGTCGTGAAACACGACAACCACGCCGTCCCGAGTGATGCGGACGTCGGTCTCGATGTATTGATATCCCAGATCGACCGCACCTTGAAACGACTCTGCTGTGTTCTCGGGCCACAACACCCGGCTGCCCCGATGGGCAAAACGGATCGGGTATTCGGCATCTAGGTAGGGAACCGCCACAGCGGCAGTCTGGCACGGGTGCTGCGTCTGTTCCATCGATTGCCTTGGATCAACCCGGAATCAGATCCCCCCGTTTGATGACACGTTCCACCGGGGGCGCATCCGGTCGGTAAGCCAGGTGTAGATAGCTTGGGTGCGCCAGTACTGCAAAGTCCCCCAGCGCCCCCGGCAAGATGTGGCCCCGATCTTCTAGCCCGAGGGCCAGGGCCCCGCCGCGGGTAGCACTCCACACTGCTCGCTCCGGAGACAAGCCCATTTCTACACACGCCAGTGCGATCACGAACGGCATCGTCTCGATGTTCGACGTCCCTGGATTGCAGTCGGTTGCGAGAGCCACGGTGACGCCAGCATCCCACAGCTCGTTGCCCCTGGCTTGGGGCAGCTGCATGGAGAAGGAGACACCTGGGAGCAGCACGGCAACCGTTCCGGCTTCTCGCAACGCCACCATGTCGGTGTCATCGATGTGGTCGAGATGATCGGCGCTGATTGCACCAAGCTCGGCGGCGAGCTGCGCCCCGCCAGAGGCGGCCAGCTGGTTGGCGTGCAGCCGGGCGCCGAGACCGTGCTCCCGGCCCGCCAGCAGCATCCGGCGCGCCTGGTCGACGGTGAAGACCCCTTCGTCACAGAAGACATCGCAAAAGGCCGCGTGTGGTGAGCAAAGGGGCAGGACTTCGGTCACCAAATGGTCGATGTAGGCGTCTCCATCGAACCCGGGAGGAACCGTGTGCGCCCCGAGGAATGTGGGCACGACGTCGATCGGCAGGGTGTCGTCGATCGCCGCGATCGTTCCTAGGAGCCGCAACTCGGTTTCGGCATTGAGTCCGTAGCCGGATTTGATCTCGACCGTGGTAGTACCGGCCCGCATCATTCGTTTCACCCTTGGGATGGTCACTGCCAGGAGATCGCTCGCCGAGGCGGCACGGGTAGCTGAGACGGTCGACTGGATCCCGCCTCCAGCCGCCATGATCTCTTCATACGACTCGCCGCGAAGCCGTCGCCCAAACTCGTCGGCGCGGTCTCCGGCAAACGCCAGATGGGTGTGCGCGTCGACGAACCCGGGCACCACGGCGGCACCTCGGCAGTCGATCTCGGGTAGAAAAGCCCATTCGCCTGGCAGATCCTCCTGCGAGCCAACCCACACCACGTGTCCGTCGCTCACGGCAACCGTCGCGTCTGTGATCACTCCCAGCAGCCCGTCCCGAGCAGGGTCGTTGGTGACGAGCTGCCCGATGTTGGAGACGAGAGCGTTGCCTTCAGCCACGTCAGCCCCGCATCGGGATGATCACACCCCGGTCCGTGGCGGCTGCTTCAGCTTCCGGGTATCCGGCGTCGACGTGCCGAATCACCCCCATGCCGGGATCATTGGTCAACACCCCCTCCAGCCGGACCGCTCCCTCATCAGTGCCGTCGGCGACGACCTGCGCTCCGGCATGGATCGACTTGCCGATGCCTACGCCGCCTCCGTGGTGAACCGCTACCCAGGCGGCGCCGGATGCAGTATTGAGCAGGGCGTTGAGAATCGGCCAATCAGCGACCGCGTCCGACCCGTCCAACATGCCCTCGGTTTCCCGATAGGGGGATGCGACTGAACCGGAGTCGAGGTGATCGCGCCCAATCACGATGGGGGCCGATACCTCGCCGGCGGCGACCAACTCGTTGAAGGCCAGGCCGGCCCGGTGTCGTTCTCCGTACCCAAGCCAGCAAATGCGGGCCGGCAAGCCTTGGTAGTGAACCCTCTCGGCCGCCATCTCGATCCAGCGCGCCAAAGCGCGGTTCTCCGGGAAGAGATCCAGTACTGCTCGATCCGTGGTCGCGATATCCGCGGGATTGCCCGACAACGCAACCCAGCGGAAGGGACCCATGCCCTGGCAGAACAACGGTCGGATGTAGGCGGGGACGAACCCGGGATACTCGAACGCATCCCAGAAGCCACCCAGCTTGGCCTCGCCGCGCAGGTTGTTGCCGTAATCGAACACCTCGGCGCCTCGCCGTTGAAATCCGACCATCGCCTCGCAGTGGACCGCCATTGACTCTCGGGCCGCCTTGATGTAGGCATCGGGGTCTTTGTCACGCAGGTCGTCGGCTTCATCGAGTTCATAGCCCTTGGGCACGTAGCCGTTGAGTGGATCATGCGCCGACGTCTGGTCGGTCACGATGTCGATCTCGACGCCGCGACGCAACAACTCGGGGAAGACCACGGCCGCGTTGCCGACGACGCCAACCGATAGCGGCTTGCGGTCCTGCTTCGCCTGCGCGGCAAGATCCACAGCCTCGTCGAGCGAACCGGCGAAGACGTCGAGGTACCGGTGATCCACCCTGCGCTTGATACGAAGCGGATCCACATCTACACAAAGCGCTACCCCGTCGCACATGGTGATCGCGAGCGGCTGCGCCCCACCCATGCCGCCGAGCCCGCCGGTCAAGGTGATGGTTCCGGCGAGCGTGCCGCCGAAGCGCTTCTCGGCGAGAGCGATGAACGTCTGGTACGTGCCCTGCAGAATCCCCTGAGTTCCGATGTAGATCCAGGAGCCGGCGGTCATCTGCCCGTACATCATGAGACCGGCGTCCTCGAGTTCCCAGAAGTGCTCCCAAGTTCCCCAATCCGGCACGAGGTTGCTGTTTGCGATGAGCACCCGGGGAGCCATATCGTGGGTCCGGAATCGCCCGACCGGCTTGCCCGATTGGATGAGCAGCGTTTCGTCGTTGTCGAGCGACTCGAGATTGCGCACAATGGCATCGAAGGCGTCCCAGCTGCGGGCGGCTCTCCCCCGGCCGCCGTAAACCACCAACTCGTCGGGATTCTCCGCAACCTCGGGATCGAGGTTGTTCATCAGGCAGCGCAACGCGGCTTCCTGGAGCCAGCCCTTGGTGCGGAGCCGACTACCTCGCGGAGCCTGTACGAGACGCGGTCCGGACACGAGAGCCTCCTCGCTAGGTGACGATTCCAGGCTACTCAGTCACCTGTCGGTCACGACGGGAAGCTCACGTCACCATTCGATTCGACCGAAGACACTTCGGGAGCGCCGAAGCGCACACCCCCGTCAAATGACCACGCGAACAGACGACACCGGTGGCCGGACAACGGCCCTTTCCGTGCTCGCCATCGCCATGATGGTGGCCCTCGTCATCGCGTGGCGGATCGATGCGGAAGCAACCACCGCTCCCCCGGAGCACGCCTACCACATCACCGTTGTCGACGAATCGGAAGAGCCGGTACCCGGGGCGACGGTGGAGTGGAGCAACGGCGCACTTCGAACGGATTCCGCCGGCGCAGTCACCCTCCGGCTCGCCGCGCCCGAGCTCATCGTGGTCACGGCCGCAGGGATGCTTCCGGACGCCGTCGTGGTCGGTAGCCCCGAGCAGCGCAGCAGCGAGCTTCGCCTTCTTGCCGCAACCGGCCCCACGGGCAGCCGCACGGTGATGCACTTCGGTGGCGACTTCATGATGGGAAGGCGCTACTTGGAGCCGACTCGAGACGACACGCCGGTTGTGAACAACGCGGCATCAGCCCGGGCGGTGGTGGCGGATATTGCACCCCTGTTTGGCCTCGCCGACCTGGTGTCCGTCAACTTCGAGAGCGTGATCGGCGATCTTGCGGAGGAGCACTCATATGCGGGGAAGCGTTTCCTGCTGCAGAGCCCTCCGGAATCGCTGGCTGCGCTAGAGGAACTGGGCGTCACCGTGGCCACCCTCGGCAACAACCACATCAACGACTGGACGGAGGCCGGCGTAGCTTCGACTATCCGCAACCTCGTATCCGCAGGTATTGCCCACCCCGGCGGGGGCCTCAGCGCCGCCGAAGCGGAGCAGCCGGCGCTGCTCGACGCCGGTGGACTGCGTGTCGGGGTTATCTCGATGACGACCGTCACCGGCGACTACGTGAACGATTCGCTTCCGGATGCCGCGGCACCCGTGCCGGCAGCAATCTCGCCTCGAGACATGTGGCAGTACGAGGCTCGAGCGTTCGGATTCGGCTCTCCACCAGACGCAACCTACGTGCCGACCACAGAGCGGCGCCCCGGTGCCATGTGGGAGCTGTACAGGGAGATCGAGAGGAACGTCTCTCCAGGCGACGCGGCGGACGTTTGGCAGGCGGTCTCGCGGACCTACCCCGAGTTGCAGGACTGGGTGGCGCGGCGCGGTCACGGCGGCGCAGCTCACTACAGCGCCCCGGCGGTTGCCGGAGCAGTCTCCACGGCACGCGAGCAGGGCGCCGAGTTCGTAGTAGTCCAGCTCCACGGCGGTCTGCAGTTTGCCGACGTCAACTCCGAGTTCATGGCTCGAGCCGGCCGAACCGCGATCGACGCCGGAGCCGATCTGGTCATCGGGCACCACCCCCATGTACTGCAGGGATTCGAGTTCTACAAGGGCAAGTTGATTGCGTACAGCCTGGGCAACCTGGTGTTCGACCAGGAGTTCCTCATCACCCACCCATCCGTGATCTTGCGCACCGTCTATGAAGAGGGCGATCTGGTCGAAGCCAAGCTCTACCCCATCATGATCGACACCTACCGTCCGGTCGCGGTCGGGGGCGCGGTGGCCAGTCGCATCCTGCGCCAGGTGGACCAGGCCTCGCTGCAGGCTGCCAACTCGATCAGATTGCCCGACCGGCGCGTCGGATCGACGACGAGCGAGGCGGGAAGGACCGCTCGAGTTGTGATCGACAACGGGCGAGGGATAGTCGTCCCCGCGCAACAGGTCGCAGACGATGCCTCAATCGACCTAAATGCCGAAGAACCAATAGCGCTTCCGGCCGGTCTCATCGAGACCAACGACACACTCGCAGGCGTGTCCGTGGGTAGCGACATCTTTGGCTTCGGGGATCTCGAGGATGTGCAGGCCGACGGAGAGGCAGCAGGGGGACTGGAATGGGTGGTTCCGGCAGACTCACTGGTTCTAGACAGGTCCAGCCCGGCCGGACCATGGGTGGTGCGCCTCGATCGCACCTCACAGCACACTCGCGTGGCTGTTGCCCGTACGGCTTCGCGGGTACCGCTACCGCGCCATCGTTGGTTCGATGACCTGGGCAGCCCGGTTGACGACGCGGCGCGCTACTCGGTGCGGGTGTGGGCAAAGCGAGTCGGGGCCGGCATACCGTTCGTCAGAGTCAGCTACTACGACTTCGACGACACCGACCCGACCCGGGCGCCGCAGTCGACGGCTCTCGAAACGGTTGACATACCTTTGCCACTGGTCAACGACGGCACCTGGCACGAACTCTGGGTAGAAGTGACCGATATGCCCGACGCAGCCAACGCCGCGCTCTTCGGCGTCGGCCTGGCGCCTCCCGAATCGAACTCGGGGACGATCTGGATCGACGGCCTGCAAGTCGTCGAATGGCACTCGGCCGAGCGGCTACCGGTCGGCACGTTGGTTGCGGCCGACTATGCCCAAGCGACGGAAGACCGCACCGTACGTCTCATCCGTTCCGGAACATGAGAAAGGCCGCCGGGTAGGGCGGCCTTTGCTCTTCGCTTTGATGGCTGACTAGACCTCGGGAGGGGGCTCCTCGGCCGCTGCCTCGGCCTCGTCGTCACCGTCGAACTTGTCCTTGATGTCTCCGGCAACGTCCTTGGTCTTGTCCCAAGCGGCCTCTGCCATGTCACCGGCCTTCTCGGCCACGTCGCCGGCCTTCTCGGCTACGTCACCCGCGACGTCCTTGGTCTTGTCCCAAGCGCCTTCGGCCACGTCGCCGGCCTTCTCGGTCACGTCTCCGGCAGTGTCTTTCGCCTTGGAGAACCAACCTTTGATGGTGTCCATCAGACCCATGTTTTGCTCCCACTTGTTGGTGAATCCTCATTGTACGCACATGGGCGCAACCGTCCGGCTATTGGAGATACCCGTCGAACCGCCCGGCCAAGATCACTTCCGCCAGAGCTTCGATGTCGGCACCGATTGGCCGATCGTCGTCAAGAGGCGCAACTAGCTCGCGAACATCTGCGCAAACCCGAGCGGTCTGTGGTGCCGGCGTCAGTGGAGCTCTGTGCTCAATTGCCGAGACCGCACACATGATCTCGACGGCCAGGACGTTTGCGGTATTGGCAATCACCTGCTGCAGCTTGCGGGCCGCCCCCCAGCCCATCGAAACGTGGTCTTCCTGCAGACCCGACGTGGGGATGGATTCGACCGAAGCGGGGTGAGCCAGAACCCGGTTCTCGGCAACCAATGCTGCTGCGGTGTATTGAGCAAGCATGTATCCCGAGTTGAGGCCGGGGTCGGTGGCAAGAAATGCGGGCAGGCCTGCAGATCGGTCGGGATCGAGAATCCGGTCGGTGCGTCGCTCCGAAATCGACCCCAGCTCAGTAATGGCGATCGCCAGGAAATCGAGGACCACAGCCAGCGGCTGACCGTGGAAGTTGCCGCCGGACACAACGGTGCCGTCATCGGCAAACACGATCGGGTTATCGACGACGGAACTGAGCTCTCGCTCGAAGGTATGGGCGGCGTGGGTGAGGGTATCGCGGCTGGCTCCGTGCACCTGGGGCGCACAACGCAGGCTGTATGCGTCCTGGACGGCGTGGACCAGGTCGTCTGCGTGGCTGGCCACGATGGAAGACCCCGCAAGCAGCGCGGCGATATTGGCGGCCGATTCGATCTGCCCCGGGTGGGGGCGCAGCCGGTGGATTTGCGGCACGAAGGGCTTTGCCGATGCGAGCAACCCCTCGACGGAGAGAGCGCATGCGAGATCCGCCGCGTTCGCCAGCGAAAGAGCTTCGCGGAGGGCGATCACTCCCAGCGCCAGCATGCCTTCGGTCCCATTGAGCAAGCTCAGGCCTTCCTTGGCGACGAGGACCACCGGTTCCAGCCCGGCAGCGGCCAATGCATCGGCGGCGTGCTGCTCGACTCCGTCGACGCGGACGGTACCCTCTCCGATGACGGGAAGGGCCAAATGGGCGAATGGGGCCAGGTCGCCGGAGGCACCGACCGAGCCCTGACCGGGCACAACAGGAAGTAGACCGCGATCGAGTAACTCGATGAGTCGTTCGACGAGCAGCGGCCGCACTCCGGAGTAGCCCTGGGCCAATGTGCGGGCGCGCAGCAGCAGCATGGCGCGCACGCTGCGGTCGCTGAGCCGCGGGCCCACCCCGGCGGCATGGCTCCGCAAGAGACTGACCTGGAGCCGGGCGGCCTCCTCCGGGTCGATGTGCGTGGTAGCCAGTTTGCCGAAGCCGGTCGTTATGCCGTAGACGGTCCGATCCTGCGCAACGACCTCCTCGACGAGCCGGCGAGCCGGAGCCATGCGGTCTCTCGCCGCGTCGTCCAGCACGACCCGGGCTTGCCCGTTGGCGACGTCGACGACGTCTTGGATCTGCAGCGGTCCCCCATCGACCGTGACAACCCGCACCGTTTCCCTCCTCGGTGATGCTCTCAGAACACTACCGAACTCAACGCGACAGACCCGCTGTCCGCCTCCGTCGCGATGCTGGCGGCTACTGTCGAAGACGTGGAGAGTATGGATACAGTCAAACAGACCCTGCGCGTGATCACCGCGGGCTTTGCTGTGGGCCCGATCATCCTGGTTCTGGTGGTGGCGCTGATCGACCTGGGCGAGCCGGAAAACCCCGAGCTCGCCGATGGCGCCGCCCTGGCCGTCGCCGTCGTCGGCGCCCTTGGGTTGTTGATTGCGTTGCTCTGGCATTCGCAGGCGGGCGAGAGACCCCGAAGCCCACGTCGGGTCCAGATCGGGTTCATCGTCAGGTTGGCGATCGCCGAGCTGGGATTGCTGCTGGGTGTCCTCGCGGTGTTCACAACGGGAGCGATCCTCCCGGTTCTCATCGGCCTCGCGCTGTTCCTACTAGCCCTGCTCTTCCTCTACCTCGGGCTCAGTCGCGTCTACGAGGCCTAGAGGTCGAAAGCTTCTCCGAGCCGCCCAGCCTCCCGTCGGCGGAGCCCCACCCGCACCTGCAGGCGCTCGAGTTGCTGCGTGGTGGATTGTCCGGCACCCCGGATAGGGTGATCCGCCAGCCAAGCCTCGATGTCCTCTGCAATCTCCGGCTCGGAGCGGTACATGATCAGATCGAGGATGCGTCGCTTGTGCTGACCGGGAATCGCCGCGAGCACTGCGTCCCAATTGTCCTTCACGAGTTTCCAGACCCGGGGTCCGGTCACGCGATGGCCGAGCAGTCGGGCCGCCAACCAGATGGAGTCCTGCGACCGCACCTCCCCGGCGAGAATCATCTCGATAAGGCGCTCGGCGGATTCCTGTTGCGGAACGGCGGCTGCTGCACGTAGGAAACGCACCTCGTCTTGCGGGTTTCCGGCGCGCTCCTTCATTCGGAGCAACTGTTCGAATTCCACCATGGCGCCGTTGGCGGCGACGATACTGATGGCGGCATCAGCAATGTCTCCGTCAATGTCGGGTTCGCTTCCCTCTGCTGTGAGCATGCCGAAGAGGTCGCGGGCCGCCGCCTGCACGTCCCGGTCGTCTCCCAGGTTGCCGGCGGCGACCAGCAGCAACGCGCGTAGCTTGCGTTGCCGATCCGCCTCACCGGGCTGCGGGCTCCACCCCAGCTCGCGGACGGGCCCGGCGAGCAGACTCCGTACCCATCTCTGCAGCGCCGGTCGATCATCAGACGAGATGACCCGATTCAGTTCGGACAGGCCGGCGAGTCCGGTGCCCCAGATGTCGGGCTCGTCTTCCCCTTCGAGCACTCGCGTCAGCACAACGAACTCGCCGGCCGGCGTCTCCCCGGCCAGCACGTTGGCCCAAGTGTCTGCAAAGAGCGTGTACCGCTCCGCCGGCACCAGGGTGCCGAAGTTGCGGGCGATGTCGTTGCGAAGCTCGTCGGGATAGTTCACCCGATAGAAGCCATCGCCCCCACTGTTGAGCAGAAAGCCTTCCGCCGGCACGGTGATACCGGCGCTGTCGCCGATGATCACTCGTCGCTGCTCGCCTCCGGTTCTATAGAGCGCCGGTACCTGCCAAACGGAACCACCGCCGCCGAGGAAGCGGAAGTGGCATTGCTCGATCCGCAGCCCTTCGTCCGCGACGGTGACGTCGAGCTGGGGATACCCTCCCTGGTAGATCCACCCCTCCATCATCTCCCCGACCGGCTCGCCGGACACGGCCTCTAGCGCTGCCCATAAGTCGTTGGTGTCTGTATTGGAGTAGGCGTGCCGCTTCAAGTAGGCAACGATGCCCTTGCGAAACATCTCCTCACCCAGGTACTGCTCGAGCATTCTCAGCACGGCCGAGCCCTTTCCGTAGGTCAGGGTGTCGAACATCGCATCGGCCTCTTCCGGTGAGGCGACGGGGAACTCGACGGGACGGGTGCTCTCCAGCCCATCGATGTCCATCGACTGTGCCCGGAAGTGGGCAAACGTCAGCCACCGATTCCAATCGGGTCGGAAGGCGTCGACGCACTTGAGCTCCATGAACGTGGCAAATGCTTCGTTGAGCCAGATCCCGTTCCACCACTTCATAGTCACCAAATCCCCGAACCACATGTGGGCGAGCTCGTGGGCGATGACATCGGCTACCCGGGCCAGCTCGTTGCGGGTGGCCCGCTGCTTGTCGATCAGCAGCGCAGTTTCCCGGAATGTGACCGCTCCTAGGTTCTCCATCGCCCCAGAAGCAAAATCGGGGACAGCGATCAGGTCCAGCTTGTCACCGGGATAGGGGATCTCGTAGTACTGCCCGAAGTACTGGAGCGCAAACACACCAACCTCGAGGGCGTAATCGGCAAGACGTCCCTTACCTGGGGTGTGGACCACGCGCAGCGGCACCCCTCCGGCATCAACCGGATCGGTGATCTCGAGGTCGCCGACGATGAAAGCGACTAGATAGGTCGACATCGTCATCGTCTCGGCAAAGATGTACCGCATTGCGCCGTCGCCGGTCGGTTCGTGTGATACCTCGGCGCCATTCGAGATCGCCACCAACCCTGGTGCAACTTCCAGGGTCACCGCGAAGGTTGCCTTGAGGTCGGGCTCGTCCCAGCAGGGAAAGGCCCGCCTCGCATCGGTGGCCTCAAACTGGGTAGTCGCGATGACGCGACGATTGCCTGCGTCGTCGTGATAGGTCGACCGGTAGAACCCGCGCAGGTCGTCGTTGAGGATGCCGCTGAAGCTGGCAAGAAGCTTCCATTCTCCGCGTTCGAGTTCCTCGTCGAACACGAATCTCGCCCGTTCCCTCTCCTCGTCGAGCTGGATTGCCGAAGCGACGACCCGCCGCACGCCGTCGGAATCAATCATCTCTACGTCCGAGATCTCCAGCTCAGCAGCGTTGAGCACGATCTCGGTCGTCGGCTCGATGAGCGTGAGATCCACGACCTCGTGGCCAGTGAAGCTGGCTGCCGCGAGATCCGGAGCAAGCGCTATCTCGTACCGTTTCGGAACGGCACGACGCGGCAGTCGGTAATCGGCCTCGCTGCTCACTGCTCACTCCTCGATTCGATGCGGGGAGATGCTAGAGCCGTGTCCGCTGACCTCAGCCATCCGCGCCCGGTGCCCTGGCCAGCGCCTCGAACTCGTGCCTGTCCTCCGCCGACCAGCCCTCGCGAGCGATCAACAGCTCGAAATCGCTGAGCAGGTCCCATCCTTCGCCCCGTTCGAGAAGAAAGGGCTGCGGCGGGCGTTCGTTGCGCTCGAGGTTCTTGACGGTGGCCCGGCAGAAGACCAGCAACCCTCCGGGCCGTAGCGCCTCGAGGAAAGCATCAAACAGATGCCGCTTGATGAAGTGAAAATCGACGATGACGTCCCACGGTCCGCCCGGCAACGGCGCCGTGTCGAGATCGGCTTGCACCAGCGTCACCTCGACGCCCGCTTCCCTGGCGGCCTCGGCCGCTATGGCCAGACCGGGCTCTGAGATGTCGACGATCGTCACGTCGTGGCCACGCTTGGCGAGCCAGACCGAGTTGCGGCCGCTGCCCCCACCGACGTCGAGTATCCGGGAGGCGGACGGCAGTTGATCGGCGACCTCGACGAGAAAGGCGGCCGGATCTGTAGAGCGGGCACCCTCCGTGGCGTATCGCAGATCCCAGTGTTCTCGCTCAGCATCTGACATGTAGGGTCATCTTATGTGCAGAAGCATCAAACGACTTCGGGAGGGAGCCATTCCGGCGAGCGAGGCAGAGATCGAGGCTGCAGCCCGTCAGTTTGTCCGCAAGATCAGCGGCTTCAGTCAGCCGGCCAATCACAATGCTGAGGTCTTCGACCGTGCGGTTGCGGAGATAGCCGCAGCTTCGCAAGCGTTGCTCGATGGTCTGGTGGTACGGGGGGCTCGCTAGAGGTTTTCCACGTCGTCGGTGGTGGTCTGCGGGTCGATGGCCTCACCCAGAATCATCGCATCGAGGGTGCGATTGAGGAACGGGGCATTGACCGGTCCGCTCACCTTGCCTTGGATGACTCCGTCCCGGTCGATGAAGAACGTCTCCGGCAAGCCGAGAACGCCAAACTCAACCGCAACCCGAGAGCCTTCATCGACCCCGTAGACATACGGGTCACCCCGGCCGAGCTCATCGAGAAAAGCCCTGCTGGCGGAATCCCGATCCTGATAGGCGATGCCGACGAAGGTGACACCGAGATCGGCATATGCCGCCGCCGCGCCGTTCAAGGCATCGTGCTCCACTCTGCAATTGCCACACCATGAAGCCCAGAAGTTGACCACGACGATGTTCCCCTTGTAGTCGGTGAGCCGGAACTCCTCTACCGAGTCGAGGTATCGGATGGACACATCGGGTGTCGCCTCGTACAGCAGCGGTGATTGTGTCAGCGTGATGTCGGTGTTGAACCGACTCGTGAACACGATCCCGACCACGATGACGAGGGTTCCGGCCGCAACGACGCCCCAGAACAGCAACGCCGAAGATCTCCCACCCCGATCGGTCATGATGCTGCCTCGGCTTCGGCCAGAAGCTCCTCAGCAGCCGTGCGCAGCTCTGCAGGAAGGTTGTCGTACTCGAGCAGCCGCCGTAGAGGGTCCAGCGCACCTTGGGCATCATCGAGTCCGCGAAATCGGATATTGGCCAGGTACCAGAAGGCCACACCACCGTCGGGTTGGATCTCGAGGCTGCGCTCTACAAATGACTCGGCCACGTCGGGCACGCCCGATTGGTAGGTCATCCACCCGACGTTGGCCAGTGCCGACGGGTCCTGGATTTCCAATTCCTCGAGAACATACATGTAATGAGTGAGGGCGTTGCTGAAGTCGCCGTCCGCGAAGTATCGGTCGGCCAGCGCCAAACGCATCGGGGCGATGTCCGGATTGGCCGCGACCACCTCTTCCATCTGGTCGTTGCTGATGTTGTCAAGGTTGGTTCCCCCACCTGTCGCAACGTCGGAAGCGACGCCCTCCACCCCCTCGGTTCCGGCTACGGCGTTCACCACAGCAAAGGTGAGCACCGCGGCAGCTACGACGAGGAGTGCCGCTCCTCCGGCCCGGCGGCCGGTCACGAGTGGACCCCCGGTGGCGGCCGTATCG
The DNA here is from genome assembly GCA_030066875.1 of Acidimicrobiia bacterium. Classification (GTDB taxonomy): domain Bacteria; phylum Actinomycetota; class Acidimicrobiia; order Spongiisociales; family UBA5794; genus JAAETI01. The sequence continues at coordinate 11,154 of JASJAS010000017.1, read as the reverse complement.
ACGGGTTCGCCCTCGCCGTCGAGTTGGCGCAGCAGTCCGGAGCGCTCCGCCTCGTAGCGACCTGCGAGCCGTTCGGCCGTAGCCCGGTCCAACTCGCCCGTATCGACCTGCTCTGCGAGCTCGGCAAGGTCTCGTTCCGTTTGCGCGATGCGCTCGCGGAGGCGGTCGGCCTCGAGACTCATGTTCGTGTTCCTCGCCGTTGCCAGATGATCCACGATCCGACGATGAGGCCCAGCGCCGGCAACGACCACAGCACTATCCCCCAACCCGTCAGGGGCGGGTCGAGCAGGACATGGTCTCCATAACTGGATGCGAAGAAATCGAAGATCTCTCCATCGCTCCAGCCGGCATCGATCCTGTCGCGGAGGATGACGACCAAGTCCTTGGCCACCTCCGAATCGGATTCGGCCAGTGATTGACCGTCGCACCACGGACAGGCAATCCGCTGCGAAAGCTGATGTTCGCGTGCGTCGGGATCCGCTTCCGCCGCTTCGGGCCACAAGCCACCGGCGATGACGGCGACCGCGGCAACGGCAACTATCCAGCCCAGGACACTTCGGAAGCTAGACATGCGCAGGCTCGCTCTCCCCCGCCCGGCCGGAACGTACGGCCTTCTTGGCAAACACTCCCCACATTCCGCCGGCCACTGCGATCAGCCCGCCGAGCCAGAGCACCCACATGAGCGGGAAGACGTGGACGTCGAGAACCACTTCGTCTCCCGGCACCGCGGCCAGGGCAATGAACACGTCCTCGACCAGACCGGTGTGGACTGCAGGGGTAGCGACCGCCGGCGGCCGGGCGTATTGATTGAACACCGGCTCCATACGTGCGATCTGGCCGGAACATGCTGCATCGCGCAGCACCAACTGCGCCCCGTCGACGCGGCGGTTGGCTTCGACCCGCGCGGTTGGAGTCTCGTACTCGATGCAGTAGCCATCGACCTGGACCAGGTCGCCTACGCCCAACGTGACCTGATGCCGGGCGGCTAGTCCGCTCGATGCAGCAATTCCGATTGCTAGCAGTGCGATCCCCGCGTGAGCGATCTGCCCTCCCCAATAGCCGGGGTCACGCCGCAGCAACTTGACCGCTGCGCTGAGGCGACTGCCTGTGACCTTGGCGAGTTGCCTGGTGTACTCCCGGGCAGAAGTAGCAATGACGAAGACGCCGGCGATGACCACCAAGACCACTGGAACCGAATCCACTCCGATGAGCACGGTGATGGCTCCGCCAACCAACGAAGCCACCAGTGGGGCGGCGATCCGGTCCCAGACGACATCCGGCCGGGCATACCGGTATGGGGTCACCGGGCCGATGCCCATGGCGAGCAACAACAAGAACGCCACCGGGATCGTCACCCGATTGAAGTACGGCGTACCCACTGAGACGCGGTCGCCGCCGAACGCCTCGACGACGATCGGGTACAGGGTTCCCAGCATCACCGCGATGGCAAACACCGTGAGGATTAGGTTGTTGAACAAGAAGACGCCTTCGCGGCTTGCCAGCGAGTCGAGCCGGGGTGCCGAACTCAGGAGGTGGGATCGCCACGCAAACAACGCCAGCGACCCGATGACTACGAACAGCAGGAACGCAAGCAGCACCGGTCCGACGCCACTCTGCGTGAACGAATGCACCGAGATGATCGTGCCCGACCTGGTGAGGAAGGTGCCCAGGATCGTGAGGGAGAAGGTAGCGATCACGAGAATGAGGTTCCAGGCCTGCAGCATGCCGCGCCGGCGCTGCACGACGGCGGAGTGGATGAAGGCGGTTGCCGCCAGCCACGGGAGGAACGCAGCATTCTCGACCGGATCCCACGCCCAGTACCCGCCCCAACCCAAGACTTCATACGACCACCAGGCTCCGAGCAACATCCCGAAACCGAGGAAGGCCCAGGCGATTACCGACCAGCGCCGGGTCCGCTCCAGCCAGACGCTTCCCTGTTCGCCGAGGATCAGCGCGGCAACGGCGAATGCAAACGGAGCGGTGAAACCCACGTACCCGATGTAGAGCATCGGAGGGTGTATCGCCATCAGAATGTGGTTCTGCAACAAGGGATTCGCTCCGATGCCGTCGGGAGGCGCCACCGCGGAAACCAGCGGCAGCCAACTCGAATCCACGCAGGTGCTGCCGGCGACTTCGGTGCAGACCCGGAACGGATTGGCCACCGTCGCCATCAACCCGAACCAGAAGAGGGCGACCAGACCGATGACTGCCAGCGCAACCAAACCCAACCGATCGCCGCGGCGCACCGTCCGCGCAACCAGATAGGTGAACACCGCAAGTACGAGGCCCCAGAGGACGATGCTCCCCTCGAGGGCGGCCCAGGCTCCGGCGAGGAGAAATACAAATGGTGTGGTCGAGCTGGAGTTGTTGGCTACGTACTCGAGCGTGAAGTCATGGGACAGGATCGCCGCCTGGAGTGCGACGAAAGCCACGGTTGCACCAAGCAGCATCATCATCACCGACATCCGGACACCCCGGATGGGACCATCGCCGTGCCGAGCCGCCGCCCCCGCCCGCACCATCAGCTGCACGGAAGCAGCAGCTGCAAGCAGGATCCCTAGTAGACCAATCGTGGCGATCACGAGTCGTCTAGCTGGTGTTCTACCGAGTCGTAGACCACATCGTCCCCGGTGCGGTATTGCTCATCATGACGGATGAGCATGGAGTCCGAGTGGAAGGTGGAGCCGTCCCAGGTACCCTCGACGATGACGCCCTGCCCTTCGGCAAAGAGCTGCGGTATGACGCCCGCATGGACCACGGCAGCAGACTCACGACCGTCGGTTACCGTCAACAGCAGAGTCTCTCCGTTCTCGACAACGGTGCCGGCAACCACCTGACCACCGAGCCTCAGTCTGTTCTCTGAAGGCTCGATCTCTGTCAGCAACTCGGTGGGAGTCTGGAAGTAGACGAGGTTGCTGGAGAGATTGATCAACAGGACGATCAAGAGCCCGACCGCCAGTACGGCGGGAACGAGGAACTTCCAGTACCGGCGAATCACTGCGGCGTTCCCCCCTCCCCCTCACCGGCCGACGAGGCGCTCACCCGGTTCTCCGCAGCCCGCAGCCTGGCGAAGAGCAAAACCACATAGCCGACCAAGGCCCCGTAGGTCAGGACGTATCCGATGACCGCGTACCTCATGGCTGCGCCCCCGAGTTGCCGATATTCGGTGCCGAGACGGCATCGCCCGCTACCGGCCCCACCGGAGCCGCAGCCGCCGCATAGGCGGCGAGTTCGAGTCCTTCGAGCCTCACGCGATGCCGCAGCAACGCCGCATAGACCACGGTGAACGCCGCCACCGAAACCAGCAGCGCGGCCAGGATGGGTCCGTCCATCTGGATATCACGCGGCCGGAAGGTGTTCGTCTGGTGCAGAGTGCGCCACCAAGTCACCGAGAAGTGAACCGGGATGAGCTGTACGAGCCCGACGATGCCGAGAACAGCGGACCGCCTGGCACGCGCTTCGGGCTCGGCGATGACCCGGCGCAACGCTAGATAGCCGATGTAAACGAACAGCATGATCGCGGTGAGCGTGAGGCGAGCGTCCCAGGTCCAATACACATTCCATGTGGCTTTCCCCCAGACCATCCCCCCGATGATGGCCACGGTGGTGAACACGACCCCGATTTCTGCAGACGCCCCGGCGACGTGATCCCAACGCAGCCGGCGTGTTGCGAGATACAGGATGCTGGCCACAAAGGTCACCGCAAACGCCAGATAGGCGAGCCAAATCGTTGGTACATGAACGAAGAGCAAGCGGGCGGCTTCGCCTTGGGATTCGATCCGAGGACTGGCGATGGCGAACACGAGAGCAAACACAACGGACACGGTGGCCACGATGTCGAGGGCACCGATCCGGGTCCGGGTTGCATCGCTCATCGGGTCTCCTGTAGGGGTCTTGCGGTGGCCACACCGACGATCGCGAGGACCAACACCACGACCGCCATCAGCACCGGCCACGTCAGATTACCCCCCTCCCGGTCTACTGATTCAACGGTCTGGGTGGCTGCGAGCAGCAGAGGGATAGCGAGAGGGGTAACCAACAACGGAACTAGAGCCGGCCCAGCATTGGTACTGGCGGCAACAGAGGCCGACACGGTTCCCAGCTCCGCGAGACCGACGGCCGTCAGCGGCATGACGACGATCATCCAAGCCCATCCGGATATGTCGAGTCCGTAGAGCACGAGAGCAACGGCGCCCATCGCAATCTGGAACACGAGTAGCAAGAAGGCGCTTGCCATCGTCTTGCCGGTGAACTCGGCAGCGGGGTCGATGCCGAGAAGGGCGATAAGGTCGCGTTGTTCCGGGGTTTCGATGCTGGTACGCCGCACCGCGGTCAGCACACCGAAGAGCAGAACGACGACGAAGAGCATCCCGGTGCCGATCCTCGACAGGACATCCTGGTTGATGCCGATGGCAAGTGGAACCAGCAGCAGCGCGATCGCGCCGAACGGGATCATGACCCAAGTGACCTCACCGGCGCGACGCTCCCGGTCGAGATCGCGTCGGGCAACTGCGAAGGCTTGTTGCCAGAACCGATCGCTCATGCGACTGTTCCCCCGGCCAATTCGGCGGTGCGGGTCACCATCGGGGCGACCTTCTCCACGTCATGCGATGCAAGGACCACGGCTCCGCCGCGTTCGAGAACACCGGCCACAATGTGTTCCACCAGCTCGATGGCACTTGGATCCAGCGCCGAATGGGGTTCGTCCAGCAGCAGCAGGTCGGGGTCGAGCATGATCTCGCGGGCAAACTCCACCCGGCGCTGCATGCCGTAGGAAGATTCGCCAACCAGCCGGGTTGCTGCCTGAGCGAGGCCGACTTGATCGAGCGCCTTCCGGGCGAGCCTCAAATCGAGACCTGCAATCCTTGCCGAGAACTCGAGATTCGACAGGAGACTCAACTCCGGATACAACGCCGGCTTGTGACCGATGAGGCCGATGCGCGGCCGGATATCGAAGCGATCTTGACTCGCGAGATCGACTCCGAGAACCCGCGCGGATCCGCCACTGGGTCTCAGCAAGGTCGCAATGACCCTGAGCAGTGTGGTCTTGCCGGCACCGTTGGCGCCAAAGAGACCGACGGATTCACCAGGCACCACCACGAGGTCGACATCGCGCAAGATCGTGGCGACCCCGATCCGAGCGGCGACGCCTTCGAACAGAATGAGCGAATCGCTAGCAGGCACAGCCCGAGCAGTCTACGGAGTCCGCACCGGCGTACGGCAGCCCACACTATCGCCCTGGGAATATTCACAGATCCTTATGCGTTAGCCTGTGACCCGATCAACCAAGCGGAGCAGCCATGGCAACTGTGAATCTCACAAAAGACACCTTCGAAGACACGATCGTCAACAACGACATCGTGCTCGTCGACTTCTGGGCGGATTGGTGTGGTCCGTGCAAGACGTTCGCCCCAACCTACGAAAAGGTCTCGGAGAACCACGACGGTGTCGTGTTTGCCAAGGTCGACACCGAGGCCGAGCAGGAGCTGGCCTCGTACTTCCAGATCCGCTCGATCCCGACGCTGATGATTTTTCGCGATCAGATAGGAATCTTCTCCCAGCCCGGGGCGCTGCCCGAGGCTGCGCTCGAGGATTTGATCGAGCAGACCAAGGGCTTGGACATGGACGCCGTCCGGGCAGAGATCGCCGAGCACTCCGCGGAGCACAGCAACGAAGGCTGAAGCCGCTAGCTGGATCTTTCTCCCAACACGAGATGGGCGATAAGGGTCTGGGCAGCGGTCACGTTGGGACGCTCGACCTCTATCCGGTGGATGACCGGCGTTCCGAACGTGCCTGGTTCGGTCAGGACGTTGGCCGGGATGCCGGCATCCTCGAGCAGGCCCCAGGCTTGCTCCGCCACGTCCCGGCCGATGAACTCGGCGATGGGAACGAGCTTGTCCTTGCGGGCCACCGCTAGCCGGCCGCTCCGCCGGTGAAGTTCCACCGGTCCAGTTGCAGGCTCGGAACATGCATCATCCCCGGCCCGAACTCGGAGTCGGCGAACCTGGCGTCGTTCCCGATTGCCCTGACGCTTCCCTGGCTGAGAGCCACAACGAACGACTGGGTGAAACGCAGGTTCGTGACAGCACCAGTGATCTTCCCGTTCTCGATCATGAAGGTGCCGTTCCGGGTCAAGCCGGTAACCGTCAGCACTTTGGGATCGAGCACTCGGCAATAGTTGAACGTGGCCACGTAGAGGCCCCGGTCGACCGAAGCCACCATATCCTCGACCGAGGTGTTCCCCGCCTCCAAGAACACATGAGTGGGTAGCGGGCCCCACACCTCCGATCCGGGCTCGCCGTGGCCGGTAGGAGCGACCCCGGCCTTGCGGGCGGTTCGCCGATCGTGGGCGAGGCCCTTGGTAACTCCGGCCTCGACCAACTCCAGCCGCCGACGTGGGGTGCCCTCGGCATCAAACCCGACCCCGAGCGCCCGGAAGTCGGTGGCGTCGTCGTAGATGTCGATTGACGCGTCGAACTGTTTCTGGCCCAGCTCGGCAAAGGACTGCCCCTCGGCGTGGCTCTTGCCGTTGAACCCGTAATAGGCCAGGAACATCGCGATCGTGGCGACACACTCCGGAGCGAGCACAACCTCGTACTCGCCCGGCTTGAGATCGAACGCATCGCCGCCTCGCCGGGCACGTTCCGCCGCCAGGGCCCCGACGGTTGCGCCATCCAAGTCCCCGAAGGCCTTCGATGTCGCATGACCGGATCCGGCGGCTCCCACGGTGCCGGCGGTTCCACCGGATGTCCGATGAATCCCATCGATCGTTGCCCGAGTGAAACGGCCGAACGCCCGGTGGCCTTCCGTGTTCACAAAAGCAACATCGTGGCCCAGTGTCTCGCAGTAACCAGCGGCGCTCATTTCGGGCGCAGCTGCAACGAAGTCGGCGACGCGCTGTGCCCGCTCGGCCGGCGTGGCTGTGGCGGTAGCCTCGTCAAAATGGTGCGGATCGACCACGTCGGTCGGTTCCGTCAGCCCCGGCCAGCTCTCGTCGACCCGTTGCAGCGCCGCGATGCCGATCGTGTCGTCAACGAATTCGTCGAGGTTCCCGAGGCTCGTTGTGGTTGCCGAGTTCACCCGCCCATCCACCGCGACCCGCAGCGACACCTGGTAGCCCTCATCGGCGACGTTTTGATGGATGAAGGAATTGGCGAAACGAGTCAGCGCCGACTCGCCTCCGCTGACAACGATCTCAGCCTCGGCACGGTCACCGACATAGTCGAGGATGCGACCTGCGATTTCGATGGTCCTGCTCACGCCCTCACCCCTACGCGTACCGTGGCGAAGCGCCCCGGAGCAGCGGAATGCCCGGTGTGCGCTACCTGCATGGGCTGGCCCTTTCCACAGTTCGGGGTGCCCCAGTGCACCCACTCGTCCCCACCGGCAAGCTTGTCGAGCTGCGCCCAGAACTGGGGGGTAATCCCTGTATAGGTAGGGTTCTTGACCATTCGGCCGCGCTTGCCGTTCTTGATCTCCCAAGCGACTTCACAACCGAACTGGAAGTTGAGCCGCCTGTCGTCGATCGACCAAGAGCGGTTTGTGGCCATGTAGACCCCATCCTTGGTGTCGGCGATGATCTCATCCAGGCTCGAGTCGCCGGGGAGAATCCCCACGTTGGTCATACGCACCATGGGCAGCCGGTTATAGCCGTCGGCGCGTACCATTCCTCCGGGTGGTAGACCCGCGAGGGAGGCGGAGTCCCTACCCGAAAGCACTCCCACCCAGAGCCCGTCCTTGACGATGTCCACGCACTGGGCGACGGTGCCTTCATCGTCGTAGCCGAAAGTGCCGAGCGCTCCAGGCAAGGTCGCATCTGCGGTGATGTTCATCAACTCGGAGCCGTATCGGTGTGACCGCAGATTCTCGAGCTCGAGGTGGGAAGTACCGGCGAACGCGGCTTCCCAACCGAGGATGCGATCAAGTTCGATCGCATGACCAACGGACTCGTGGATCTGCAAGGCGAGCTGGGACCCTTCCAGGATCAGCGACTTCTCCCCCTCTTCGAGGTCGGGCGCCCTCAGCAGAGCCGCGGCCTCTTCGGCGATACGGCCGGCATTACCCGGAAAGTCCCAATTGCGCACGGTTTCATACCCGCCGGTTTCGTACTGACCAAATGCCTGCGGGTAAGAACGGCGTTGGGTCTCGCTCTCACCGACTGCAGTTGCGTCGAAACCGCCGCCCGATTCGACGAGACGCTGGTGGATGCGATGACCTTGTGACGAGACAAACCACTTGTTGGTGTCCCAAAACGAGAGATTGCCGGTCGCAAGCGCCACCCCATCGACCGACTGCATGGTCTTGGTGACCCCAATCAGCATGTCGACCTTTTCGCTGATGGCAACCGCGAACGGATCCTCCACGAAAGGGGTCTCGTACTCACCACTCACGACAGGAACGTCAGCAAGCGGCATCGTCGGGCCGGGGACACTTGCCGAAGCCGCGGAGATTGCCGCACTTTGCTGGCCGGCGCGGCGCGCAGCCGCCGGGGTCATGTCGGAGGTTGCGTAGAAACCCCAAGCTGATCCGGTGAGCGCCCGCACCCCGATTCCCGCCCTCTCCGCTTGGTCGATCGATTGCGGCTCCTGGTTCAGCACGGCAATCGACTGGCTCTTGGCGATGACCACTCTTGCGTCGGCGTACTGGGCACCGGCGGCAAGCGCTCCCTCGACGGCGGCCTGGGCAAGATCAAACAAGGACATCTCCGATCGGCAGACCCAGCCGATGGTAGCTGGCGTGGTGACGCGTCAGGCGGCCGGGAGATCCAGCTTGAAGATGCTCTCCCCGTCGCGGTATGAGTAGGACAAATCACCCTTCATGCGGCGTGCCAGCTCACGCGAAATCGACAGACCAAGCCCGAGCGAACCGAGCACACGGTCGGAGGCGGGTGTCTGAAAATAGGGTCCGAAGATGGCTTCCCGATGTTCCACCGGAATGCCCTCCCCGTTGTCGATGACCGTGATGTAGGGGTTTCCCTCGAGGCCGGCACAGACCCGGATCTCCGGCCCGCCGTAGCGAATCGCGTTCGTGATCAGGTTGCGGACAATCTGCCGAACCCGGACCGGGTCGGCGTATGCAGAAGTCACGTGCCCGTCAATGCCGGACACCCGGACATCCGGATAGGTGCGCCGGCAATCTGCCGCGGCCGCTTCGGCGACAGCGGCGACATCGATGATTTGTGGCTCGATCGTGACCCGGCCCTGATCGAGGTTAGCGGCGACGAGCAGATCCTCGACCAACAGCGCCAGATCTGCGGACTGTGCCGCGACGAGGCCAATGAGCTCCTTGGTCTCCGCCTCTTCGAAGCGTTCCCACCGGTCAGCTAGTTCCTCCGATAGTCCAAGCACAGCCGACAGCGGGGTGCGCAGTTCGTGGCTGACACTGGCGATGAACCGATCCTTGTCAGCAACCAGCCGCTCCAACCGGCGCTGCGCGGCGCGCAGCTGGGTGAGGTCGAGCAGCGACACCGCTATCCGAGACAGATCACGACCACCGTTGCCGCGGGGGACCCGCCAACGGAGGCGACACTCGAAGGCTTGCCCCTGGAAGTTGACGCCGACGAAATCCGACTGGTAGCTCGAGCCACCGTCCCACAGCACCTCGAACTGTGCTTTGAAAGTCGCCATTACCTCGGGTGTCAATTCGTCGTCACGAAAACCTCGCAGAATCGCAAGAACAGATGGGGCCTTCAGCAGGTCGACCGTGGCTGCGTTAACTCGGGTCGTGCGGATGCTCTTGATGGCCCGTTCCACCTCGGCGGGATTCGCCTCCATATAGGCGCCGAGGTCGGTTACTCCATCGTTGCGCAATCGCTCCAGCCAGACCCCGACCGCGGTGAAATCCTCCTCGCGCAGCGCAACCGGAGCCCATTCGAACAGCGACCGATAGCGCTCCTCCTGATCCTTGAGTCGCCGTTGCGCATCGTCGACGCTCGAACGATCGTTGACGATGACGCCGATGAGCGGCGGGCCGTCCTTATCGATGATGAACGCGTCGACCTCGACCAAGCGGTCAAACACCGTTCTGGCCAGCACCGGTGAGACCTGGATCTGCCGGCGGACGCCTTCGAGCATTCTCATGACCGCTGCCGCGCTCACTCGCCAGAATCCGGCGAGGATGTCGGTGACCCCATCTGCCGTGATCCCGAGTGTCTCGACCGCTGCCGCGTTGGCTTCGATCACTGTCGACTCATCGTCGATGACGACGAGGGGCACATGGGCGTGGCTGAAGAACGAGTGGAAGAGCGCGGCGCCCCGGGTATTGCGGGTCAAGTCTGTCTGGTGCACGTTTGCAGCTGTTGAGATCGGCGGTTACCCAATCTCATCGGCACCATCGAAGCGCAACAAAAGCGAGATATGACCGGGTCGCCCTCCGTGCCCGGCTCGCGGCGACAAGGTCTCAGCCGATTACTTCGACCATCACCTCATCGAGGGGTTTCCGCACTAGATCGGGCACCTCACAGTCGGCCGCTGCATAACCGATCGGGAAGAGGCAGAACGGTCGCTCGTTCTCCGGTCGTCCCAGCAGTTTGGTGAGGAAGGCCATCGGGCTGGGTGTGTGAGTAAGAGTCGCCAGCCCCATGTGGTGCAGCGCAGCAATGAACATCCCTGCGCTGATGCCGGTCGACTCTCTGACGTAGAAGTGGTGCAACCGCTCGCCGGATTCTGTCAAGCCGTAGCGTTGCTCGAAGAGCACCACGATCCAAGGCGCCGTTTCCAGGTAGGGCTTGCGCCAGTCGGTGCCAAGCGGCTCCAGCGCTTCACGCCAGTGGGGCGGTAGCCTCCCGCCTTCGTAGTTGATGCGTTCTTCCTCCTCGGCCGCTTGCCGGATTCTCCGCTTGATCTCAGGGTCACCTGTGACCACGTAGGTCCAAGGCTGCCGGTGCGCACCTGACGGAGCCGTGCTGGCCGTCTTGATAGCAAGCTCGACCAGCTCTCGGGGCACCGGATCATCGCTGAAGAAGCGCACACTGCGCCTCTGGTCCATTTCCGCGAAGAAGTCGACGGCACGTTCGTGCTGAGTCGCTGGATCGAACCGAGGGAGGGAATAGGGAATCATTCGAGCAGACATGGTCGTGACGGTAGCGACAACGGATTCGCTGCGGCGGGTGGAATGCGCGCTAGTTCGCAGGGCACACGGGAATCTGATTATCAA
>JASJAS010000016.1 GCA_030066875.1 Acidimicrobiia bacterium | reverse complement strand
GCGTGGTCGCCCCACGGCGCGCCGTATGCAAGACCAACCTGGAATGCAGCGACCATCTGCAGAAGCACCATGGCGATCACCGCCGCCGTTTCCATTCATTGCCCTTTCCTCGGCCCCGCCACACTACCGCCTTGCACTATATTGAACGCTCGTTTAGTATATTGAACATGCGTTCAGGGCAAGAAGACCGAACTGCGGCAGCCCGCATCCGCGACGCTGCCATTTCGGAGTTCGCCAACAACGGCGTGGCCGGAACGAGCATCCGTGCCATTGCGGCTGCCGCCGGAGTCTCCCCCGGCCTCGTGATCCATCACTTCGGATCCAAAGACGAGCTGCGGGTCGCCTGCGACGAGTTCGTTGCCGGCATCATCCGCGAGGTCAAGGGCGGCGCGATGGCCTCGGGAGGCGCTTTCGATGTGACGGCGGCTTTTCGCACGGTCGGCGAGATTCCGGCGGCCAAGTACCTCGCCCGCACGCTGGTTGACGGGTCACCGCACGTCACAGAACTGGTCGACGAGATCGTCGCCGACGCAATGAAGTACGTCGCCACCGGCGTGGAGACCGGGATGGTCAAACCAAGCGAGCACGAGTGGGAACGCGCCGCGATCCTGACTATCTGGTCGTTGGGGTCGCTCGTGCTCCACGAACACCTCGAACGACTAATCGGGGTCGACATCACCGCAGACTTCAGTCAGGACCGCACAGCAGCCTCCGCCTACATGGCACCGATCCTCGAGATCTATGGCCAAGGCGTGTTCACCGAAACGACAGTTCAACTGATGCGTGCCGCCTTTGTGGACGCAGCTGAAAAGGAGCAGGAGAGAGAATCGTCATGACCGACCACATCGCCATCCACACTGAGGGTCTCACCAAGCACTACGGCGACGTCAAAGCGCTGGTCGACCTGGATCTCGACATCGTCAAGGGCGAGGTCTTCGGCTTCCTCGGCCCTAACGGGGCAGGCAAGACAACCATGATTCGTACCATCCTCGACGAGATTCGGCCCACTGCGGGGAAGGCATCGATCCTCGGGATGGACACTCACCTCCGATCTGTCGAGATCCGCGACCACATCGGATACGTACCGGGTGATTTGGCGATGTACCCGAACCTCACTGGTCGCGACACCCTCACCTACTTCGCCAATCTTCGCGGCGGGGTCGACTGGGGTGTTGTCGACGAACTCACCGAACGGCTTGGCGCCGATCTGGACAAGAAGGTCGGCGACCTGTCGTCCGGCAACCGGCAGAAGGTCGGCCTGATCCAGGCGTTTATGAACACGCCTCAGGTGCTGATCATGGACGAGCCCAGTTCCGGTCTCGATCCGCTCGTGCAGCGTGAGTTTCAGAAGATGATGCGTGAGGTAGCTGCAGATGGCCGCACCGTCTTCCTTTCCAGCCACACGCTGTCAGAAGTGCAGCGCGTTGCCGACCGGGTCGGCATCATCCGGCAAGGACACCTCATCGCGGTCGAAGGCGTAGCCGACTTGCGATCCAAGGCGATTCGGACGGTCAACCTGTACTTCGACGAACCCGTCGACGGTGCCGTGTTTCAGCCACTCCCCGGAGTGCGCGACGTGAAGGTCGACAACCATCACGTGATGCTCTCGTTCGACGGACAGATGGAGACCCTGCTCAAGGTAGTCACCGAGCAGTTCCACGTACTCGACATCAGTACACAGGAAGCCGACCTCGAAGAGATCTTCCTCACCTACTACGAGGAGGTGGATGCCTGATGCTCGCCAACGTCTTCACCAAGACTGTCCGGGACCGCTGGCGGGCGATGGCAATCGCTCTGGCGGCGCTCGTATTGATGCTGTTGCTGGCGATGTCGGTCTACGCCAACTTCGACTTCAGCATCTACGACGACCTACCGGAAGCGTTCCGCTCGCTAATGGGCATCCCGGAAAACGCCGACGCCGGAAGCCTTGCAATCGGCGTTCTTGCCGGCCTCTACGGAGCATTCACTCTTGCCGGCCTCGCGATCTCGATGGGATCAGGCTCGATCGCCGGCGAAGAGAAGGCCGGAACCATGGGCATCCTGCTCGGCAACCCCAAGAGCCGGACCCACATCCTGTTCTCCAAGACGGCGAACATGCTGCTGCTGACGGCACTAGGCGTGATGGTGCTGTGGATTGCCGCCTATGCCGTATCCGCGGTGCTCAACGTCGACCTCGGCAACATGCAGGTTGGCCCCTACATGCTTCACCTGTATGCCAACGTGATCTTCTACGGAATGCTGGCACTCGCCATCGGGGCATGGACCGGCAGCCGGGGGCTTGCTTCCGGTGTTTCGGCCGGCATCATGGTCGTGGGCTTCATCGCCGTTGGCGTCTTTCCGCTAATCGAGGGATGGGAGAACTTCGCCAAGGTCTTTCCCTGGTACTACTTCGACGGCGCCGATCCGATGAACAACGGACCCAGCCTTGGTCACCTAGGTGTTCTCTTCGGAAGTTCCGTCGCTCTGGGAGGAGCCGCCTACGTTGGTGTCAACCGGCGCGACCTGAAGGGGCAGGCGGTCGGAACCACGCTGCTCGATCGCCTTCGTGAGAATCCGCTGACCCAAAAGGTGGTGGATCGGCTGGCAGGATCCACCCGGGTCTCCCGGATCTGGATCAAGACCGCATCTGAGCATCAGGGGCTTTTGATAATCGTCGCTTACGTGATGTTCCTGATCATGGGCGTGCTCATGGGCCCGCTGTATGCGCTCATGGACAAGACACTCCTCCAGTACACCGACCAGCTCCCTGAGGAACTGTGGGCTTTCGTTGGTTCCGAGGGCGGCGGGATGGGAACCGCCGAAGGCTTCTACGAGGTCGAGACCTTCGGATTGATGGTTCCCATCGCCACCATGGTCGTCGCCATCGCCATCGCCGCCCGCGCCTTGGCCGGTGAAGAGGCGAACCGCACCATGGGTCTCCTCCTTGCCAATCCAATAAAGCGTCGCAAAGTCGTGATCGAGAAGGCATATGCGATGGTGGCGCTCACACTTGCGGTGGGCTTCGCCACGTGGGCGGGAGTCTGGGCCGGATCGCTGCTCGGCGGCCTCGGCATGAGTCCGCTCAATATCGCAGCCGCCTCGCTGCTGGGTTCGCTGGTCGGCGTGGTCTTCGGTGCATTTGCCCTGGCGGTCAGCGCGGCGACCGGACGTGTTCGGGTTGCGGTGTTCACAGCAGTCGGAGTGGCGCTCGGGACCTATCTGATCAACTCGATATCGATCCTCAACGACACGGTCGAAGGTATTGCCGCCTTCACCCCGTTCGACTACTACCTGACCAGCGACCCGCTCAACAACGGGATGCACTGGGGGCATGGCGCCATTCTTCTGGGAGTGGCCCTGGTCTTGATCGGAGTGTCTGTGGCGCTATTCGACCGCCGGGATCTGCGGCAGTCGGCCTGAAGCCAACATCTTGCGAATACCTGACGATATACATAGAGTAGCACTAATTCCTGATGGGCAGGGTGTTTGTTCCGGGGGATCGACCCGAGCGGGCTGAGCGAATTAGCGGCCATGCTCGAAGACCGAACGGCGCTGGTGCAGAGTCATGCACGGTTGGCTGCGGATCTGCTCGCTGCAAGAGGGTTCGCTGCGACGTCGATGGCGATACTCACAACGAGCACCGCCCTTGCCGGCTGGGGCACCGAGAATGCAGCCGGAATACGGTGGCGGGCCAGCGCAGTCCACGACGCACAAGGCGATCGATTCCACCCCGGCCGCCTGCTGCGTGCCGAGTTCGCCGGCGCAGCCGTCTTCACCTCCCCCGAGTTCGAGCAGCAGTTTCTCGGCTGGTCTACCAGCAGACAGCGAGTACAAGCTGCGATCCACGACATCTCGAGATGGCTCGACCAGGGCTGGAGAGACTGGGACGTCACCAATAGCGACCTCCACAATGTCTGGGCGACTCTCCAGACTCTCGAGAGCGACCAGCTGGACCAGGTAATCGGCGCCCTTGCTCCGCGCCGACTCAAGCGATGGATCGACGAAATGGGCCACGGCATCAACGGCTTGTCCCGCAGCGAGAAGCAGGAGTTGTTCTCGATGCTGGCGGGCAATGCGTCGGGTGAACCACTGGCCGAGGTGTATGAAGCGATCGTGAAGGCGGGTAGATGGGAGGATGCCATCGACCTGGGTGGCGCACTCCGCCAGTACGCGTCGGAAAGCGTGCTCGTCGATTTCGTCGTGTCGGTCGTCGCTCTAGGGCTGCTCGAACATAGGAACGGTGGCGTGGCTGTCGGGATGGTGTTGGATGGAATCTCAGGCCCCGCAGCGCTCGACGCCGCGATCGAGGCCATCGTCGCTGCGGATGGAGTGCTAGAGGCAATCCTGGTCGACGGCGTCGTTGCTGCGCGAGCTGTGGAGACCGGTACGGCCTGTGTCCTGATTGATCCGGCAGCCGGGCTCATCAGGGCCCTGACACGGAGCAACAACGCCGAGAGCAAGTCACTAGCGTTGCTCGCCATCGGCGATCTTCTCGGAACCGGAGGCTCAGCGCTCCGAGCCCTGCTGGACAGCAGACACGGGATCACCGATCGCAGAAGGCGGGAACTCACCGATACCGTCGCTGCGGAACTAGCTGCGACCGAGCTCACTCGCCGTGCGACACGGGCCCTGCGCGCCGGTGCAATTGACCTCCTGCTCTCAGATACAGACCGCATGATCACGGCGCTGGCGACACGCGTCGATCCTCAAGGGTCGCAAACCACCGCCTTGCTTGCCGACATAATCGACCAACAACTGTTCGGTGAATTGGGACGGATCGTCTGGTCGTTGCGCGGGGGCGAAGTCGTAGACCAGACCCGGTTCTCGGATCGGGGAACGACCGCCGACTATCCCTACCCCCATGCTCAGAACCTGGCATTCTTCGCCGGGGCGCTCAATAATGCGCTCGACCAGTACGCCGCCGACGCCAAACGAGACATCAACCTCATCGACTGGGCCGCCAAGCTCGCCGGTTTGTTCACCGGCCCACTAGCCCAAAGCACGTCCTATCTCGGCGGCCTTGCAGGCGGGGCGATTGCCGTCGGATTCGCGGACGTCAGCCTCGGGGACGCCATCGACCAGACAAAGGGCGAAATCGACGACGCACTCGCCAAACTGACTCAAATCGTGGTGTCGCGCCTGCGCCCGCAACTACCGACGCAGCCAAACAACCCAAACCTCGGCGAAGCGATGCTCCGATGGCTGGATCGCTACGAGCAACTGTACCCGCAGCCTGGCTAGCCCAAATTGAGGGACTCCCAAGGCTCGGGCCATCGCGTGGAAGGATCGGCATCGCACCCGGAACGGTGCGCGACCGGCAACGGCTAACTGTCAAACGGCCCTGGTCAACAAGGTACAACGGTCCCTTCCAAAACCAGGACGACGTTATAGGCTGTATCGAGATGAACACCCAGTGCTCTCTTGCCTGGGATTCAATCCGAACTCTCACAAACCAATCCCAACGGCAGTTGGGATTGATCCGTTGAGAGGCGGACGGTTCGCCGGTGTATGCCGACGAAGAAGAGAGATGCGTTTTTAGACCCTCACTACGGAGGCGTAGGGCGTGACATATTCTGTCTCGGCGTTCATGGAGCAAGTCGCACAGCGCAGCCCCGGTGAACCCGAATTCCACCAAGCGGTGCGCGAAGTCGTCGAGTCGATCTACCCCATCCTCGATGAGTACCCGGCGATCCGGGACGGACAGGTTCTGGAGCGGATGGTCGAACCCGAAAGGGTGATCATCTTCCGGATTCCGTGGGTCGACGATGCCGGCGTGATCCAAGTGAACCGTGGCTTCCGGGTCGAGATGAGCAGCGCCATCGGACCCTACAAAGGCGGCTTGAGGTTCCACCCCAGCGTCAATCTGGGAATCCTCAAATTCCTCGGGTTCGAGCAGGTGTTCAAGAACGCACTGACCACCCTCCCCATGGGCGGCGGCAAGGGCGGATCGGATTTCGACCCCAAAGGCAAGAGTGACAAGGAAGTCATGCGGTTCTGTCAGTCGTTCATGAACGAGCTGTGGCGCCACATCGGTGACCGCACCGACGTTCCCGCGGGTGATATCGGCGTCGGTGGCCGGGAGATCGGGTTCATGTTCGGCCAGTACAAGAAGCTGGCAAACGAGTTCTCCGGCGTGCTCACCGGCAAGGGTCATGGATGGGGAGGCAGCCTGATCCGCCCCGAAGCGACCGGCTACGGCACCATCTACTTCGCCGAGGAGATGCTCAAGGTCAAGGATGACAGCATCTATCAGAAGAGCTGCCTGGTCTCAGGTTCGGGGAACGTGGCCCAATTCGCCGTGGAGAACATCAACCGGATCGGCGGCAAGGCGGTGACTCTGTCTGATTCAGGTGGCTACATCTATGACAAAGACGGCATAGACGAAGAGAAGCTCACCTGGGTGATGGATCTTAAGAATGTGCGTCGCGGCCGCATCAGCGAGTACGCCGAGCACTTTGGCGTCGACTACTACGAAGGCAAGCGGCCCTGGGCAGTCGAGGCAGACTGCGCGTTCCCGTGCGCCACGCAAAACGAGGTCAGCCTGCAGGATGCCAAGAGGCTCGTCGCCAACAACGTCATGCTCGTAGCAGAAGGCGCCAACATGCCGACCGTACCCGACGGGGTGCGCCTGTTCGCGGATGAAGGCACTCTGTTTGCGCCCGGAAAGGCGGCCAACGCGGGTGGTGTCGCAACCAGCGGCCTGGAGATGTCGCAGAACGCGGGACACACATCGTGGGACCGCAACACTGTCGACAAACGCTTGCGTAACATCATGGTGGACATCCACAAGAGCTGCTATCAGGCTGCCGACATCCACGGCACGCCGGGCAACTACGTCAACGGTGCGAACATTGCGGGGTTCTTGAAGGTAGCAGAGGCGATGCTGGCGCAAGGCGTCGTCTGAGAAGGATCAGGAGGTTCACTAGTCCGCGATAATGCGGACGCGGTGGAGGCATGAATGGCTAGAAAGTCGGTTGGATACTTCGAGGGCACGGATTCAACGCTGTTGACCAGCCTCATCTGCGCTGGGTACGACACGCTCCCCGTGTCGAATGGCGTCGACCATCACGGCAAGAACGTGCGCCGGATCAACCAGCAGGAGAAGTACGACATCCTGATCGGTTACCTGCACAAGCTCTATGCCCCCGTCGACTACGACCTGCCCTACCAAGAGGTCTTTCACATCTGTAAGACCTACAGCATTCCGCTTCTACTCGAAGTACCCGAACACCTGAAGGCGGCGGCGGAACGCCTCATGCCGGATTCGCCTGAGGTCGTGGAATTCCTCGACCCCGGCGAGATACTCGAACGCGCCCTCGAGCTGCTGGCGCGGGAGAGCGCATGACGAGGAAGTCGGTTGGATACTTCGAGGGCACGGACTCGAAGCTACTGACCCACCTCGTCCTAGCCGGCTACGACACGGTTCCTGTATCAAATGGCCTCGATCATCACGGCCAGTGCGTAGCGCACCTCGATAGCCAGACACGACACGACCTCCTGATTGGCTATCTACACAAGATCACCGCGCAAGATGACGACGACCTTCAGTCGAGCGACATCTTCCATATCTGCAAGACGTACGACATCCCACTGCTGCTCGAAGTACCCAGCCACCTTCACGACACGGCTTGGGAATTGCTGCCCGAGGCCCCCGATCTCGTCGAATTGCTCGACCCTGCCGAAACTCTGGACCGGGCGTTAGTACTGCTCGCGTGACCCACACGTACGGCATCATCGGGGCAGGACGTCAGGGAATTGCGGCCGCCTATGACCTTGCAGTACGCGGAGCGGCCAGCCGGATAGTCCTCGCCGATCTCGACGATGCAGTTTCGGCCCGTGCCGCCGCAGCCATCCGAGACCTCGCCGCCGGGAGCAACGTTGGGCACGAATCGTTCAACGCCGCCGAGCGCCGCGATGCCACGTCGTTCATGGCGGAGTTCGACGTCGTTCTAGGCGCGGCTAGCTGGCGACTCAACGTTGGTTTGACTGAAGCGGCAATCGATGCCGGCGCCCATTTCGTCGATCTCGGAGGGAACGCCGAAGTCGTCTGGGCCCAGTTGGCCATGGACGACGGAGCCCGAGCAAAGGGCGTATGCGTGGTCCCGGATTGCGGCCAGGTTCCCGGGACCGGCGCCAACCTCATGGCCCACGTGGCTCGCAGCTTCGACGTTGCCGAGTCGGTAACTCTCTACGACGGCGGCATCCCGCGCTCGCCCGTCGAACCGTGGAACTACCAGCTGGCCTTCAGCATGGACGGACTGACCAACGAGTACTCCGGCGAGGGTTTGTATATCGTCGACGGTGCACCGCGAGCCGTCCCCGTGTTCGACCCGGACGAATACGAACTGGTCGAGTTCGAGGAGTTCGGGACGCTCGAAGCCTTTGTGACGGCCGGCGGCTTGACCACACTATCGCGGACCCTTGCAGGCCAGGTCAGGAACTTGAAGAACAAGACCTTGCGTTATCCGGGACACGCCGCCCAATTCAAGGCCTTTCGCGACATGGGCCTGTTCGAGGATCAGCCCATCGATGTTGGCGGACAACGGGTGAGCCCACGCGCCGTCTTCCACACCCTCATCGAACCCCAGATCCGTGCCGGCACCGACTACGACGACGTTGTCATCAATCGCGTTGTGGGAACCGGCACAATCGACGGGAGCGAGTATCGAGTGACTCTCGACGTCGTCAATGGACGTCCGGCAGGATTGCCCTTCACCGCCATGCAAGCGGCCACCGGGTGGCATGCCGCCATCGTCATGCACAGGCTCGCCACAGGCCGCGTTCCTCCGGGGGTCACCGAGGTCGAAAACGCGATAGAAGGCTCCGAAATCCTGAGGGAGCTGGAAGCGCGCGGGTTCCGGGTGAGTGAGCGACGGGAGAAGGTTTCCGGTCCCCGCAGCTAGCCCGATGCCGGGAACTCGCCGGCGATTAGGTCGTAGTCGGCGACGGTGTTCACGTCCAGTGGCACATGTCTGTCAAACGCGACATGCCGAACGCGTCCCGAGGGAGCGGCTTCGAGGAAACGCCAAACCCCTTTCGCGCCCTGGGCCTCCGTCGCGGCACCCATTGCTTCTGCCGACAGTAGGAGCGGATGGGCCAACTCGCCCCTGTATGAGGAAACCGCTGCCCACGGCTCGTGCTCGTGCCATTCTGCAATCAGACGGTCGATCATTGCCGTGGTCACGCCGGGCATGTCGGCAAGAAGAACCACGACGGCATCACAGCCCTCGAGCGAGGCGGCGCCGGCGCGAAACGAGCTCATGTTTCCCGACCGGTACTCCGGGTTGTGGACTACCTCCGTCCGTCCCCGACTCCCGGCCTCAGCCACTTCCCCAGCCCGGTAGCCGGTGACGAGAACAACCCGATCAAGGAGCGAAGCCTCGGCGTGGCGTACGGCAACCCCGACCAACGTCGTATCCCCGACTGGGAGTAGCTGCTTTGGCAGCGCACCACTCATCCGCTCCGACAACCCCGCCGCGAGGATTATGCCGCCGACAACACCCATGGAGAGAAGATAGCCCGCACCTGCCTGTCATGCTCTCGTCCCGCTGGTATTCCGCTCGGAATCGCACGTGGCGAGAGACGCATTCCCGCATTGACCGGAGCGAATGGCGAGGGGTGGCGACCCGCCCGGCAACTATCCTGGGCCCCCGGCGGCGGATAGGGAGCACCCGATGCAGACGATCAGTACGTACCACCGGCCCGGAACCCTCGAGGAGGCATTGGCTCTCCTCACCCGTGACGGCCAGAAGACTGTAGTGATCGGAGGCGGGACCGGGGTATCGGCCAGCGAGCTCCCACCGGGAACCGAGGTAGTAGACCTACAGGCGGCCGCCGAGTCGGCAATCGACGCACAGGATGGGCGCGTTGTCTACGGATCCATGGCGCGTCTCCAAGAGCTGGTCGACCACCCAGCATCACCGCCACTGCTCGTCGAGACGGCGCTGCGGGAGGGGCCGAATACGCTGCGGAACGCGGCGACCGTCGGTGGGACCACGGCTCGAGCTCACCCGGACAGCGAACTCGTCGCCGCCCTGCTGGTTCACGATGCCGTCATCAACGTTGCACTCGGCGGCGGTGCCCGAGAGTTGCCGCTCGCCGACCTCCTCCGCGATCGCTCTCCGTTGGATCAGGGCATCATCACCAGCGTTTCGATTGAACGATCCGGCGAGACGGCATCCGCCCGCACCGGCCGCACCCCGGCCGACGCATCGATAGTTGCTGCGGTGGGCAGAGTCGTGACCGACGGAATCCGCCTCGCCCTCACTGGTGTAGCCGCACATCCCATCCTTGCCGCACCGGGCGATCTCGACCAGCTCGACCCGCCCGGGGACTTCCGCGGTTCCTCCGCGTACCGAAAAGCATTGGCAGGGGTGCTCGCCAAGCGAGTCGTCGATCGGCTGGGGGGTGCGTCGTGAACATCACAGTCACGCTCAACGGGACCCAGCGAACCTTCGAATGCCAGCCGCACGAATCCTTGCGCACAGTCCTTCGTCGCGAAGGCTTCTTCAGCGTCCGTTTCGGGGCCGAAACCGGCGAAACCGGCGCGGCGGCGGTCTTGCTGGACGGAATGCTGGTTTCCGCTGAAATCATGCTGGCCGCCCAGGCCGACGGCCACACGGTCGACACGATTGAGGGTATGAACCCTCCGCGTGGATTGCATCCCATCCAGGAAGCCTTTGTGGATACAGGGGCCATCCAATCGGGCTATTCCACACCGGCGATGATCCTCGCCGCAAAGAGCCTGATCGACCGCAATCCCAACCCGACAGAGGCCGACGCTCGCGATGCATTGTCGGGCATCCTCGACCGAGAAACCGGCTACCTGCGGCCGGTGCATGCCATCTTGCGGGCGGCAGCGGTGCTGCGCGGAGACTCAGTACCGCCGGTGGAACCGACACTGATCGAACCGCTGGTCGAGTTGGGCGGGACTCCCGATATGGGAGCCGCCAACGCGCCGCTCGAGTTACCTCCGCTGGCCCCTCGGGTGGTTCCCAGCCTCGAAGTTCCCGAAACCAACGTGGTCGGCAAGGCGGAGCGGAAGGTCGACGCGGTCAAGCTGGCAAAGGGCCATCCGGCGTTTGTCGACGACATCGAAATGCGCGGCATGCTCTACGCCAAGATGCTCTACAGCCCGCACGCGCATGCCCGCATCGTCAAGATCGATGACTCGAAGGCTCGGGAGTTGCCCGGCGTGCATGCGGTTCTCCATCACGAGAACGTGGCCCGGGTGCGGTACGCCTCCGGCGGTCAGAGCTATCCGAATCCCCTTCCCTACGACCAGGTCAGTTTCGACAACAAAGTGCGTTACGTCGGCGACCGGGTTGCCGTAGTCGCCGCCGCGACCATCGAGATCGCCGAGCAAGCAATCGGCCTGATCGACGTCGAATACGAAGTGCTCCCCGCCGTCTTCGACGAAAACGAAGCGATCTCGGGGAATGCTCCCATCATCCATGACGAGCCTGACATGGAAGGGGCCCACGACGCCGCGCGCAATATCGTCCAGCACATCGAGGCGGAGGTCGGTGACTTTCAAGTAGGCCTGGCGAAGGCCGACCGTGTCTTCGAGCGCACCTTCCGGGTACACCAAGTCCAGCAATGCCCGATCGAGCCACACATCGCGATCGCCTGGCTCGATAGCGATGAACGCCTCGTCATTCGCACATCGACTCAGGTGCCGTTCCATGTGCGCCGCATGGTGGCACCGCTACTGGACATGCCGGTTCGTGACATCCGAATCGTCAAACCTCGCATCGGCGGCGGCTTCGGCGTCAAGCAAGAGATGCTCATAGAGGACATCGTCGGTCATCTGGCGCTGGCGACCGGCCGGCCGGTGCGGCTCGAGCTGAATCGAGCGGAGGAGTTCGTCTCTAGCCGGACCCGGCACCCGCAAACCATCACGTTCACGACCGGCGTGATGAACGACGGAACCCTCGTCGCTCAGCAGATGCGGACGGTCGCCAATACCGGTCCCTACGGGACTCATGCCCTGACGGTGCAGATGGTGAGCGGATTGCGCGGACTGAGCACGTATAACTGCCCGAACAAGAAGTTCGACTGCGATGTGGCTTACACCAATACTCCGGTGGCGGGCGCCTACCGGGGTTATGGAGCTCCCCAGGCATTGTTCGCCCTCGAATCCCACATGGAGGACATTGCCTCTGAGATGGGCTTTGACGTGCTCGAGTTCCGCCGCAAGAACTGGACCAAAGTCGGCGATCCCCTCGACGTGGCCGCCGAACTCGGCGAGGGTGCGGCAGAAATGAAGTTCATCCCCGTGGTTACCTCGAGTGGAATGGACGAATGCGTGGTTCAAGGCCAGCGCGCCGTCGGCTGGCATCGGCGACAGGATCCGGCATGGACCCGGCCGGCCGACCGGCCCCACATCAGGCGAGGCCTCGGGTTCGCCATGTGTATGCACGGCAGTGCGATCTCGGGCCTCGACATGGGTGGCGCCAGCATCAAGATCAACGATGACGGCTCCTTCAACCTCCTCATCGGCGCCACCGACCTCGGCACCGGTGCCGACACCATCCTGGCTCAAATGGCGGCCGAGGTTCTCGGAGTTCCCACGGCAGACGTTGTCGTCTATGCCGCAGACACCGACATGACTCCGTTCGATGTAGGCGCCTATGCATCGTCGACGACCTACGTCTCCGGCATGGCAGTGAAGAAGGCCGCCGAGGATGTCAGGCAACAGATCATCGCCCGGGCGGCGTTGATGCTCGACGTGGACATCCCGGGCGACATCGAGCTCAAGGACCGTGCCGCCCACGCTCCTGACGGCAGTTCGGTCACCCTCGAAGAGGTTGCTCTGCATGCGTTGCACCAGGACGATCAGCACCAGATGATGGCCACCGCTTCTTACGTCGCCCCGGACTCGCCGCCTCCCTACGCAGCACAGTTCGCGGAGGTGGAAGTCGATGTCGAGACCGGCCAAGTCACGGTGGAGAACCTGGTGATGGCAGTCGATTGCGGCGTCCCGATCAATCCGCTCACCTCCGCCGGTCAGGTGGAGGGTGGCATGGTGCAAGCATTGGGCTACGGCCACTGTGAGGAAATGGTCCTGGACGAGGACGGCCGAATGGTCAACGCCAGATTCGGGCCCTACAAGATCTACCGGGCCGACGAAATGCCTAGCGTCGAGGCCTACCTCGTGCAGACCATGGAGAAGTCGGGTCCGTTCGGAGCGAAGGCCATTGCCGAGATTCCGAAGGATGGAGTGGCGCCGGCGATTCGCAATGCCATCTACAACGCCACCAGTGTCCAGATCGACAACTTGCCATTCACCCCGGAGCGGGTGTGGAACGCCCTGCAGACGAGCTGACGTGAAAGACGGGGACGACGCACGGATCCTGAGCGAACTGACCGAGGCGGTCGCCAGCGGCAAGCCGGTGGTGCTGGCCACCGTCGTCGCTACCAAGCGGTCCGTGCCCCGCCGCGCCGGCACGAAGATGCTCGTCTTCGCCGACGGATCTACTACCGGGACGGTCGGCGGCGGAGCCATGGAGGCCAAGGCCATTGAGGCGGCCCGGGAAACCCTCCGACTACACAAGCCGCGCCTCGTCGAATACGAGTTGGTGAACCCGCAAGCGGGTGACCCTGGCATCTGCGGTGGAGAACTGACGCTATACCTGGAGCCCTACATGCCTCCGCACAACGTTTATGTCATAGGTTGCGGCCACGTCGGACGTACCGTGGTCGACCTCGCCCACTGGCTCGGCTACCGCACGCTGGCCATCGACGACCGCCCCGACCTCGTGAGTGCCGAGGCCATGCCCAATGCCGACATCCGCTTCGCCGGGTCAGTGTCGGCTGCGCTGGCCGAGCATCCTGTTGGGGAAGACGCCTCGATCGTCGTCGTCACTCGCAGCCCGGAGCTCGATGCGAAAATCCTCCCGACCTTGCTCGAGACTCCGGCCCGGTATATCGGGGTCATGGGGAGCCGCAACCGGTGGAGATCCACGCGGGAGCAGCTGCTGGCAGAGGGGGTGTCGGACAAGAAGTTGGACCGGCTGCATGTGCCCATCGGAATCGAACTCAACGCGGAGACGCTCGAAGAAATCGCGGTTTCGATAATGTCAGAGGTAATCAAGGTAAACCGCGCAGGAGTGGATTGATGCTGTTCGGGGATCACCTGGTCGTCGTTCGAGGCGGAGGAGACCTCGCCACGGGAACCGTCTTCCGGCTGCAGAAGGCCGGGTTTCCCGTCCTTGTCCTGGAACTCGAACAACCCCTCGCCATCCGTCGTACGGTCGCCGTGGCGTCTGCCGTCATCGAAGGCCGCGCCCTGATCGAGGATCTCGACGCCATCCTCATCGAAGACATCGACGAGGCGCTCGAAACCGCACGCAGCGGCGCCATCCCGGTGATGGTGAGCCCAACGCTCCTGCAGCTTCCTTGGGAACCATCGGTGGTGGTCGACGCTCGTCTGGCCAAACAGAACCTCGACACTTCTCTGCACGATGCGCCACTGGTCGTTGGTCTCGGGCCCGGATTCACCGCCGGCGTCGATTGCCATGCGGTAATCGAGACCATGCGCGGCCACTTCCTGGGGCGGGTCATCTGGGAAGGCACCCCGACGCCCAATACCGGTGAACCCGGCATGATCGGAGGCAAGTCCAGCGAGCGGGTTGTACGCGCCCCGACGTTCGGCATACTCAACTGGAAAGTCGCAATCGCCGACACCGTGGCCGCCGGTGACGTCCTCGGCGACATCAACGGGGTCCCGGTACGGTCCCGCATCGGCGGTGTAGTGCGGGGTCTGCTAGCTGAGGGATACGAGGTCGAGTGGGATTGGAAGATCGCTGACATCGACCCCCGATCGGATCCCTCGGCGTGCTTCGAAATCTCTGACAAAGCGCTCTCGATTGGTGGAGGAGTAATCGAAGCGATCCTCACCTGGCTCGATCGCCGCTCTCAGTGACCGCCTTCTCCGCACTGCTGGGGCTCGATGAACGCGAGTTGATATCGCTCGTCGGTGGCGGAGGGAAGTCAACAGTGTTGTTCGGGTTGGGTAGCGAACTCGCCGCAGCCGGCAGGCGGGTCATCCTCACCACAACCACCAAAATGGGCCGGGAACAGGCGATGCTGGCCCGGACCATCTGCTGGTCTGCCGACACTCGTTCTGCTAACGAGGCGCTCGACAAGCCCGGCCCGGTCATGCTGCTGACCGCTGGTGACGACCACAAGGTCACGGGCCCGGCACCAGAAGTCGTTGACCGGCTGTTTCGTGAGGCGGGTGCCGACTTCGTCATCGTTGAAGCCGACGGCTCCTGGCAGCGGCCGCTGAAAGCCCCAGCTGCGCACGAGCCCGTCGTACCTTCGACGACTACCACTGTGCTCATCCTCATGGGTGCCGGCGCCGTTGGACGGCCACTCAACGAGGTGACCCACCGTGTCGAGGAGGCAGTGCGGTTCACGTCGTTGCCGCCGGACCACATCCTGACGGTTGAGGACTGCGCTCGGATCCTGGTTCACCCGGACGGTGCACTGCGGGTGTGCCCGCCACAGAGTCGGGTGTTGGTTGCCGTCAGCCGGATCCGGACTACAGAACACGTGGCCAGCGCCAAACGCCTCAGCCAACTACTGGAGGCCGAGCCGCGTGTCTCCGGATGCGTGCAGGTCCCCGACTACTCCTGAGCGACCGGAGTCACCTCGACCAGGTTTTCGTGGAAGAAAGCGGAGCCGGCACCGTCCGGGGGAACGTCGGCGTTGAGGAGTGCATTGACTCCACGATCATCGGGCGAGGATCGATGCCACCAGCCGAACGGGAGGGTCACCAGTCCCGGCTGTACGTCACTGGAGATGCGGGCGGAAACGATGAGCCGGCCGCGGTGGTTGCCAACCGCGACCTTGTCTCCGTCACCGAAGTTTCGGATCACTGCGTCACTCGGGTGGATCTCGAGTAAGGGTTCGCCCTCTATGGGGAGGTGCTTGGGAAAGCCGCCGTAGTTGGCGTTGAGGAACTTGATGTGTTGTTTGCGAGACATCAGCGTCAACGGATAGCGGGCAGCGCGATCCGGATCACCACCGCGTGTCTCACTTCCCGGCACGTACTCGAGTCTTCCGAGATGGAAGCGGCCATCGTCCGTTGCCGGATTGGCCCCGACATAGGGGCGGTGGCCGGGAGCCACGCCTAGCCGGGCCCACCCATCCGTAACCAATCTCTCGTACGTGATGCCGTCGAGCCAGGGATGTGGCGAATCGAGCAGCTCGCGGATCATTTCCTCGTCCGAGGCGCGCAACGAGGGATCTGCCATTCCCATCGTCTCGGCAAGGCGTCGGAAGATCTCGCTGTTCGGCAGGGCCTCACCGAGTGGCTCGATGGCCGGTAGGTTGAGCGCAAGGTAGAAATGACCCCAGGAGATCATCAGGTCGAGGTGCTCGAGTTGTGTGGTGACGGGCAGGACGATGTCGGCGTAGCGGGCGGTGTCGGTCATGAACTGCTCGAGCACGACGGTGAGGAGGTCCTCACGTTGCAGCCCGCCCACCACAGCGTTCTGATCGGGGCAAATCACGGCAGGGTTGCTGTTGTGCACCACGAGTGCCTTGATCGGAGGATCGAGCGAGTTGTCGTTGAGGACCGCACCGAGGGCCGCCATGTTGAAGGCTCGCCGCGGCGGTCGACTCGTCGGGTAGTTGAGAGCCTCTTCGAAGTACACCTGGGTAGAGCGGGCGAGACCTCCACCGACGTGACGCCAGGAACCGCTGACCGCCGGTAGCAGCGCAATGGACCGCATTATGTCTCGGCCTCGCTCGCGGTGCTCAGGACCGACAAGCACCCGGATCGCCGCGGGTTGGTTGGCCGCGTAAGTCCGCGCCAGCCACTCGATGTCTGCAGTGGCGATGCCGGTGATCTCAGCCGCGATGCTTGCCGGCATCGCTTCCGCCGAGCCGCGCAACTCGTCCCATCCCGACGTGCGCTCGTCGAGCCAGATTGGGTCGAGCAGGTCGTCGCGGACCATCACGTTGATCATCGCCAGCACCAGGGCGACGTCGGTCCCGGGCCGGACCTGGAGGAAGGCATCGACCTCCGGAGCAGCTGCGGTCGCGGTCCGAATTGGATCGATCACCACCAGGATGGCGCCGTTCGCCTTGGCGGCCTCGATCGACGGCCACAGATGGCGATTGGTGAGAAGAGTGTTGGTTCCCCAGAGGATGATCGTCTGCGAATGCTGCAAGTCCTCGGGATCGATACCGAAGGGGAGCCCGGTCACGTCGGATGCGCCGAGCCATGCGGTGACTCCGCACAGGTGCCTGCGGATATCGCTGGCACCCAGCGCGTCGAAGAAGCGATCGGCCATGATCCCCTTCTGCACGACCCCCTGTGTACCGTCGAAAGAGAACTGCATCACGGCTTCGGCGCCATGCTCGGTGGCTACGTCGGACAGCTGCGTCGCAATCTCCGTAAGCGCCTCCTCCCAACCGATCGGCTCGAACTCAGCCGAGCCCTTGGGCCCGGTACGGCGCAGCGGATTGAGGACGCGATCCGGGTGGTAGACCCTGCTGATGAACCGGTTCACTTTGGGACAGAGTTGACCGCGGGTCGTGGGATGGCCGGCAGCCCCCCGCAAGCGCACAACCCGACCGTCGACCACGGTTGCCTCCCAGGCGCAGGTGTCCGGACAGTCGTGATGACACGCACCGCGGACGAGTCGCCCACCCTTTGGTTGCAGCCGCAACGACATAGCTGCCGACACTAGCTTGCGGCTCTACGACGCGGTGTCCTGCACCTTCAGAGCCGCTTTCTCAGCCTCACGCAACTTGTTCCGAAGCTGATTCATGCTGGCCAGCACCGAAGCCCCCGCAGGCTCTCCAATCCTGGGTAGCTTTGCGGAGTTGCGCGAGTAGCGTGAACGCAGTTCGCGTTCCTTCTGATCATCCAGTTCTTCGGCGCTCAACGTGACGTGAATCCCGCCATCACCCCGGCCGGCGGCGTCGCCGGCGGCTTCCAACCGCGCGGCTTCGGTACGGGCATCGTCTAGCAGTGCGGTGGCCCGGGCCTCGGCGTCGCGCTGCATGCGCTCAATCTCCTCGAATGCCGATGTCAGGCCGTGCTCGAGCTGATTCCGGATCGCGTCCGCTTCCGCAAGCATCTGGCGCAACACGTCCGTCGGCTCCGCATCGTCTGCCGGCCCATCCGTCTCGTCCCGTGGAGCCGGGGCAGGAGCAGGGTCTTCGAAGCTGGCCCCGGTGATTGCCGGTGCCGGCGACGTGACAACACCGATCAACAGGTCGTCGTCTGCTTCATCCCGATCGACCTCGTCCTCGTCCAGCGGTTCCATGCCCGCGGCGACTCTTGCCTCGTTCTCGATCTTCAGTGCCTTGCGGCGCGCTCGTTCGAGTATCCGCTTCTTGGAGTCGAAAACGGCAAGCATCGCCCGATCGACCGCCTCCTGTTCGACCTCCTCCAAGCGTCTGACTTCTGCTCGGGCGTCGGCCAGTTCCTGCTTGAGGCGTGCGGAATACTCTTCGAGTTCGCGCAGGGCAACGTCGTATTCCGCAAGACGCTCCTCGACCTCATCCGGGGCATAGCCCTTGCGGACGATCGAGAACTCCTTTACGGGCGTTACTTCCCCTGCTGCGCTGGCATCGTCGGGCACTCCACGGTATCGGCAGGATGGCGCGGAATCTGTAGTCCCACTAGGCCGATTTCTGGCGCTTTCGCCGGGTGATGGGCCTTCGTCGATCGATACAGTGGCGGAATGAAACTGACCAACAGCAGCATTCATCACGCCATCATTCGAACCATCGTCGACCGCGGCTATGCACCGGATCACGCCGAGTTGGGCAATTGGTCCGGCCGACCCGTCGAAGAGGTGGTCACCGCGCTTGAAGCGCTCGCCGACGACCACGGCGTCGTTCTCCACCCCGGTACTCGGGAGATCTGGATCGCCCACCCCTTCTCGCTCGCCCCTACGGCCTACGTCGTCCGAGCAGACGGCAGTCGCTGGTGGGGAACCTGTGCCTGGTGCTCCCTGGGAATCGTCGAGCTGGCGGGAGGCACCGCCACCATCACGGCCCAACTCGCGTGGTCGACGGATTCGGTGACGATCCGAATCGACGATGGTTTCTTGGTCGATACGGACTTCGTCATCCACTTCCCCATACCGATGGTTCAGGCGTGGACCAACGTTGTCTACACGTGCAGCATGATGGCACTGTTCCGCGACGAGGAGTCGGTGGCAGCTTGGGCTGCCCACCACGGAAAGCCCGTGGGGGACATTCGCCCCATAGCCCAGATCTGGGAATTCGCCCGAGAGTGGTACGGCCGGCATCTCGATAGCGACTGGCGCAAATGGACCACCGAAGAAGCGGCTGCCATGTTCGCCCGCCATGGTCTGGATGGCCCCATCTGGAGCCTGGAGAGCGGCAGCGAGCGTTTTTGAGCTCAGCTGGCTCCTAGCATTGGTTCATGCGCCCGAGCTTCCGGTTGATCGCTTTCATCGTGCTGCTTGGCTTGTATGCGGTCCCGGCAACCGCGGCGCCCGAGCCGACCCCCGGAGGGACATTCGTCGACGACGACTCGACGGTCCACCAGGGCGCGATAGAGGCGATAGCCGATGCGGGAATCACTCGTGGATGCAACCCGCCGCTCAACACCCGTTTCTGTCCTGCCGCCCCGGTAACACGCGGCCAAATGGCCGCATTTCTCAGTCGCGCGCTCGGTTTGCAGCCGGCTCCGCCCGCGAATTTCCGCGACACTGAAGATACGATCTTCGCGATCGACATCGATCGACTGGCAGCCGCTTCGATCACTCGCGGCTGCAACCCGCCGGTCAACGACCGTTACTGCCCGTCCGGGTTGGTGACACGGGGGCAGATGGCTGCGTTCCTGACGCGCGCCCTGCAGCTGCCTGCGGCCAGTACAGACACATTCGAGGACGACGATGCCAGCCTGTTTGAGATGGACATCGAGAAGTTGCACGCCGCCGGCATAACCCGCGGCTGCAACCCGCCCGTCAACGACCGCTTCTGCCCGACTCGACCCGTCACCCGGGCGGAGATGGCAGCGTTCCTCGCTCGCGGACTCGGCCTCGCCGAGATCAGCATTCCCCCGCGCCCGTACATCATCGACGTGGTACCCCGGGCGGATTGGGGAGCAGCAGAACCGCGCGGGACGTTCACCCCACACATCATCGACCGAATCACGATCCACCATGCGGGTGATCTCGCCGGACCGATCGGGCCGCCACAGTTTCGCTCCTGGCAGGGCTGGCACCACTACCTCGGATGGCCCGACCTTGCATACCACTTCATCGTCGGTCGCGATGGAAAGGTCTACGAGGGACGGCCGTACAACGCCGTGGGGGACACGGCAACTGCATACGATCCCACCGGGCATTTCCTAGTCGTTGTCGAGGGCAACTTCGATGAAGACACCCCCACCACCACCCAACTGGAGTTGACGGCGCAGCTGGTGGCCTGGGCGGCGATGCAGTTCGACATCCCATTAGCGTCCAGCCTTGAGTCCGTCTCGGGTCATCGCGACCACGCCGCAACTAGTTGCCCAGGGGACAGTCTCTACGCTCACATCCACGACGGCTCGATAAACAGCCGAGCGCGGGCGATTCTGGATGCCGGGGGGGTCACTCTCAACGTTCCGTTCAGAAACGTCCCTTAACCCGATCACGCCTGCGGCGGAGGCGCCGGCCGACTTCTACAAGGATTCCAGGTAGGCGATCAGCGCTTCGAGCTCCTCGGCGGAGAAGGTCTCGCCGTAGTTGGTCGGCATCTGGTCGGGGGCGAAACCGGCGACAATCTGGTCGTTCGGGTCGATGATCGAGTTCTTGATGTACTCGGTATCCGCGATGACCGTTTCGCCGTTCTCGAGGAGCCGTTCGGACCCGGCCAACGCCTGCCAGGTTGGCCCGACCGTGTCGACTCCGTCGGTCGTATGACAGCCGACGCATGTCGCTGTCAGGTTTCTGCCCTGGGCAATCAGCGAGCTGTCACTCCCGCCACTCGCGTCCCCCGCAGCCTCGACCTCTTGGGAGCCAAACAAATCGTCGACCAGGGACACGACGGAACCTCCGACGCTTATCAGCAGGATCGCTGCGAGGACTCCGCCGGCCAGACCAAGTAACGCGCCCCGGGCAAAGAACGACTTCTCGTCATTCTCGCTGTCGGCGATCTCCGCTGGTTCGGGTTGGACCTCAGTCGTCACTGGTTCACCACCACGCTCGATAGGACGCTCGTGCATTCCGTCTCAATGTGCGGCAGACTAGTGTCTATTCGGCAAAGGCACCATGTAGCAGCAAGCCAGTAGCGAAGTTGGCGAAACCCAATCGGGGGCAGGTCGCGATGAGTGAACGAAGTAGAAGAGAATCGCTACTACTCGGCGCCATCATCGGCGCCGTAATCGCCATTGGCCTGATCGTTCCGCTGGTTGCTCTCAGCCTCTAGCAAGTGCCGCCGCATTGTCCGTGTCATCTGCAGGATCTGCGCGAGCTATCGCGACAATGTCCACGGGTCCCCCCTGTGAAGTCCCGTGGACACGTTCGTCGGCTTCTCAGCCGAGCGCCCGAACCTGCGCCGGTCCCTCCGGGCCGGCTGGATCCGGGCCAGCCCCCCTAAGGCTCGCTCTTCACCACCTCTCGAATATTAAACGCACATAGTGCACCGGCCGAAACCCGGCGAGCACCCCGGTCCACAAGTGCACCATGATGGGTCATCGAATGGTGGTATGGGGACCCCATAACTAGCGTTGAGGACGGAATGCAGTCCGACTACCGTGCGCGTTTTCCTCTGTCCATCAGGTTGGCGCACGCGATCAACCGCCTGTTGACCTGGGGAATGACCACGCCAGATCGGCAGCGCCTGCTCTCGGAAGGTCTCGCCGATTGGGAGGCCATGGCCGAGGACCAGCGGCCCCGTCAGGTTCTCGGGCGGGCCATCCGTGGGATCCCGGCCGCAATCTGGTTTCGTCTCAGCGACCGTGACATCACCTCGATGCCGGCCGGCATTGCGCTCTCGCTGGTCGGGCTCGGTGGGATCGTCTCGGGATCGGCCGCATCGCCTTATCCGGAACCGTTCAAGTTGTTCGTTGTGGTGACGTCTGCGGGCCTGTTGCTGGTGGGGGTCAACTTCGTGCGTAATCCGCGGCGTGTGATCCTGGCGAGGTACCGACCCGCAGGACTTCTTGCGGCAGTCGGCTTCACGGGCCTCGCAGTCACCTTTCCCACCGCTGCGCAGTGGCCCTACGACGGGCCCGTTCTGGAGAACGTGGTCATGGACCGTGCCATGCAAGTCAGCTTCGTTGTGATCGCCATTGGGTTCCTGCTGCTCATCGCGGCCTCGCATGTGCGAGAGGGGCGGCGTTGGGTCACCACCGCCGGCATCGTCCTCGTCATCGGCACGGCGACCCTCGGAGTCACCCAGATCGTCTGGGGCGTGACCATGGCTCCCATCGACTTGACGATGAGTGTTCCGTCGCTCGTGATCGGCCTTGGAGCATTGTCATTCGTGCACGTCCTGCCCCGCCTACGGCACCTCGACATTGTCTATAGCGAAGTCAAGACAGGCCGACTCGATCAACAAGGCCTACGGAAAGGCAAATCGTGAAACGCAGGGACGGAACGGGGTTGGTCAGAAACGAGCTACGGCTCCTGCTCACCGCGGCCGACCTCCAGATCGCCGGTCACGATCGATTCCACGGTTACGACCTCGCCCGTCACCTCGCCGATGCCGAGGACGGCAGCTCGATCATGTCGCAGCCAACGCTGTACCGCTCACTGCGCCGGCTGGAAGACCGCGGCGCTCTCAGCAGCGAGTGGGAGGATCCAGCGGAAGCTGCCCGTCAGGGTCGCGAAGGAAGGCCCCGCCGCTACTACCGCCTGACAGCAGCTGGAGCCGAGCTGGCCACAAGTGAACTGCACGAGCAGCAACTGCGGTGGATCAGCGGCAGACTCGTCCCGCTGCCCGCCAATACCGCCGACTAGTCGGTTCTACTCTTCGTAGCCGGGATGTGGCACCTTCGTGCCTTCCCGTCCCGCCAGCGGAACTTGCGGCATCGATCCACTGAGGCCCTGCCAGAAGGCGTACATCTGGGCAGCGGGCTCGAGGGAAACACTCTGCCCGTCAACCGCCGCGTCGCCAGGAGTGGCCGTGATGACTTCGAGTGTGTCGTTCGCAAGCGTCGCGCGTAGCGCCGGAGCGGAGTAGTCCACCTGGCCGTTGATCGCCAGCCGATGGGTCTCCCCGTTCCAGCGAGCCTCGACGATGGTCGTATCGCCGGTCTGCTCCACCCAGAAGGCATTGTCCTTCTCCGCCTCGAAGTCGGGGCGATCGAGATAGAGACGCGGCTTGTCGCGGTATGGCTCGCCCGAGGTGGGACAGGCGGTCACGCAGTTGCCGCACTCGTTGCAGAAGTCTGTGAGCACTGCGATCTGCAGTGATTGGTCGACCGCAAACCTGCTCTCATCTCCGACGACGACCTCCCCGCCGGCAATCGACAGCGCGGGTAGTTCGGCCCGGAATGGCGCCATTTCGTACGTGAGCAGTGCCATGTTCGGGCACACACCGACGCAAAGACTGCAAATGGTGTCGCAGTCGAGACAGCGGGAGGCTTCCGCCTTGGCTTCGTCCTCGCTGTAGGTGTAGATGGTCTCATTGAAGTTGTCCCGAACGTCCAAGGGCGAGTGGCGCACCGGCACGCGGTACTCCCGACGCGCTCGCTTCACGACCATGTCCTGCAGCTTCAGCTCTAGCGGCTTCCACGTCTCCGGCAGAGGAACGGGAACCCCGGTGGCATGCTTGATGATGGCATTGGCGACCCGCCTCCCATCGGCGGCAGCCTTGACGATCGATGACGGACCGTCGGCCGCTACGTCACCGCCGGCATAGACGCCGGGCAGCGAGCTTTCGCACGTGGCTGGGTCCACGGCGATGTATCCCCGACTGGTCAGTTCCGGCTCGTCGTCACCAAAGAAATCGAGCAACGAATGCTGGCTGATCGCCAGGATCAGCGTGTCTAGCTCGATTTCAAACTGCGAATCGGGAACGTCGAACGGGATCTTGCGACCGGACGAGTCGCGTTCGCCGCGATATTCCGTCCTGGTGCAGACCAAGCCCTTGAGCACGCCGTCCTCAGCAAGGATGGCATGCGGATTGGCGAGTTCGATGATGTTGATGCCTTCGACAAT
Organism: Acidimicrobiia bacterium; assembly: GCA_030066875.1. Taxonomy (GTDB): domain Bacteria; phylum Actinomycetota; class Acidimicrobiia; order Spongiisociales; family UBA5794; genus JAAETI01. The sequence goes on along the minus strand of JASJAS010000016.1, from coordinate 2,439 downwards.
GCTCTCGTGGATCTCCTCGCGGTCTGCCGGCATCTGATCGATGGTGCGACGGTAGATCAGCGACGTCTCGGTTGCCCCGACTCGCCACGCCGAGCGCACGCAGTCCATCGCTGTGTCGCCGGCACCCACGACTCCAACCCGGGGACCGACCTCCATGGGATGACCTTCGCGAACACTACGTAGGAACGCCAGTGCGTCGATGACACCTTTGCTGTCCTCGTTTTCGAAACCGAGGTACTTCGGCAACTGTGCGCCAACCGCAACGAACGTGTACTGGTAGCCCTGCTCCCGCAGGTCGGCAAGCGAGAAGTCTTTGCCTGCGGTGGTGCTGTACTTGATCTCAACGCCGAGCTCATCCAGTGCCACGAGGTCTTGGTCGATGTTTGCCTGAGGGATCCGGTACTCGGGGATGGCTCCTCCGACCATGCCACCCGCGTATGGGTGATGCTCGAAGATAGTCACGGCAAATCCGGCCTGCCCCAACTCCCGGGCAGCAGCAATGCCGGCCGGCCCTGCACCGATGATGGCGACTTTGCCCGCCGTGCCCGCCGACTTGGCCATAGGCGATCCGTTTTCGTGCTCCATGATGAAGCGCTTCATCTCTCGAATGGCCAACGGCTCATCCATGTGGGTTCGGATGCAGGTGTTCTCGCAGAGATGGTCACAGACCCGACCGAGCATCGACCCGAGTGGGTTGTCGGTGCGGGTAATCGCAACCGCACGGGCGAAATCACCTTCGCGGACAGCGCGCATGTAAGCGGGCACGTCCTGATCCACCGGGCACTCGTCCACACACGGCGCCTGGATGCAATCGAACAGATGCAGCTCGCGCTCGGTCTTGGAGCGATCGGTACGGAACGATCCCTTCAAGTAGCGCCAGTCAGAGCGGACAAACTGGGCGTACTGGCGCAGATTCACCCTCTTCATTGCATTGACCGCCAGCTTGACCAATGCTGTGGCGCGCTCCTCATCCAAGCCGTTCTCTGTCGCCCACGACTCGATGACCGCAACCGGCGATTCACCACTGCTCTCGTAGCGGAGCCGCTCGCTCAGCGTCGCAGCTTGTTCGGCACTCAGGTTGAGGCCACTTTCGGTCAACGTCGAGTAGGCCAGCAGCGGCACGAAGTCCGTCATGTTCTCCTGAGCAACCGCCGTATTCACTATGAAGTCGGTGAGGCTGTCGGCGCCGGCCGCGTCCAATGCCTTGTCGAGCTCTTCGATGTACTGCGGGAACCGCAGGTAGCCGCCTGTCTTGAGCAGATCCGAGCACACCGTGATGGTGGTCATACCGGAGCGCATCAGATCCGCAACGTTGAAGGCGTCGGCGCCACCGGCGAACGAAAGCAGCAGGTCACCCTTGAATTCCTCGGAGAGTCGCAGCGCCAGGTTGGTTGTCACCGCGTGCAACGGTCGGCCCGACAGATACATCATCTCGTCCCGATCGAACACAGGCCGATGGTTCTCGACCTCGAGTGTGTTGGTCAGCTTGAGTCCGAAGACGAGATCGTTTGCCCGAGCCACCCGCCGCAGGTTGTGGAACATCGGAACGGCATCGACATACATCAAGTCGTGGCCGAAGGCCTCGTCGGGCACGGGAACGTCGGTGAACCCAAGCTCATCGTTGACGATGCCACGAACCCGATCGGCACCAAGCAGCGTCGGGTTGCACTTGACCGACGTATGAATCTTCCGCTCGTTGAGGAGGTAGAGAACGATCGCCTCGATCTCGTCGGGAGGGCACCCGTGCATTGTCGAGAGGGTGATCGTGTCTGAAACCGTGTCGGGAATGTCGATATCCCGAATCTCTGGATAGTGCTCGGCGACGATGTCGATGTAGGCCTGCTTGTAGGGCGAAGCATCGGCCATTGCGTCCAAGTACCACTGGACGTTGGGCTTCTTGATGCCCTCGAGGTTGTAGCCGACTGACATGTTGAAGATCATCCCGGGCGATTCGCCCGGGAAGCCGAGCTTGCGGTGCAAGGCATGGATCAGCACCCAGGCACGCAGATACTCGTCGAACGATTCGAAGACCTTCAGCTCCTGTGACCACTCGACGTTGTAGCCCTCGTCTTCGAGGTCGATACACGGCTTGTTGACGTCGAGTTCGTCCAGCGTCTGGATGGTCTTCAGCTCGAGGAAACGGGCGCCCACGAGCCAAGAGACAATGATGTTCTGAGCCATCTGGGTGTGAGGCCCGGCAGCCACACCGAACGGTGTCTCCAGCAGTTGTCCGTACTTCTCGAGGCGGAAACGGTCGTTCTCTGAAGGCACAAAAAACCCGGCGCGCGGGATGCCAAAGATCGAGTCCTTCTCCTCGAGTTCGGTGAACACCCAGTCCGTTAGCTGTTCCATCGAGATTTGATGGAAACGGTCCGACATCAGCGGCTCCTCTCAGACTCCGGTCCCGAAGGTCAGTTCTCTATAGCTTTGCGTGCAATC